>JAYKHC010000061.1:0-15285 GCA_035285465.1 Cyanobacteriota bacterium
TGGCGTCGATCCTGTTCAGCAGATCGGGCCGGTGGTGGGCCAGATGGCGCAACAGGCTGGGGATCAGGCTGGCCTCACCATGACCGTGGCCCAGCACCAGCACTCGATCAGCGGACTCCAGAAGCTCACTGAGCCTGGACAGATACTCATGGTCCAGAGGAGCCCGCTGACCCGCCACATCCCGATCATGGCGATGGGTGAGGTTCTGGCCCGTGGCCCACAGGCCATGGGGTTGCAGGGTGGCATGCTCGAACCCATCTCCCTCGAACCAGTAAGCATCGGCGCTGCGATGGTCGAGCCGGATCAACAAGCGGCGAGCCTGGTCCCCCCGCTCATCGGAAACCATCCCGCTCGCCTGGGGACGGATCCCCGCATCATCCAGCAGACGGCGCACCCTCAGCACATCATCTGCCGACAGAACCGCATGGTGACGACCTCCACTCTGATGCATCCAGGTATCCGATCCATCCGGCAGTCGCAGCCGCAGACGCTGCTGATCAAGCCGCTCGATCTCTCCTCCGAGCGATCTCCAAAGGGCGCACAGATGCTCCCAGCGGATGTTGTGCCGCAACGGATGGGCAAAAAGGGCCTCGAGCGTGATCTGTGGAGCAGGAGTCATGGAAATCGAGGACAACGCAAGCCAGTGGAATGACAGCTGAGCGGCCGGGTGAGGGCCGCCGGCGCTGAGGCACGATCAGTCCACGGGCACCGTCACGGCGGTGGAAGCTGCCGCGGCCGTCTTGGGGATCTCCACATCCAGCATGCCGTCATGGAAGTGGGCCTTCAGCCCGGCGGTATCCACATTGGCGGGCAAGGTGAAACTGCGCAGGAAAGCCCCGTCCGACCGCTCCATCCGGTGGAAGCGCCAGCCCTTTTCCTCACGCCGCTCATGACGTTCGCCCTCAATGGTGAGCACCCCCGAATCAACGGAGACCTTCACATCGTTCTTGTTCACTCCGGGGATCTCCGCCTTGATCAGGAAGCACTTCTCGCTTTCACCGATATCCACTCGGGGGCACCATTCCCCATCAGGGAGCAGATCAGCAGCTCGTGAAAATGGAAATCCCAGTGAGCGGCTGTAGCGGTCAAAGATCTGTTCAATCTCCCGGAGAGGCTCCCATTTTGTGATGGCCACGGCTGAGCAGGCAAAGGACCTCACGAATGTAGAAATGACAGCTTCAGGCGGAGCCGCGCCGGCAGCTGCAGATAGGAGGCGGATCCGATCAGGCTGACTTCAGACCTGGGTGCTCTGAGCACACTGCAGTCACCGAACTCAACCGCAAGGAACCATGCAGGAATGCGGTAATGGCGCCCTTCGGCTCTATTCTCCAGCCTTTCAGGAAGGAGCTCTGATCCCTCAGCTCTACACAGGAGATGGGCTGGATCTCTCGCCGCCTCTGAAGTGGTTGCACGTGCCCTCAGGTTGCAGCAGCTTCTGCCTGATGATGGAGGATCCAGACGCCCCTCTTGGATGCTGGCTGCACTGGTTACTTTTTAACATTCCAGCTGAAACCAGAGAATTGGCGGCCGGCATTGATCGCCGGCCGCTGCTCGAGGATGGAGCCCGGCACGGTCGAAGCTGGGGGGTGAACCATTACGAACGCACTGGTTACTACGGACCGCTGCCGCCACAGGGCAGCGTTCACCGGTACACATTCACCCTGCGAGCCCTGGATTGCTTACTGGGACTCAGTCCTGGCGTCACCCGTGAACAGGTTCTGAGCGCCTCAGAGAATCACTGCATCGCCGAAGACGTGCTGACTGCGATCTATGGACGATGATCCACAGATCGCAGCAGGCAAAGTTGATTTGCGCTCAGCGTGCCTAGGATAATTCCCGATTGCGTTGGATAAAGCTCAGCTCAAGAAGATGCGCAGCATAATTACTGAGAGAACGCCCCTGCTCATCACTGGCGGACAGAAGGTTAGCGAAAACACAGTAGGGGATCGTAATGGTGATCCGCCGCGGCGAGCGAAACATTGAAGCACTCCGCGGCTGATCAGCTTGCTTCTGAAGATCAGCTTGCCTCTGAAGATCAGCCCGCTGCGAGAAGGAATTCATGTGCGCATCCATGGGTTGAGTGAGTGAGTGAGTGAGTGAGTGAGTGAGTGAGTGAGTGAGTGAGTGAGTGAGTGAGTGAGTGAGTGAGTGAGTGAGTGAGTGAGTGAGTGACCATGCTATTCAACAGTGCCTGCTGAGAGATGTCAACCACGAACGCCGGAATCAGCTATCCCAGAAAGCAGGGAAGCTGCCGGCAACCGGATGGCTCGCCGCGTTCAAGGTGACTCCAGATCTTGTTGAAGGCTCGCATCTGCAGTTGGGACCAGGGCATCGCAGGGAGATCAAGAAGATCCAGCTCTGCGTTCCAGCCATCCCTGAGGAGTGGAGATAAGGAACAAGGGTGCATCCTGGGTGAGGAACAATCAAACATCGCCATGATGCGGCAACCCAAGCATCACGGAGCCATCTGCAGGCATAATGCTGCACGCTACTGCGTGGATAAAGAATCAAGGCTGCAAAATCAAGCCGTCCCGCCCCCGACTGATCACTACGATTCAGACGTCATCGATGCTGCCACGGGCTCATTCTGAGCCCGAAGCCCTGATCACCGAAGCGCATTGAGACAGTTACCCATCCATTGCTCTGAACAGGAGATGTCCCATGAATGACCGCTTGCGCGTGCTTCAGCGCCAGCCCCGGCGCATATCTATCACCCTCAGCTACCACGTTCATGAAGCTCTGTTGAACCGCTCCGAGGAAGAAGGGCGTTCCGTCTCGAACCTGTGTGCCTTTCTGCTTGAGGATGCCCTGCGCGATCAAGGCCGAGGTCTGCAGGGTGCCCCAGTACTGGCGACCCAGCCGATGCGAACCCTCAGCCGACAGGCCGCTCATCCCAACGGGGCTTTGCTTCCCAGAGCCCAGGCCCACCACTGATCGCTCGACGACGGGTCGACCGGCCTGCCGCAGGGGGAGGCCCCCCGGCGGGCCTTCCTTCAAGGATTGAGCGCCGGCGTGAGCGCCAGGCGCAGTTTCGAGAGCGCCCGCTTCTCAATCGACTGAATCTGGTGCTTGCTCTTGCCCAGCTGCCTGGCCACCTGGATCAGCGACTGACGCTCCTCCTCGGCATAGCGTTGATGGAGCACCTCGAATTCCAGAGGAGAAAGCTGACTGAGTTGACCATAAAACCAGGAATAGTCCTCCGTCACCTCAGGCACCCTGCCGTCTGTGACGGTTTCCAGCAGCGTCATGTCACCGGCCTCGCCACTGCCGATGCTCTGATCAAGCGAAACGGAGCTGTTGAAGCGTTGAAGGGCCATGGCCTGCTCGATCCTGCGCGGGTGTTCGCCCAGAAGCTCCGCCGCGGCCTCCGGCTTCAGGAGTCGCTGGCCGGACTGGTGAAGAGCCTCCAGACGTGAAGCCAGATGGGCGAGGGGGTAGGGCACCCTGATCAGGGCGCCATGCTCCTGAATATGCCGACTGACGGCCTGTCGGATCCACCAGTAGGCATAGGTGGAAAAGCGGTAACCACGGCTGGGGTCGAACTTCTCTGCCGCCCGGATCAAACCCAGGTTTCCGGCCTGGATCAGATCGATCGGTTCCACCGCCAGATGACGGAAGCGGCGCCTTGACTTCGTGACCACGCTCACCACGAGACGAAGATTGGCCGTCACAATCCGGTTGAGTGCCCGCTTTCCCTTACGAACCGCCAAGGAGGAAGGATCCGGCTCATCCAGCCAGGAGCGCACCAGCCTGCCGAGATGCAATTCCTCTTGATCAGTCAGCAGAGGGATACGGCTGATCGTGCGGAGATAGTCTCCCAGGATGTCAGTCATCTAGACATACGTTCAGACCACGACATGCTCTGTGGTTGATTTTGTTTCCAGGGCACCGAGCGGCAGCTTGACCGCGTTTCCGCGGCAGCTTGCTGACGAACGATCACCACTTACACACACAAGCTGGGCCGGCAGGAACGGTACACATCCGAGCGTTCAGGTCGAGTGAACACAACCTGCCACAACTGACCCTGGCCAGACTGAAAATAACCCGCACAGCTCAACAAGTAATATCGCCAGAATCGATAGAAGTCTTCTCCAAAGTCATGACGAATCCCGGGCCAGTTTCCAGCAAAGTTCTGCCACCAAGCCAGCAGCGTCTTCACATAGTCCGCTCCGAAATTCTCCCAGTCCTCCAGGCGCAGCAGCGAGCAGCTGGCCCAGCTGAGCTCCGGGGCCGAGGGGAGACGGCCTCCGGGAAACACATAGGCATCAATCCAGGGATCGGTGCCTCCCCGATGAGCAGCATGACCAATTGTGTGCACCAGCAGCAACCCATCAGCCTCCAGAAGCTTCCTCATACAACGAAAAAAGAGCGGGTGGTTTCGCTGTCCGACATGCTCAAACATGCCCACTGAAACAATCCGCTCAAAGCGCTGACTCAGCAGCCCTGGCAAAGATCTGTAGTCACACAGTTCCACCTGAATGGGAAGGTGCCCCAGGCGTTCCCTGATCCAGATGCATTGAGCTGCGGAAACCGTGACTCCAATCACTTCAACTCCATGATGCTCGGCGGCATGGGCTGCAAGAGCCCCCCAACCACAGCCCACATCCAGCAATCGCTGCCCCGGCCGAAGCTGGAGTTTGCGACAGATGCGCTCAAGCTTGTGCAACTGAGCCTGCTCGAGATCGCCGGCCCACTCCCAATAGCCACAGCTGTAAACCATCCTGGAGTCGAGCGTGGCAGCGTAAACGCGTTGATCGATGTCGTAATGCTGACGACCAACCCGGAAGGAACGCGACAGGCTCTGGGGATTATGAATCCGGTCATTCAGCCAGCCACCCAGCCATCTCAATGAGGCCTGCCACGACAGGGGCCGGTTCGCCCTCGCTCGCAGCAGCCGGGCGATCAGCTGATCCAGCTGATCGCAATCCCAGCGACCCTGCACATATCCCTCACCCAGCGCCAGTGAGCCGCGCCTGAGCAGATCTGCATAGAAACTCACATCATGCACATTCAGGTCCCATGGCCGGACCCCATCGAAGCGGACATCAGCGGCACGGGCGATCGCCTGCAGGGCCTCAGGGATTCGCTCAGGCTTTCGAAGATCAGTAAAGGACACAATCAACCTTCTCACAATTAATCAGAAGAGCCGCCATCACCTGAACCATCTCCACAACCAGAAGGTCACGCATCTCCAGAGGGCAGAGAGGGTCGCAGATCAGGGTGCTGTAATCATGAATCTGAATTTGAAGTTCGCGGATTTGCGCGTTGGTGAACCCACTACCAATCGAGAGCCGGAGCACCGTCATTGAACTGAGACAACCTCCTCATCGCAGCACGATTTCGATGGCGCTTCACGGGCTGCTGCATCACTGACCCTGCGCTGCAGCGCAGGCGCTTGGTAAAATTCGATTGAGATTCGTTTCACAAACGCGCATCACATCGCGGCGCATACGCGCAAAGCACTCACCACCATGATGCGGTGAGCAGGTGAAAAAACGCCCCTTCACAGAAGGCCTTGCTCAACCCATTAAACTGTGGACAAGCATCACTTTCAACTGCCACCTAATGCCGAGGCTCACCATCACCTTGAGCGACAAAGAACATCAAGCCCTCAAATTACTAACCTTACTGGAACAAAAAAAGCTGGTTGACGTTATCGGTGAAGCGATCACCAATCATCTTGATGCCAAGCACGCATTTGATCTGCGAGTCACTTCCCGCAGCGAGGATTGACCTGGCCGAGCGGAGGCCGCCGGCAGGTGGCGAGCAGGGCCAGAACATCGGCGTCGCTCAGTTGCTCAAAGCTGGAATAATGGCAACCCACCGCGATCAGATCCGCCACTGGAGCCAGAACAACAACCGCATTCACAAGGGGGCTCAGATCCCTCAGCGCCCGATCGCTTGCCACTGGAACAGCCAGAGTCAGGTGCTGCGGCCTGAGCCTGGCCAGCGAGAGGAGCGCCGCCCGCACCGTCAGGCCCGTGGCGATGCCGTCATCGACAACAATCAACCTCCGGCCCTGGAGCCGCTCAGGTGCCACGTCGCCGAACACGAGCTGCCGCCGCCGCAGTTCAGCCTGTTCCCGACTGAGCAGGGAGGCGCGCCGATCGGGATGCCCGGCCAGATCGCCGCAAGCTGAGGGATCCCACAGCACAACATCTCCCGGAGCGATCGCCCCGATCGCAAACTCGGGGTTTCCGGGAAGCGCCAGCTTCCGTACGGCCCAGGGGGTGAGAGGTAGATCAAGCTGTCGTGCGATTTCCGCCGCCACGGCCACCCCGCCCCGCGGCAGGGCTACCACAACCGTGTCAGAGCCCTGCTGAACGGCAGAACCGAGTTGCTGCGCCAACTCCCTGCCGGCAGCAGCCCGGTCGGTCCAGCGAGGGTGAGGAGCAATGGGGCGATTCATCCTGGGCCGGCTGGCAGGCGATGGTCAACAGCAGACTGCCCGGGGGATCGCCCCCCAGACGCTGGATTCGGTGCTCCTGTGGCATCGACGCTGTGATGATGCTGCGAAGGCAGGAAGCCTTGATGGGAGTGGGGGCTCTCTGAATCAGCGCCGACCCAGCAGATCCTCCCAGGAAGGCACCCGGTCACGATCGGGATGGCGGGGAATTCGCTCCACCGGGACGCTGATCAAGGCTGATGTCCGACTGCCGATCCGGAAGGGGCCGGCGGGGTGAATGGGTTCTGTCATGGTTGCCTCGGTGGATATGAGCGGATACGCCTGATCGCGCCGGAGCCTCAGCTTCGACGGCGAGCCGCGGAGACCGGCTGGGCCAGCTGCCCGGAAATCGAAATCACGGTCAGGGTCGGATCGGGGGGGTCGGTGTCAGCCGCGAGCCAGTCAGCCGCGACCCAGCCATCCGCTTTATGGGTTCCACAATACCCTGCAGCCTCGCCCGGCTGGTCTAGTTTCCGCCCATCCGGTCCGCCGCTGCGAAGGGGGTTCCATGGATCGCCACCATCCAGCGCTGGAGAGCCAGCGCCAGCCCCATCCCGAACAGCATCGCCATCGCCCCGGGAACCAGGGGGCGTTTCGGTGGAGCGTCGTCCTCAACTGCGGCCTCTCTGCCATGCAGCTGGTGATCGGCTCCGCCTTCGGGTCGCTCGCTCTGATCGGCGATGCCGTGCACAACCTCGGTGATGTCGCCGGATTGCTGCTGGGGTGGGGCGCCGAGCACCTCAGCACGCGGGCCCCGGTGGGTCGCTTCACCTACGGCTTCGGTCGCAGCACCCAGCTGGCCTCCCTGGCCAATGGGGTGCTGATCCTGATGGCCTCGGCTGTGGTGCTGGTGGAAGCGGTTCAGAGACTGGTGGTGCCACGGCCGGTCCAGCCCGGACCTGTGCTCTGGGCCGCAGCGCTTGGGGTGGTGGTGAATCTGCTTTCGGCCCGGTTGTTCGGTTCCGATCACAGCCATGACCTCAACCGACGGGCTGCGGTGGTGCATCTGCTCACCGATGCTGCGGTCTCAGCCGCGGTGGTGGTCAGCGCCCTGCTGGTGATGGCGACAGGACGCAGCTGGATCGATGCCCTGGCGGCCATGGGAGTGGGGCTGGCCGTGGCCTGGAGCGGATTTCAGCTGCTGCAGGATTCGGTCAGGATTGTGCTCGATGCCGTACCGCAGGGCATCGACATCGGGGAGGTGAAGGCCACGCTTCGCAACCTGGACGGTGTCGTGGACGTTCACCACGTTCACGTCTGGGCCCTCAGCACCTCCCAGAACGCCCTCACCGCCCATCTGGTGGTGCGCAGAAGCGCACCGCACGATGACCTCCAGCTGCTGCATGAAGCCAAACGCCGCCTGGCTGGTCTGGGCATCGGCCACAGCACCCTGCAGCTCGAGCCTGCTGACACAACTCTGTAAACACCCCAAAGGCCTCAGGACCCACGGCAGCGGCTGCATACCTTGGCGGGATGACCAGTTTCTCCGCCAAACCGATCGAGCATGCCCTGATCGCAAGGGCCTATGCGATCGCCAACGGCACCACTCCCGAGGGGGTGATCGTGCCGCCCGAATTTGACTGTCTCACGCAGGCGATTCATGAAACCTGCGTGCGCTTCGGGATGGGAACAGACGACACAGCCCGGTTCCTGCTCAGTCTGGCGCGCTGCTTCAAACAACTCCAGCCCGACGTGGACCAGCGGCTGGAACTGCGGCGAGTGGAACGGCAGGTGCATGCGGCCCTGAATCATTCCGACCCCGGCTCGCCGCAGGTCTGAGCCGATGCCTCCACCGGTGGGGAACAGCGATGCCCTGTTGGTGGCCGTCGGGGCTGTGCCGGGGGCCTGGCTCCGCTTCCGGGTGGTGGACCACCTGGAACCTGTGCTTCCACGCCGGCACTGGGGAACCTTCGGAGTGAACCTGATCGCCTGCTTTGCCCTCGGACTGATCGTGGGTCTGGAACAGGGCTGCGGAGCTCCGGGGCGCAAGGTGATGCTGCTGCTGGGAACGGGCTTCCTGGGAAGCTTCAGCACCTTCTCAAGCTTCAGTGCTGAGTGGCGAGCGGAACTGGCGCAGCGCCACTGGCGAGAAGCCGCCGTGCTGGCCATCGGATCGGTGGCCGGCGGCCTGCTGGCGGTTCTGGCGGGCCTCACCCTGGCTGCAACGCCTTGAAGCCTGAACTGCGAAAGGAGATCCTCGACCTGGGGCTGGTGGGCGGCGGAGCCATTCCCGGAGCCCTGCTGCGCTGGCGGCTGGCGAGCCTGGATAGCCCCCTGCACCTGGAAATCCTGGGCGTCAACGGCCTGGCCAACCTGATCGGCTGCCTGGTGATCGGCCTCGTGCTGGCCGGTGCCGCGGAGCGTCCGCGGCGGTTTCTGGCCGTTGGGATCGGATTCTGTGGATCCCTGACCACCTTTTCCTCCTGGATGCTCGAGCTGACCGAACAGCTCAGCCAGGGCCAGCTGGCAGAGGCCTGGGGCCAGCTGGTCATCACCCTGGTTGGGGGACTGGCACTGACGGGTCTGGGCTACGCCCTCGGCCAGGAACTGAAGCAGCGCCGTGGCTGAGTGAGCCGCCGCCAGGTGTGGCGTGCAAGCCCGGTGATCGCCAGCCAGCAGCGGCCACGGCGACGGGACAACCACAGACAGCGTTCCATGTGCTGAACCCTTTCCCCCAGCCGCCGCTGCCGCTCCCTGTGAAGGATCACCCCGAAGACCACGCCACGTGGACCCGAAGGCTGGCTGCTGGCTGACAGCTGGAACTGAGCCAGGTCGTCATCGCTGAGGTGTCTCACAAGGCGCGCAACGTCGCGCCCGAGGGTCAGGCTGGGGGCCATGCCGGCCGGAATGAGGAGTATCCGGATTGTGCGAACGGCCGGCGGCGGCTGGCCGCAGCTGTAACAAGGGTTCCAACTCAGCACGCGGGCGATCATGGTTCGATGACAAGACAGTCAGAGCAGGCACACACCGAGCGCTCGCTTCAGAGCGCCGGGGCCGGAACGGATCCTGCTGATCGCCTCAGAGAACGCCTGATCGAAGGCCGGGGCCGGCTGCTCGTGGTGCTGGCCACCGGCAGCGTCTGGCTGCTCGATCTGCTGCTGGGACATCGGCTCGAGCGTCATCAGGTCATCGGCATGCAGGTGCAGGGATTGGTGAGACAGCTGGAGCTGGCCGGCGATGTGATGTTCGTGATCGTGACCCTCGGGCTGATCCTGTCGCTCTACCGCGGCCACAGGAACCGACTGTTTCGCTGGGCTCTGGTGTATCTGCTGGTGGCAATGCTGCAGGTGATCGGCAATGTGTTCGGCATGGTCGTGACAGCAAGCACCCCCCAGGATCAGGCATTGACAGGGCTCTGGGATGTGGCTGCCGTGTACATGCAAAGCGTGCTTGTTTTCATGTTCATCTACATCTTTCTGGATGTGAGCACTCCAGGAGGGGTGTTTGTCTGGCCGAGCCGTGATGGCGAACCTCCACCCACTCCCCACCTGATCGACTACCTGTTTGTGGCGTTGAACGTGAACTCCACCTTTGGACCAACCAGTGAGGCTCTGGTATCGAGATCAGCCAAGCTGGTGATGTCGATGCAGACGCTCCTGGCGATCGTGATGCTCACCGTCCTCATCGCCCGTTCGGCGGGTGCCACAACCTGAGCCGCGAAAACGGCGAATGCCACCACCGCGACCCCATCCAGGTTCCGTCCAGGTTCACGTTGAACGCCCCCGACAGTTCACACCGCCAGACTTGGATCTGTTGAAGCATCTGTCCCGTGATCAGCAGCGTTGCCCCCGGCAGCGGCCCTTTGCCGGCTGATCCGAACAGCCCCCTGATTCCGGTCAGCCACCTGGCCCGGCTCAACCAGCGCAGCGACGCGAGCGGCTGGCGTCAGGTTCTCGGCCACGGGGCACTGATCATGATCTGCGCCGCCGCCTGGCTCGATCCCTCCCTGAGCTGGGCCCTGCGACTGCCGGCCCTGGCCCTGCTCGGGGTAGCCCTGGCCTTCGGCTTCTGCGCCATGCACGAATGCGGTCACCGCACGGCCTTCGCCAGCTGCAGCCTCAATGATGCGGTGGCCTGGTGGGCCGGAGTGCTCAGTTTTTACAACGCCGATTTCTACCGCCGTTACCACCAGTGGCACCACCGCCACACCCACCAGCCCGGGCTCGATCCGGAGCTGGAGGACTCACCGCCCTCCACGGCCGCCGCCTACCTGCTGGAGCTGAGCGGTCTTCCCTGGTGGCTCAGCAAGCTGCGCAGCCATTGGCGAGGGATACGGGGAGACTTCAGGGGTTGCCCCTACATCCCTGCCAGCGCTGCAGCCCGGGTGAGTGGATCGATCCGACTCCAGTTCAGCGTCTACGCCCTGCTGCTGGTGCTGTCACTGCCGGCTGCGAATGGGCTGTTGTTCTGGGCCTGGCTGCTGCCCCTGGCGCTGGGGCAACCGCTGCTGCGCTTTGTGCTGCTGGCTGAGCACGGCGGCTGCAGCACCAGCCGCGATGGACTTCAGAACACCCGCACCACGCTCACCCTGCCACCCCTGCGCTGGCTGATGTGGAACATGTCCTTCCACGCTGAGCATCACCTCTTCCCCTCGATCCCGTTTCACGCTCTGGCCGAAGCCCACAGGCAACTGGCCCCAAACCTCGGCGAGATCGCTCCTGGGTATCTGCAACTGCATCAGCGCTTCCTGCGTGATCCGGCTGTGCTGGCCATTCCCGAAACGAGCCGATGAACCCGGCGACCGGACGCGACGGGATGTTTTCCCTGGGCTGCTTCCCGTTCCGCTGTGGGCGCACTCTTCCCGACGCCCGGCTCGCCTACCGGGTGTTCGGGGAGCTCAACGAGCAGCGCTCCAACCTGGTGCTCTACCCGAGCTCCTATGGCGCCTGGCCGGAAGACCTCGACTGGGCGATCGGCCCGATTCTCGATCCGCGCCGGTGGTGCGTGGTGCTGGTGAGTCAGTTCGGCAACGGCCGCTCCTCAAGCCCGGGCCACGCCCCGATGGGCCTGGCGGAGGACGGCTGGGTGCTGAGTCACGTGGACAACCTGAACGCGCAGCGCAGCCTGCTGGAGGAGGTGTTCCGGGTGGAGTCGCCCGCCCTGATCTATGGCTGGTCGATGGGCGCACAGCAGGCTCTGCACTGGGCCGTGCTGGAACCGGAGCGCTGCCAGCGGGTGCTGGCCATCTGCGGCACGGCCCGCACCACCCCCCATAACCGTCTGTTTCTGCTCAGCCTGCGCCGCGCCCTCACTGGCGATCCCAGCTGGGATGGGCGGCGCTTCCGGAGCACGCCCGAATCCGGCCTGCTCTGCTTCGCCACCATCTACGCCAGCTGGGCCTGCAGCCAGCCCTACTTCCGCAGCCTGGATCTGCAGAAGGCTGGGTTCGACAGCATCGAAGCGTATGTGGAAGGCGTCTGGCTGCCGGCTTACAGCCGCCACGATCCCCACAACCTGCTGTCGATGCTTGACACCTGGCTGGCCAACGATGTGACCGCTGCCGCAGGCTGCCCGGGGGATCTGGCTGCTGCGCTCGGGCGGATCCGGGCCCGCACCACCCTGCTGGCCGGTCGCCACGACCTTTACTTCCCACCGGAAGACATGGCCGCCGAGGCTGCCCTGATCTCCGGTTCGCGTTTCGGACTGATCCACTCGGAGCTGGGCCACCGCGCCGGCAATCCCCGCGATGCTCCCGCAGAGCAGGCCGTGATCCGTCAGGCCCTTGATGACCTCTGCACCGACCTGCCGCCCCGCCCCCACCGATGAGCCAGCTTGCCCGCTTCGCCAACGACCACGGCATCCGCCACTTCCTGTTCTCCTTCAACGACATGTTCGGGGTGCAACGGGCCAAGCTCGTTCCAGCCAGCGCCGCCGCCAGGCTGGAGGCCGAAGGGGCCGGCTTTGCGGGCTTTGCCGCCTGGCTTGACATGACCCCTGCCGACTCCGACGTGTTGGCCCTGCCGGATCCCAGCAGCCTGATGGTGCTGCCCTGGCAGCCGCAGGTGGCCTGGGTGGCCACCACATTGCAGGTGGAAGGGGTTGTGCTCGATCAGTCGCCGCGCACGGTTCTGCAGCGCCAGCTGGAGCGGGCCCGCGGGCTGGGGCTGGAGTTCCGAACCGGCGTGGAACCGGAATTCTTCCTGCTCGATGCCGCCGGCGAGACCATTGCCGACCCGCTCGATCGGCTGAACAAGCCCTGTTATGACCAGCTGGCGCTGATGCGCCATTACCCGTTCGTCAGCCAGCTGGTGGAGGCGATGGAGCAACTGGGCTGGAAGCCCTACCAGGCCGACCATGAGGATGCCAACGGTCAGTTCGAGATCAACTGGACCTTCGCGGATGCACTGATCAGCGCCGACCGCCATGCCTTCTTCCGCGTGATGGTGCACACCCTGGCCGAACAGCAGGGGCTCCTGGCCAGCTTCCAGCCCAAGCCCTTCCGCGAACTGACCGGCAATGGCTGCCACCTGCACCTCTCGCTCTGGGATCGCGAAGGTCGCAACCTGTTCCACGACCCCGGCGGCGAGCGGGGGCTCTCCTGCCTTGCGTATCAGTTCCTGGCCGGTCTGCTGGAGCATGCACCGGCGCTCTGCGCCATCACCAACCCCACCCCCAACAGCTACGAGCGGCTGGGGGGACGCATCACCCACTCCGGGGCCACCTGGTCGCCGGGCTGGATCAGCTACGGCGGCAACAACCGCACCCACATGATCCGCCTGCCCGACGATCAACGCCTGGAGCTGCGCCTGGCCGACGGCGATGCCAACCCCTACCTGCTGCAGGCGGCGGCCCTGGCTGCCGGGCTCGATGGCATCGAGCGTCAACTGGATCCCGGCCCCCGCAGCGATGCCAATCTGTACACCGATCCTCCTCAGGGCAGCGCAGCCCGGGCCCTGCCGGCCAGCCTCCAGGCTGCCCTCGAGGCCTTCAGCGCCGACGCCGGGTTGCGCCAGGCCCTGGGTGAACCCTTCTGCCAGGCCTATGAGCGCCTGCGGCGGCGCAGCCAGGGGGGTTCCGCCGACTAGCGTCAGCAGCGATCAAGCTTCGGCTGCGCCTGCCCCGATGACCGTCGCCGCTGATCCGCCATCCCGCCCCTGGCCCGAACCCCAGGTGCACCCCGATGCCTGGGTGGCCGACAGCGCCGTGCTGATCGGAGACGTGCGTCTGGCGGAGGGCGCGAGCCTCTGGCCCACAGCCGTGGCCCGGGGCGATGTCTGCCCGATCGTGATCGGCCCCGGCAGCAACGTGCAGGATGGCGCTGTGCTCCATGGCGACCCCGGCCAGCCGGTGATGATCGGCGCGGATGTGACCATCGGGCACCGGGCCGTGGTGCACGGGGCCATCCTGGAGGACGGTTGTCTGATCGGCATCGGCGCGATCGTGCTCAACGGCGTGACCGTGGGCAGCGGAGCTTTGGTGGCCGCTGGAGCAGTGGTGACCCGCGATGTGCCGCCCGGGGCCGTCGTGATGGGGGCACCGGCCCAGGTGAAACGGGAACTCGACCCGGAGGCGATCGGAAGCCAACGCCTGCACGCCCGCCGCTACCGGCAGCTGGCGATGCACCATGCCGGTCGTGAAACATTTCCAATCAGCTGGAGCAGCTCCGGAGCACTCCGCCAGAACAGTCCTTAAGATCTGGCAACACACGTTTTAGCCCCATGGATGCTCGGTTGGTGCTGGTCGTCGCTCCGATCCTGCTGGCTGCCAGCTGGGCTGTGTTCCACATCGGCCGGGCGGCTGTGGGGCAGTTGCAGCTGATGATCAAGCGCGCCCGCGCCTGATCCCATCATCGGTTGTCCCTCGGATCAGCCTGAACGGCTGCTGGTCATCGGTGCTGGGTTGGCCGGCACCGAGGCTGCCTGGCAGATCGCAGCCGCCGGTCTGCCGGTCACCCTCGTTGAGATGCGTCCTGCGGTGCGCTCGCCGGCTCACCACAGCGGACAATTCGCTGAGCTGGTGTGCAGCAACAGCTTCGGTTCCCTGAGCAGTGACCGGGCTGCCGGGTTACTTCAGGAGGAATTACGGCGACTCGGCTCCCTGGTGATCACCACGGCCGATCATCACGCCGTGCCGGCCGGCGGGGCTCTGGCCGTGGATCGGGGCCGCTACAGCGCCGCGCTGACAGCCGCTCTCGAGCAGCACCCACGGGTCACCGTTGAGCGGCGCGAACAGCAGCAGCTGCCGGCGGCGGGACAGATCGCCGTGCTGGCCACCGGACCTCTCACCAGCGAACCGCTGGCCGAGCAGCTACGGGCTTTCACCGGTCGCGCCGACTGTCACTTCTTCGATGCCGCCAGCCCGATCGTCGAAGGCGATTCGATCGACCTGACGGTGGCCTTCCGGGCCTCGCGCTACGACAAAGGCGATGCCGACTACATCAACTGCCCGATGACCCAGGAGCAGTACCTCGCCTTCCGCGAGGCGCTGCTTTCAGCGGAACAGGCCGTGCTCAAGGATTTCGAGCAGCAGAACGCCCCGTTCTTCGAGGGCTGCCTGCCGATCGAAGAACTCGCCCGCCGCGGCGAAGACACGATGCGCTACGGGCCCCTCAAACCGATCGGCCTCTGGGATCCCCGCTGGGGCGATGTGAACGACCGCGACGTGCGCCGGGCCAGGCGCGCCTACGCGGTGGTGCAGCTGCGGCAGGAAGACCGGGATGGCCGCCTCTGGAATCTGGTGGGCTTCCAGACCAACCTGAAATGGGGCGAGCAGGAGCGGGTGCTGCGGCTGATCCCTGGCCTGGAGAACGCCGAATTTGTGCGCTTCGGCGTGATGCACCGCAACACCTTCCTGGAATCGCCCCAACTGCTGGATGCCACGCTGCAGTTCCGCCGCCGGCC
>JAYKHC010000062.1:0-6639 GCA_035285465.1 Cyanobacteriota bacterium
ATCTATGAGGCCGAGGCCGCCGATCTGGTGGCCCAGCAGCTGCCTGCCCCGGCGCTGGATTTCGTGCTCAAGTGCAGCCATACCTTCAACCTGCTGGAGGCCCGTGGCGTGATCTCGGTGACCGAACGCACCGCCACGATCGGTCGCATCCGCCACCTGGCCCGGCAGGTGGCCGAGGCCTGGCTGGCGGAACGCCGCGCTCTCGGCTTCCCGTTGATGGACGAGGAGAAGCGCCAGGCCTGGATCGCTGCTCACCCCGAGGATGCCCCTGAGCAGCCCGCAGCTGCCTGATCAGACCGGTGTGATTTGCTCTCGTGTGATTCAGTCGGCAGGGAGGGGCGGCACCGGCACGGAGTACCCATCGAGGGTGTTGCTGCAGAGGTCGAGCAGGACCCGCTGAGCCACCGACCCCCCGGCCGGGGTGCGCCAGGGTTCCCAGGCTCCATCCAGCCGCCAGGTCTGGCGAAGGCTGCCGCAATGCACCGCGACGGCCGTGGCGCCGGCATGGATCACGCCGACATCCGCGGCCGCCGGCTTGACCAGCGTGATCCGCACTCCGCCGGGATGAAGCCGCCAGCCACTCCAGTCGACGGCGGTGTCGCCATACCACTTCCAGCGGGTCTGGCCGCTCTGCTGCCGCTGGGCAAGTTCGACCCGGTCGCGGCGCTCGGCAGGGCTCAGCAACAGGGCGGCGCGCCCCTGCTCAGCGCGGGGAGGCTCCGGAACTGACACACCCGCCGCTGCCGGGGTGGAACTCAGCGGCAGCTGGAGCAGCTGCCCCACCTCCAGCAGATCGGGGTCGGTGAGACCGTTCAACCGGGCAATCCCCAAAGGGTCGGCACCGTGCCGCTGGCCGATGGCCTCAAGGGTGTCGCCATCCCTGACCCGCACGATCAGCGAGTCGGCACGGGCGTCGGCGACCAGCAGGACCACACCCAGCAGGATCCCCGCGCGGCAAGCGCAGCTGTGGCGAAGCGATCTGGCCGGATTCTCCGGTTTCAACCGAGCGTCCCCTCGCTGCTGGGTCAGCCTAGAAAACGCGCGGGCCCGGGGCCACTGTTCGCCGCAATGCAACCCTGTGGCAATCCTTGCTTCAGCAGCTCCGGGCCCTGCCCGCTGCCTGGATGGCTGGACGCATTCGGAACCGATGGCTTCTGGCCGTGATGCTGGTGCTGCTGCTGGCCAGGCTGCTCAGCGGTCTGCTGAGCCGTCCTCAACCGGGGCCGAGCGATCCGGTGAAGCTGCTGTCGCCCGCTGGAGGAATCCTGGCCGTGCGGCTGGAGGGGGTGTTGCTGAGCGATCCGGTGCCGATCGGTTCGGGGGCCGGCTGCCGCGTGCTCGTTCAACTGGCATCCGGTCGCACCGAAGCCGGTTTCCCGCGCTGCCCGGCTCTCCAGCAGAACTGGCGCGTGGAACTGAAGGGCTGGTTACGGCGGCCGATGGCGGCGCCCCATCCGCTGTTGGCCGGGCCGGCGGAGCGGTTGGGCCGACAGCAGGTGTACAGCCAGATCAAGGTGGAGCACTGGCGGGTGCTGCAGCAGGCGCCGGCTCCGATCGCCGCCATCCGCCGCCGGATGGCCGAGGCCCTGCAACGTCAGGCTGGTGCGGAGCGGGGCGGACTGCTGGCCGCCCTGGTGGTGGGGAATGCGGCAGCCCCGCTGCCGGCTGAGATCCGCGCGGCCTTCCGCGCGGCCGGCCTTTCCCATGCCCTGGCAGCCTCCGGCTTTCAGCTCAGCGTGCTGTTGGGGGTCTGGCTGCCGCTGTGCCGGCGGCTGGGGGTTCCGCGGCCCCTCCAGGTGGCCCTGGGAAGTGGCGTGATCCTGCTGTTCGTGCTGCTGGCCGGGCCCCAGGCCGCGGTGCTGCGGGCCGCGTTGATGGCCGGGATGGCCCTGCTGCTGCTGGCGTTCGGGCGGCAGGGCCGACCCTTGCGGGTGCTGGGGCTGGTGAGCCTGTTGATGCTGCTGTGGCAGCCCGACTGGCTGCAGGATGTGGGCTTCCAGCTTTCGGTGCTGGCCACGGCAGCGCTGCTGGTGTCCAGCACGCCTCTGGAGCAGGCCATGCGTCGCTGGTCGTGGCCCGGCTGGCTCGCGGTGGCCGTGGCTGTTCCGCTGGCCGCCTCACTCTGGACGCTGCCGTTGCAGCTGCTGCATTTCGGCGTGGTGCCGATCTATGCCGTACCGGCGAATCTGCTGGCTGCCTCCCTGCTCACCCCTCTGACACTCGGGGCGATGGCGCTGGGGGTTGTAGCGCTGGTGATGCCGGCGGCTCTGCCGCTGCTGGTGCCTGTGATGGCCTGGCTGGCGGGCCTGCTGTTGCTGCTGGCCCGGTGGGTGGCGGATCTGCCGGCAGCCCAATGGCAGCTCGGGCGGCCGCTCCCCTGGCTGGTGCTGCTGCTGGCACTCGGGCTGGGCGCCTGGCTGATTCCCGGCGTGCCCAGGCTGTGGCGACGCTGGGCCGTTCTGCTGCTGGCCGGCGTGACGGCGGTGCACCTCGGGCTGCTCTGGGGCGATCAGCTGTTCCTGGTGCATCAGAGCAGCGGAGATCAGGGGCGCAACCTGCTGATCGCCCGCCATCAGGGCCGGGGCGCCCTGGTGGCCACCCGCGCGGATGCGATCAGCTGCCATCAGGCAGGTCAGCTGGCGGCGGGACTGGGCCTGCCCGGCTACGACTGGATCCTGCTGCTGGATCCCCTGGCTTCCGAGGCACGCGACTGCTGGCGTCCCCTGGCTGGACTGGTGCTGGCCTCCGGGACCGGCGAAACACCCCTGCTGCCCGGCGAACGACTCGCCAGCCCCGGACTTGAAGCCCGGGTGATCAGCGCGGAAAGCCGAGGCGTTGTGCTGAAGGTGGGAGGGCACACCTGGCTGCTGTTGCCCGATCCCCAGGCCCTCTGGAGCTGGCGGGATGGCGCCGAGGCCGGCCACCCCGACGGGCTGTGGCTGGGTTTTCAGCCGCGCGCCAGGGAACGGGACTGGCTGATGAACCGTGGGATCCGACAGGTGTGGCTCAGCGGCGCATCACCGCTCAAGCAGCCCCCCAGGCTTCCCCCGGGCTGGCAGACCAGCGGCAGCAGCGGCTGGCTGCAGGCCGGTCCTTAAAGTGCTGTCGGCCGGAGAGGTGGCTGAGTGGTCGAAAGCGAACGACTCGAAATCGTTTGAAGGGCAACCTTCCGTGGGTTCGAATCCCACCCTCTCCGTTTCTAAGAGGATTTCAAAGGGTCTGGTTTGTCCAGACCCTTTGTCGTGTCTAGGTTCTCGCGAAACTGGTCGTCCTGCTGCGTCCGTCTAAAACCAAGTTGCGCCAAAGATTTGGTTGGGGTAAGTATTGGGGTATGCGCCCTTCGGTGTTGGGGTAAAATTCTGGTGTTGGGGTATTCCTCAAATGCCTTTTACTGACAGTGATCTCAGATCTCTTGAGGTCCAGCAAAAGCGTTACAGGGTTTCTGCTGGTGATTCCCTGTTTGTTGAGGTCTATCCCAATGGAGGGCGTTATTTCGTTTGGAGGCACCGTTTCCCGCCTGGCAAAGCGGGCAAATTGCGTGACTACCAAATTGGTCCCTATGGCAAGAGTCCAGGGCAGTGGACGCTCAAAGAGGCAAGGGAAGAGAGGGCGCGCCTCGATGTGCTGCGGCGCCAGGGGGAAGACCCCAGGGCGCTGAAGGCAGAGCAGCGCCAGACCATCCAACGCACAGGTGCTGTCACTTTCGAGAAGGCAGCAGACGATTGGTTGGCAAGCACCAGCAGCAAACTCGCTGCCACCACCCTCAAGGACTACAAAAACAAGTTGCAGAACCAGATCCTGCCTGTCTTTGGCAGGAGGTCTATCAGGGCGATCACTCGCAGTGAGTGCCTGGACTTCAAGCGCACCATCGAAGCGCGGGGTGCCCGTAATCAGTCCGACAAGGTGTTCGGGGTCTTGAGGCAGGTTTTTTCATATGCCATCGATCATGAGTGGATCCCCGAACCCAACCCTGCCAGGAGTTCCAGGCACGCTCATTCGGGGCATGTCACCAAGAGTCACCCCTCTCTGGATTGGAACGATGTGCCTGGGTTCCTGGAGGATCTCTCCTGCAACAAGGGCAATGGAGATTTGATTGCTCTTGCCTCGGTGAAGGTGCTGCTGCTGACCTTTATGCGGGTTGGTGCTGTTGTGCCTGGTGAGTGGTCAGAGATCAATTGGGATCAGCGGATCTGGACGATTCCTGCCAGAAGGATGAAGGGTCGCGATTCCACCAGGCAAGAGCACTTGATCCCGTTGTCTCAACCGCTGATTGATGTGCTGACGTTCCTCAAACCAATCACGGGGCATTCGCCCTACATCTTTCAGAGTCCAAGGGGTAAAGGCAGCGAGCACATTGCCTTGGAGACGCCCAACCATTTGATCAAGCGCATGGGGTATCAGGGCAAACTGGTTGCTCACGGGGTCAGGCATATGGCATTGACTTATGGACAGGACATCTTGAAGACGCATTTTCATGTCATTGACTTGCAGATGGGACACAAACCTCCTGGCAAGGTTCGTCAGGCGTATGACAAAGCGCAGTTCTTAGATGAGCGGATTGACTTTATGAATCGCTGGGGAGACCTTTTGCTTGACAATGGATTGCAGACATAAAAAAGAGGAGTGTTACCCCCTCGATGCTTTCACCTGTTCAGCAATCCAGTTTTGGATATCAGATTCAACCCAGACCACAAGGCGTGGTCCGAGGGGAATCTGCTTGGGGAAGGTGCCCTCAGCGATGCGGGAGTAAATTGAGGACTTGGAGAGTCCTGTCGTTGCTTTTACTTGAGGTAGGCGCAGCAGTTTATGATTGGATTTGCTCATGGTATTTATTCGTTCTTGCTAGACCAGTATAATCCAGTTGAGTGGATTTGTAAAGCGGCGATGTAGCGTCATTGAGGTGAGAAAATGCTCTGACTCGATTGTCTTCGCTTCATTGAAGAAGAGGTGACCGCGAAGAGGGCACGGGCACAGATCCAAACAGGTGAGTGGTCGATGGTGAAGCAGGTTGGGGTTTAGGCATAAAAAAAGGGGGTGTTACCCCCTCGCTGCTGAGACTTGCGCAGCAATCCAGTTTTTAATGTGTGATTCCACTCAGACTATCAGGTGGGAAACAAGTGGAATCTGTTTTGGGAAGATGCCCATAGCGATGCGTGTGTAGATAGTGGACTTTGAGAGTCTCGTAGCAGATTGGATTTGGGGGAAGCGCATGAGTTTGTGGTTCACAAGGAATTCAGTACATGCAGGGAATCCCCTATTCGCTCTGTATTAAATTAAATTTAGACCTTGGGACCTCGAAGAGGAACTCTGAAACGACATGGGTTCCCCTAAAGACCTCCTTGCATGAGATAATGTCGTCAACATCGATGGCA
Organism: Cyanobacteriota bacterium; assembly: GCA_035285465.1. Lineage (GTDB taxonomy): Bacteria > Cyanobacteriota > Cyanobacteriia > PCC-6307 > Cyanobiaceae > UBA5018. The sequence goes on from JAYKHC010000062.1 coordinate 5,373, forward strand.
GTCTGATTCTTATTTAGATCATTAAACTGCCACAGAATATTTGCCAATTCATACTCCACTTGAGTGTCCTTGTCCCAAGGAAGATTATCTTCTGAGCAGTCCTCGTGCTCATCAGGGTCCCAGTCGAACATCTCCCACAAGTCGTCGTAATCGATGAGGCACCTTACTGAATACATATAAGAATCATTATTGCCGTTTAGTACATGAGTCACTTGCGGAAGCAGTTCTTGCTTTAGAGGTGTCGCCTCCTCGGTGTTAACACAAAACCCAAAGCATTCACCATTCGTGTCTGGAATGAAGTCGATCATCCCAAGATCAAAGAGTTCCTCGCATTGGCGACAGGTTAATCCAAACCATTCAGACAAGTCTTGCATTAGCAAGTTGAACGTTGTGACCTCTCCCAGCGTTACGCCTTCCTCATCTGCGTAGGAGTGCGTGATAACCGTCCAAGCGGTCCGCCATTCCTCCACGAATGGGGATGAGCACCTGAGATTTTTTGCGTTGATGTTCATAATTTAGTTACCAAATCCTTTGCTATTCGAATTCCTATCTTCGCAAGACATCATGATGTCATATGCAGACGTGAACTTACTGGGAGATACTCCTTTGGGCAGTGTGACAAGACACATACTGGATTCATCCAATGTCAGCACTTGATTGTGATTTACTGGAATCATCCCGCTATTGCGTTGCTGCCTTACTGAATCAACAACAGAGCAAGACAAAGCACCTTCGGCACTTGCCTGGGCAAGAGTCTCGTCCACTTTGTCGCTTGCGATGACAAAAATATCTTTGTTAATCCTTGGGAAGTAAATGACAAGATCCGTCGCTGGTTTTTGTGCGTTCTTGGTCGTTTGTTTGCGTGAATTCATAGCGAAGGAATTGTTTGAGGAATAAGTGGTTGGTAAGTGGTCGCTTGTGCCTTGTTGATGGCAGTGCACGGTCAGTGCTTTGGGGGTCGAGTGATGGGCGACGCCTCTCAACCCCCGATGACCCAAGAATACGCGACGACCGCAGGGCGTCAAGTGTCTGGACGGTAAACCGCACACGGGACGCAGAAAGTCCTGTAAGTGCTAGGATCTGTCCATGAGAACGCAGCACGTCACGACCACTGCTCTCGCAGCGCATCTGGGTAGTCCACCCACTTATGGGGAGACCGCAGCAGCAGTCCTAGAGACCTGTGCCCTGATTGCTGATGCAGAAGAGCAGTGGGACTCCAAACAGGTGATCCGCTTCCAGGAGGAGGTCGGAATCCATGAGAAGGTTT
>JAYKHC010000063.1:0-3542 GCA_035285465.1 Cyanobacteriota bacterium
ACGCGAAGATGGCGCCGGAAACAGAGGTAGTTGCTGAGCCTGGCGTGGTACCGGTTGGGATTGAAGTAGGCCGTGATCGCCCAGAGGTTCATGCCTGAGAATGACTGAGCCGAATGCAGTTTGCGGAAATGTTTAATGGCTGAAGAGGTATTTGTCCTGCTGGCTTGTGCTGTGGTTGTTCGTATCCGTTATAAAATCCTCCCATGTTGGGATCGGGAAGGATTCCCTTGAGGGCTGATCAATCCGTTTCAGGGATGTTTCGCTGCAGGGCCCACCGACGGGCTGACTCGGCTGCTCGACGAAAACAATGCCATGAAGCAGGGGCTTTGTAGTCAGCACTGCGTACTCAGCCCAGAGTAGTCAGCACAGCAGGTCTGCCTGGTTGGTCGAGTCTTAGAGTGGCCTGATCTCCGCCCCCGGCGTAACTCCCCTTGTCGAAGCCCTCCCCCTGTTGGAGTTCTTCCCCTGGATGGAGAACGTCGGACCCTCGGTTGGAGTTTCCCTGTAATCCCCAGACGGCACTGGTTCATGGCCACCCACGAAATCTTCATGCCGGCCCTCTCCTCCACGATGACGGAGGGGAAGATCGTGGAGTGGCTCAAGCAGCCGGGTGAGCGCGTTGAGCGCGGTGAATCGGTGCTGGTGGTGGAGAGCGACAAGGCCGACATGGATGTGGAGGCCTTCCAGGAAGGATTCCTGGCTGCGGTGCTGATGCCCGCCGGAGGCACGGCGCCGGTGGGGGAAACGATTGGTCTGATCGTGGAAACGGAGGCCGAGATCGCCGCCGCCGCCGCCGCTGCGCCTGCCGCGCCTGCTGCTGCCCCGGCACCTGCTGCATCCGCGGCGCCTGCAGCCGCTCCAGCCGCTCCTGCCCCTGCGGCCCAGGCTGCCCTGCCGGTTGCCGCACCGCCGCCTGTCGCCATGCCAGTGGTGGCCCCTGCTTCCACCGCCAGCGGCCGGGTGGTGGCCTCCCCTCGCGCCAAAAAGCTCGCCGGCCAGCTCGGGGTTGATCTGGGAGCCCTGCGCGGCAGCGGGCCCCATGGCCGGATTCAGGCGGAGGATGTGCTGGCCGCCACCGGTCAGCCGATCACCGTTCCCCGCGTGGCCGAGGGCAGTGGCCCGGCCCTGGCTCCAGCCTCCGTGAACGGCCAGGCAGCTTCGGCGCCCGCCGCTGCGCCGGTGGGTCAGGCATTTGGCCGCCCAGGTGAGTCGGTGGCGTTCAACACGCTCCAGAACGCCGTCAACCGCGGGATGAACGCGAGTCTGGCGGTGCCTTGCTTCCGCGTTGGCTACACGATCACCACCACCAGGCTCGACAGCTTCTACAAGCAGGTGAAGAGCAAGGGCGTCACCATGACCGCCCTGCTGGCCAAGGCCGTGGCGGTCACCCTGGCCCGCCATCCCCAGGTGAATGCGGCCACCAGCGCCGATGGCTCTGCGATGACCTACCCGGCTTCTGTGAACGTGGCTGTGGCCGTGGCGATGGACGATGGCGGCCTGATCACTCCGGTGCTTGCTGATGCCGACAAGACCGACATCTATTCCCTGGCCAGGGCATGGGCGGATCTGGTGGCCCGAGCTCGCAGCAAGCAGCTTCAGCCTGATGAGTACAGCACCGGCACCTTCACCCTCTCCAACCTGGGCATGTTCGGAGTCGACCGCTTCGATGCGATTCTCCCGCCCGGCACCGGCGCCATCCTGGCGGTGGCGGCCTCGCGGCCATCGGTGGTGGCCAGCAAGGATGGTTCGATCCGGGTGGCCAGCCAGATGCAGGTGAACCTCACCTGTGATCACCGCACGATCTATGGAGCCGATGCGGCCGCCTTCCTCAAGGACCTGGCTCAGCTGATCGAGACCAACCCCGAAAGCCTGGCGACCTGAGCTCGCCGATGGATGGTTGATCCCGCCGACGCCTGGCTCTCCAGCTACGAATTTCACCTGCCACCGGAGCGGATCGCCCAGCGTCCGATCGAGCCGCGCCATGCCGCCCGGCTCCTGGCCGTTGATCCGCCTGGATCTCACCCTGGAGCAACCGTTCGCCACCTCACGGTGTGGGACCTGCAGCGGGAGCTGCGGCCCGGGGATCTGCTGGTGCTCAATGACACGCGGGTGTTACGGGCCCGGCTGCTCGCCCGCAGAGCCAGCGGGGGTCAGGTTGAGCTGCTGGTGCTGGAGCCGGTTCCCGCGCAACGACCAGGCTGTTGGTTGTGTCTGGCCAGACCAGCCAAACGGCTGAAACCCGGAGAACCGCTCGGGTTGGTGGCTGAAGGCCAGCCGCCCCTGATGGTGACGGTTCTGGAGCGTGATCTGGAAACCGGAGCTCACCTGGTGGCCTTCCCCGAGCAGTACCAGGACGCTGTTGCCATGGAGCCCTTGCTGTTGCGTTACGGCAGAACACCTCTGCCGCCCTACATCCGGGAGCAGGATCCATCGGATGACGAGCGTTATCAGACACGCTATGCCGTACGGCCCGGATCGGTGGCAGCGCCCACCGCTGGCCTCCACCTGAGCGATGAGCTGCTGGCGGCGATCCGGGCGCGGGGTGTGGCACTGGCCACCACCACCCTGCATGTAGGACTTGGAACCTTCCGACCTGTTGATCTCGAAGATCTCAGCCGGCTCGTGCTCCACAGCGAGTGGGTGGAGGTGAGCCCGGAGTTGGTGGCTTCGGTGCAGGCCACTCGACGCTCTGGAGGTCGGGTGATCGCCGTGGGCACCACCTCGGTGCGCAGCCTTGAAGCGGTAGCCACGCTCCATGGCGGTCAGCTGGCACCCCACCGTGGCCCGGTGAATCTGGTGATTCAGCCCGGCTATCGCTTTCAGGTGGTGGAGGGTCTGCTGACCAACTTCCACCTGCCGAGGAGTTCTCTGCTGCTTCTGGTGAGCGCCCTGATCGGGCGCTCAAGACTGCTGGAGGTTTATGACGAGGCCATTCGGAGCGAGTACCGGTTCTTTTCCTATGGCGATGCCATGTGGATACCCCCGGAGGCGACGCTCAGCGGCACCCCCGGGGGACAAGGTGGTGATTGAACCGATTCCGACTGTCGGATTCAGCCGACGCTCCAGACGCCGCCGGCAAGATTGACCAGGGGACTCACCAGGGCGGTGCCGCACAGGAACCAGGCAAACGCGGCGCCGCCGCAACCTCCCAACCAGAAGCCGCTGGCAAACTCCGCCCAGCCGGCCTTGGTGAACAGGTCGGCGGGAGGGTTGTCGATCGTGGCATCAGCAGGCTGAACGTTTGGGCCTGTTCCAGCAGTGCCGTAGATCGACAGGCAGACGGTGAGGATGGAAACGAGGCCGATGGTGGCCAGAAGGCCAGCGGTGCTGGCGAACTCGGTGGTGCGCAGCGGCCCGGTGATCGCGAATGGACCGTAGAGAAAGAAGCCGTGGGCCATGCCGATCTCCAGACCGCGGCGGTTGGGGGAGAGCGAAGGGCGGTAAGCCGGCAGGGCATTCAGAAACGCCCGGGTGAAATAGCTGCTGTTGACGGGGGTGGCCAGGTTGCCGACGCAGGGGTCGGCCACGGGGGTCACGGTCAT
>JAYKHC010000064.1:0-4276 GCA_035285465.1 Cyanobacteriota bacterium
TGCCGGGATCTTCCGGAAAGCGAGTGATCACGGCGATGGCACTGGCTCCGGCGGCCCGCAGCTGCTCACCGGCCCGCAGCAGCGCATCCGGCCGCTCCAGTCTGCCCCAGCTCGCCCCACTCCCCCCCTGGCGAAGGCTCACCTCCAGGGGGCCATCGCTGGTCAGCACCGGTCCGATCGTGAGCCCCAGGCTTGCCCGGCAGCCATCCGCCACCTGGAGGTGACGCAGCCGGAGCTCTTCCTCGATGGCGGCATCGAACAGCAGCCCGATCCGCTGGCCACGCACCGGCCGCAGCGCCAGCTCTCCGGCGGCGAAGCGATCCAGGGCCGATCCTTCCACGTAGTGGATCTGTGGATCGCTCCAGTAGAGCGCCGCCCCATTCATCACGTTCGGATGGGTGATCAGGCAGCCGCAGGCGGCAGCCAGCAACCGTGCTGAGGGGATGGCATCGCCGGCATAGCCGCCGATCGCACAGCCGATGCCCGTGGGCACCACCATCACGGTGGGCAGCGCGTTTGCTGCCAGGCCTGGGTTCATGGCCGGCGGATCACCGTGGCCTCGATCTGCAGCACCCTGCCGGTGGGCTCGGCCTGCACAGCTGTGATCGCCCAACGCAGCGGCTCGCCCTCCTGGGCCAGCGCGGAGCGGATCTGAGGCCGCAGCGCGCCGGGGCAGCAGCTCACGCTGAGTTCAACCGCCGCGATCGTCAGACCGGCTCTGGCTGAGGGTGTCGTCACTTCTGGTATTGGCCGAACTGGGCTTCATAGAGCGCGTCTTCCTGTCCAGCGGTGAGGGTGAGATCGGAGCGGGGAAAGGCCACGCAGAGCAGGGCAAAGCCCTGTTCCTGGAGCTCACGCTTCACGCCCATGGCATCGGGTTGCTCCACCCTTCCCTCCTGAATCAGGGCGGCGCACGTGGTGCACACACCGGAGCAGCAGGAACTGGGCAGGGGAACGCCGGCGGCCTCGGCGGCGGCCAGCACGGTCTGGTCGCTGCGGCAGGAGAAGGTGTGCGTGATGCCTTCGATCCCACAGACAACAGTGAAGGTGTCGCTCATGGGGCGCTTCGGCAGCAGGGGTTGGGGAAGATTCATTCTCCCGGATCAGCGGGCCGGGCATTCCGTCCATTGGGCGGGATGGGGAGCGAGATATTCCGCTGGCGTGGGGTTGTCTGCACGGGCCTGGGGGGCTGTGAGGGCCAGATCAAAGGCCAGCGAGAGGCGCAGGTTGTCCGTCTCTTCGTTGGCGGTCACAGCATGATCCGTGCCGGCGGGAAACAGCACCATCAATCCAGCCACCGGCGCCACATCCATCCAGGCGGCATTCCAGCGCTCAGCCGCCGGTGACCCAGCCACGATCGGCCCGCCGTGACCCACCGCCAGCCCAGGTACCAGCTCATTCATCTGCCGCGGTGCGAACAGGCGCAGAAAACCCTCGCGGCCACTCCCGTTTCCTGTGAGATAAAGAATGGCACTGAGGTGGGCGTTGGGATGGTGGTGCCGGCCGATCATCTGGCCCGCTTCGCTCACCACCGGCCAGGACCGCTGCAGATGCAGGGCCACGCGGGAGGTTTCAAAGCCCAGCTGTTGCAGATAGAGCCAGGCCTGTCGCACCACTTCCGTGCTGATCGCTTTGAACGCCTCCAAGCGGTGCAGCTGGCCGATGCCGTTGATGTCACCGGTCCAGGCACAACCTGAGCATGGGTTGCCGCTGCTGTCGCCGCGTAACGCCAGCACCTCCTGAATCAGAACGGCCAGATCCCATGGATCCAGCCGTAACTGAACTCTCGCCAACGCCAGAGGAAACAGAGGCTGCAGCTCCAGCTGGGTGGAAGCCATGTCCACTCTGGGACGACGGTTGGTGAGGTTGTTGCCAGGGAGGCTGCTCAGGCCATGGCGGCCGCACCGCCCACCACTTCCAGAATTTCCTGGGTAATGGCGGCCTGACGGGCCTTGTTGTAATCGAGGGTGAGGGATTTGGCGAGCGCTTTGGCGTTGTCGCTGGCGTTGTTCATCGCGGTCATCCTGCTGGCTAGCTCAGAGGCAGCCGCTTCTTGAAGGGAACGCAACAGCTGGTTCTGCAGATACAGAGGCAGCAATGCATTCAGCAGCTGTTCAGGACTCTGGTCGAAGATGATGTCCGATGGGATCTGTGGCTCCACGTTTTCACGCTTCGCCACTTCCACCCCCAGACGACCCTCCCGAGTGGTGAGCCGGAAGATCTCATCATCCGCTGTGGCGATGCCCTGGGGATCCAGTGGCAGCAGCGTTTGAATCACAGGCTTGGAGCTCACGAGGTTGATGAACTTGGTAAAGATCATCTCAATCCTGTCGGTTCCTCCAGAGAGGAATTCGGCCAGTACTTCGTTGGCAATTCCCATGGCCTCGTTGGCATTGGGCACTTGCTCCAAGCCCGTGAACGTGGCCATGATCGGATAACTGCGATTCTGGAAGTAGGTGATGGCCTTGCGGCCGATCAGCACCAGATTCACCGTGAAGCCTTTGGATTTGAGTTCCGCGAATCGCTGTTCCGTGCGTTTGATGATGTTGGCGTTGTAGCCACCACACAATCCGCGATCACCGGTCACAGCGAGCAGCGTGATGGTTTCCACCGGTCGCGCTTCGAGCAGGGGGGCATCCACGTCTTCGAATCGCATCCGCGACTGGAGGTTCTCCAGCACACGGGCGAGACGGTCGGCGAAGGGTCGGCTGCGCAGCACCTGCTCCTGAGCACGGCGCACTTTGGCGGCCGCCACGAGGCGCATGGCCTCGGTGATCTTGCGGGTGTTCTTGACCGAACTGATTCGGTCCCGGATTTCCTTGAGGTTGGCCATCTTCGGGGTTCCTGATCAGAGGGTGGCCAACATGGTCGACTTCACCTCAGCAATGGCATCCTTCAGCATGGCCTCAGCTTCATCGCTGAGCTGCTTCTCGGTCTGCACCTTGGAGATGTAGTCGGCCTTGTTGGTGCGCAGGTACTCGCGCAGTTCACGGGTGAACTGGGCCACCTGATCCACGGGAATCTCGTCGATCAGCCCCTTCACGCCGGCATACACCACCGCAACCTGCTCAGCCAGGATCAGAGGGCTGAACTGGGGCTGCTTCAGGATTTCGCGCAGACGCTTGCCTCGGGCCAACTGGGCCTGGGTGGCGGCATCGAGATCGGAGGCGAACTGAGAGAAGGCCGCCAGCTCATCGAACTGAGCCAGTTCCAGCTTCAGAGTGCCGGCGATTTTCTTGATGGCCTTGGTCTGGGCAGCTCCGCCGACCCGGCTCACCGAGATGCCCACGTTGATCGCTGGGCGCAGGCCGGAGTTGAACAGATCGGAGCTCAGGAACACCTGACCATCGGTGATCGAGATCACGTTGGTGGGGATGTAGGCCGAAACGTCGCCAGCCTGGGTTTCGATGATCGGCAGGGCGGTCATCGATCCTTTGCCCATGGCATCGGAGAGCTTGGCGGCGCGCTCCAGGAGACGGCTGTGGCAATAGAACACGTCGCCGGGGTAGGCCTCGCGGCCGGGCGGACGACGCAGCAGCAGCGACATCTGGCGGTAGGCCTGGGCTTGCTTGGTGAGATCGTCGTAGATCACCAGGGTGGCCTTGCCCTTGTACATGAACGACTCGGCCAGGGCCGCGCCGGTATAGGGAGCCAGGTATTGCAGGGCGGCGGATTCGGAAGCGTTCGCTGCAACGACGATGGTGTAGTCGAGAGCACCCTTCTCGCGCAGCACCTCCACCACGTTGGCAACGGATGCGGCCTTCTGGCCCACGGCCACGTAGACGCAGACGACGTCTTCGCCCTTCTGGTTGATGATCGTGTCGATACAGATGGCGGTCTTACCGGTCTGGCGGTCGCCAATGATCAGCTCACGCTGGCCCCGGCCGATGGGGATCATCGCGTCGATGGCGGTGATGCCGGTCTGCATCGGCTCATGCACCGACTTGCGCTGGATGATGCCGGGGGCCATCGACTCGATCAGGCGAGTCTCGCTGGAGGCGATGTCGCCCTTGCCATCGATGGGCTGACCCAGGGCGTTCACCACCCGGCCCAGCATGGCGTCGCCCACGGGCACGGATGCAATCTTGCCGGTGGCCTTCACAGTGCTGCCTTCCTGCACCCCGAGGCCCTCACCCATCAGCACCACGCCGACGTTGTCGTCTTCGAGGTTCAGAGCGATGCCCTCGGTGCCGTCTTCGAACTGCACGAGTTCACCGGCCATCACCTGCTGGAGGCCGTAGACACGGGCAATGCCGTCTCCAACCTGCAGAACGGT
>JAYKHC010000065.1:0-27315 GCA_035285465.1 Cyanobacteriota bacterium
TTCTGGCCCTGCAACGATCGGCACCCAGGCCTCCGCGCGACCCACGGCCTCCTGCCCCTTGCCTGAGACTGCCTTTTTGAGAATGGGGGTCGCGAGGATCGAACTCGCCTAAGGCGGATTATGAGTCCGCTGCATTCACCAGATTGCTAGACCCCCGCGCTGCAGCCGTCAGAGCCCGCGAGCGGGCCGACTCATGCTGCCGGAGGAATCCTGCCAGGGTGTGGAGAGGCTTCCGGTGAACACATCGGCCAGATCAGCCGTGCGCCAAGGCATCGGATCGCTCTGCTGCTCCATCAGCACCTGCACCGTGTTCTGCACCGCTGTGGCATCGCGGACGATGGTCTGATCCGGAAAGCCGAAGCCCATCCAGGCACGGCCGTTGATGCCACCCCGGGCGATCCCCAGCAGATCGGTGATCTGATGGCTGATGCCGATGCCGGCTTCGAAGGGGGCCGTATGGCTGTAGAAGCGCTCCTGCAGCAGCTCGTGAACTGTCTGGCTGCCCTGGCAGCGGGTGATCTCCACGGCGGGTGCCAGCCGCGGCGAGCCTCGCCCGGAGGGCAACGACGCCGGGGCTTCCACGGTGGTGGTGCAGAACACCGGCCCCGCCATGGCCCCGCCAGCGACTGCCAGGGTCGTCAACACACTCACCAGCGCTGATCCGAACACCCCGATGCCCGTCACCGGCCGTTCCGCAAACCACGCTGCACAGGCTAAGGACCTTCGCCAGGAAGCACCAGGCCTGGAGCCCGGTGATCGAGAGTGGGGCACTGCAAGCCCTGCCGCAGCGGCCATGACCCTCTCCCTGCCTTCCAGCGGCAGCGCCAGGCGCGAAGCCCTGCTCCGGTCACTGGCCCGTCGCTCCTACCGCCATGGGCTGTTCACACTCGCCTCCGGCCGCACCAGCCACCATTACGTGAACTGCAAGCCGGTGAGCCTCAGCGGTCAGGGGCTGGCTCTGCTGGGAACCGCGCTGCTCGAACAGGTGGAACCGGAGGCTGTGGCCGTGGCCGGACTCACGCTCGGCGCTGATCCGCTGGTGAGTGCCGTGGCCCTGCAGGCGGCCCTGGCAGGACGCTCGCTCGATGCCCTGATCGTGCGCAAGCAGGCCAAGGGACATGGCACCGGCGCCTGGCTGGAGGGCCCCCTGCCGCCCACAGGCAGTCGCATCACCGTGCTGGAGGATGTGGTGACCAGCGGCGGCTCGGCGCTCAAGGCTGTGGAGCAGTTGAAGCAAGCGGGCTATCGGGTTGAACGGGTCGTCACGATCGTCGATCGCCAGGAAGGGGGGCTGGAGGCCATGACTGCAGCCGGCCTGGAGCTGCGCAGCCTGTTTCTCCTGGAGGAGGTGGCGGCCGTGGCAGCGGCGCAGCAGATCTGAGATGGACGATTTCCCGCTTGCGTTCCGATGGACCGTTCCGGTGCGGACCATCCGCCTGACCGGCAGCGATGCCCGCCGCTTTCTTCATGGCCAGAGCAGCCAGGCGATCGAGTCGGGCAGCCACGGGTCCTGTCTGGCCACCTGTCTGATCACACCGACCGCGCGGATGCGGGGCCTGGCGTTGGTGCAGCTGGAGCCTGAGCTTGTGAAGCTCATCGTGATCAGCGGCGATGCCGAGGCGATCCATCGCGCCCTGGACCAGGTGCTGTTCCCGGCTGATCGGGTGTCGCTCGAGCAGCCGCAGGCGGCCCGGTTGGTGCGTTTCTGCGGCGCTCCGACCGGGACGCTCAGCCGTGATGGCCCGCACCGCAGCCACTGGCTTGAGCCCGGGGTGAACCTGGGCGCAGGCTCAGACCAGCCAGCCCTGCTGCTGCCTCCTGAGGCTGACCTGCCCGCCTGGCTGGAGGCTCTGCCGGAGCTCACCGGCCCGCAGGCCGAGCGCTGGCGGATCCGCCAGGGGTTTCCAGCGGTGCCGGCGGAGGCCAATGAGCACACCAATCCCTTTGAGCTCGGTCTGGCGTCCTGGGTGAGCCTCAGCAAGGGGTGCTATGTGGGCCAGGAGACCCTGGCCAAACTCGCCACGTATCACGGCGTCAAGCAGCAGCTGCGCCATTGGCGGCTGGTCGGCGGTGCCGTTGACCTGCCGCAGGGTGGGCTCGAGCCGGGTGAGACCCTGCTCAGCCCCGGTGGCGAACGGGCCGGCGTGATCACCTCCTCGCTGGGGGATGGGCACCAGGCCGAAGGGCTGGCCCTGGTGCGTCGCCAGGCCCTCGATCAGACCGTCCTGCTCACCACCGACCAGCGGGAGCTCAGCATCAGCACCCCGCCGGCCTTTGTCGACCCTCCCACCGGACCCGGCGGCCCACCGGCTGCTCAGCCCTGATCCAGCAGCCAGCGCACCACGGCCCAGGTGGCCAGGTTGTCATCCCGGTTGTACTGAAAGATCCTGCTGAGCAGACGACGGGACGCTTCACGGTCTGCTCCGGCGCTCCGGCCGCTCCAGCCGCGGCGCCACTGCCTCCACCACAGCAGGCAGCGGGCCCCATCCGCTCCGCGTTGACTCCACTGGAATCCCTGCTGGCCGGCCACGGCTTTGAGTCCGTAGCTGGTGACCGGCAGCCGCCAGTGCTGCCGCAGGCGGGCGTGCACATCCAGCAGCCGCGATCCCAGGCTGGCCCGTTCTGAATCGCTGGCTCCCTGACGCCGGGCCAGACGCAGCAGAGCGATCCGCTCGGTTTCGCCGTAATGAAGCAGCGGCCAGTCGCGGTGGCCGTTGATCAGGGCCTGCAGCCGCTGCCACAGCCGTGCATCGCCATGCTCCTGCAGCGCCAGCAGCGGCCGATACGGCCAGCTGGTCATCGCCTCCGGGTCGGCCCCTGGCCAGCGGCCATCCGGCAACCGCCTCACCTGCACGAACCCATGCAGGAAATCATCGCGGGCATCCGGGTCGGATTCGATGTCGTAGAGCAACAGCCCCGGAGCCGTCGCCAGCTCCGCCAGGGCCCCTCCGGGCTCCAGGACAGACAACCGCGTGAGGCGCTCAGGCTGCCCGGTGGCCTGCACACGGGCCTGGCCCACCAGCTCAACGGCAAGGGCCCGGTGCTGCTCCCCATGCACCGCCAGCGACTCGGCCAGCCCGTCCGGGTCGGCAGCCGCCAGCTGAGTCAGGGTCTCGATACCCAGCCCCAGCAGCAGTTCCCGCCGTTTTCCACCGATTCCGCTCACCTCGCTGAGGTGTCCGGCCTGCTGCGCCTCGCGGTTGCAGAAGCCACGCCAGCTGCAGAGCACACATTTCCTGCGGTCAGCCACCAGCGGCGGTGGCGTGGAACGTTGCAGATCGCCTGCCAGGCGCTGCACCGATTCATCCAGCTGGCGCTGCAGCGCGGGGCTGAGGGCCAGCCGTTCGCGCTGCAGCTCCGACCCTGATCCCGCCAGCACCAGGGCGTGCGGAACCGGTGCGCCCTGGTGCCCGGCCAGCAGCCGTCCCCACAGAGCCAGCTGCAGGCGATGTTCCCGGGTGAGGTTGCGACCCTGGCGGCCCAGCACCGGCCTGTAGGCATGGGCACCCCAGATGCTGCGGCCCGGAACCCGCTCCAGCAGAACAGGATGGGCTGCGATCGGCATCGCTCCGATCTGGCCCCGCAGCCTCAGACCCATCACGGAGGCAGCGCCCGCGGCAGCAGCTTCTTCTCCCCTGGCAGGTTTCAGCGGCAGCAGGCTTTCAAAACTGCGGTGCTGATCACTGAGAGCCAGCGCCCGGTGGGCGGTCCAGCGGCGCTCAGCCGGATCGCCGTGACGATCCAGCCAGGATCGCCGTCTGCAGCGGATCCAGCTGCGCAGCAGCCGGTCGGTCAGCTCCTCCCTGGGCATGGCTTTCACCGTACGCTTCTGTTCCTGCTCGTTGTTCCGATGGGTTCCGCCCCGCTGCCCCTGCAGGCCAGCTCGATCCGTTTCGGCACCGATGGCTGGCGCGGCATCCTCGGTGTGGACATCACGGTGGAGCGGCTGCTGCCGGTGGCTGCTGCCGCTGCCGCCGAACTCGCCTATTCCGCCCCGGAGGGCCTCAACAGTCGCGAAGTGGTGATCGGCTACGACCGCCGCTTCCTGGCTCCTGAGCTGGCGGAAGCCATCTGCGCAGCGGTACGCGGCGTGGATCTCGAACCGATGCTGGCCGACACGCCCACGCCGACACCGGCCTCCAGCTGGGCGGTTGTGGAGCGCGCTGCCCTCGGTGCGCTGGTGATCACCGCCAGCCATAACCCGCCCGAGTGGCTGGGGCTCAAGATCAAGGGACCCTTCGGGGGATCGGTGGAGGGAGACTTCACGCAGCGGGTGGAAACCCGTCTGCAGGCTGGAGGCATCACCGTGCCCATCGCCGCGGACCCAGCGCGCTTTGATGCGCTCGGCTCCTATGTGACCGGCCTGAAGGCCAAGGTGAACACTCCAGCCCTGGCCGAGGGCCTGCAGCGGCTGGGCCTCACGGTGATCGTGGATCCGATGCATGGCTCGGCAGCCGGGGTTCTGCCGGCTCTGCTCGGGGAGCAGGCCGTGAGCTCTGGCGTGATCCGTGAGATCCGGGCCGGGCGCGATCCCCTGTTCGGCGGCCATCCTCCTGAACCACTCGCCCCGAATCTGAAGGAGCTGATCCAGGCGGTTCGGGAGAGCACGGCAGCCGGCAGTCCGGCACTGGGCATCGTGTTCGACGGCGACGGCGATCGCATCGCCGCGGTGGATGAACGGGGCCGCTTCTGCAGCACCCAGCTGTTGATGCCCTTGTTCATCGATCACCTGGCCCGGGCCCGGCAGCTGCCGGGCTCCGTGGTGAAGACCGTGAGCGGCTCCGATCTGATGCAGCAGGTGGCCGAGGATCTGGGGCGCACCGTGCTGGAGAAGGCGGTGGGTTTCAAGTACATCGCCGCCGAGATGCTGGCGGCTGATGTTCTGGTGGGGGGAGAGGAATCGGGCGGGGTGGGCTTCGGGATGCATCTGCCGGAGCGTGATGCCCCCTTTGCCGCCCTGCTGCTGATCGAGGCCCTGGTGGAGGGTGGGCTGCCTCTCGGACAGCGGATCGATGCTCTGCAGCAACGATGTGGCGGGGCGGCCTCCTACGACCGTCTGGATCTGCAGCTGGCCGACATGGCCGCCCGCCGGAGGCTGGAGGCCCAGCTGGCCGATGCTGCTCCCACGGCAGTGGCTGGAGTGCCGGTTCAGAGCGTGATCCGCACCGATGGGGTGAAACTGCGGCTGGGTCCGAGCCATTGGTTGATGCTTCGCTTCTCAGGAACAGAACCCCTGCTGAGGCTCTACTGCGAAGCACCCAGTGAGCAGCGGGTGGCAGAGGTGCTGGCCTGGGCCAGGGCTCTGGCCGAGTCGATCTGATCGGCCATGACCATCCTGGTGATCGCCAGCGGCAATGCGGGCAAGGTGCGTGAGTTCGCGCAGCTGCTGGCAGGTCTGAACATCGAGGTCCAACCACAACCCGATGGACTGTCGGTGGAGGAGACCGGCTGCAGCTTTGCAGAGAATGCCCGGCTCAAGGCCAGCGCTGTCGCACGGGCCTGCGGACACTGGGCCCTGGCCGATGATTCAGGGCTGAGTGTGAACGCCCTCGGTGGAGCCCCCGGCGTTCACTCCGCCCGTTACGCCCGCAGCGATTCAGCCCGCATCGAACGGCTGCTCAGGGAGCTGGCTGCTGCTGATGCAGCAGCGATGGGGCGCGGGGAACCCGCCGATCGCAGCGCCTGCTTCCATGCCGCCCTGGCGGTGGCGGATCCATCCGGGGAGGTGGTGCTGCAGGTGGAGGGGCTCTGCAACGGTGTGATCCTCGAAGCCCCCCGCGGCGCCGGCGGCTTCGGCTACGACCCCGTGTTCCAGCTGCCGGAGCTGGGTCAGACCTTCGCGGAGATGCCGCGTGAGCTCAAAGCCAGGCTCGGCCATCGCGGCCGGGCATTCGCGCTGCTGGAACCGCAATTGAAAGCTCTCCTGAACTGAGCCGTCAATGCCCCACCCAGCTGCCATGGAGTCCGTAGGGGATCGCCAGGGGCAGTTCCAGAACGGCCAGCTCGCTCAGATCGGTGGCATCAAGAATCACCAGGTCGCTGGCGCAACGGGCCCCGTTCCACACCGGACACAGCACCCAGCCGTCATCCTCGGCCTGACTGCCTGGCCGTGCCACCATCACCGGCTCGCTCACGAATCCCCGGGGCGCCGCGCTCCAGACCCGGCTTTGCCCGCTGTGGAGATCGAGCTTGCTGATCGCCTGAAGTGGATCGTTGCCGGTTTCGCGCCCGGCCACCGCCATCCAGGCAAAACGGGCGGGAAGGCCCTGGCGGTGCGGATTCACCATGGCGAATTCACAGCAGCGCTCACTGATTCTTGAGGTCTGCACAGACCCACGCTCCAGGTTGATGCGGCACTGCTGCAGCTGTCCCTCGGGCACCTGATCGAAATCGATGCTGCGGAAATCCTGTTCGGGGCCGATGCTGGGAAAGTCGCGGTAGTAGATGCTGTTCACCACCAGGTCTGCGTCTTCCTCGCAGGCGTTGAGGTGGTGGAACACAAAGCCGTCAGGAGCTTCGATCACCCGGGGCGCCTCACCGGCATGACAACCGGATTCCCGGGGGATCAGCCAGAACTTGCCCGTCCCGCCGGGACGGGAACTGAGGCACTGGGCCGCTCCTTTCTGCCCCAGAACAAAGGGCAAGGGGTTGAAGTTCACGGCGTTCTGCAGGAAAACCGCCCAGTTGGGTGTGATCGCGAAGTCGTGCAGAAAGGCGAAGCCTGGAAAAGTGTGGCGGCTGTCGGCGATCAGCTTGCCGGCCTCAGGCCCCTCACTGGCGAACTCCATCAGTCGCACGGTGCTGCGTGGGCCGGTCTTCACCCCGAAGCTGACCATCCGGGGAGTGCCGTGATGGCCGGGGTCAAAGCGGGGATGGGCACTGAAGGCTTCGCCGGCACGGAGCACGCCCCCAAGCCGGCTGAGTCCGCGGGTCTCGAGGGTGTCCGGATCGAGGGCATAGGGTTCGGCTGCCTCCCAGAGGGCCAGGAGCTGATCCCCGAGCCGCACCACCTGGGTGTTGGCGATGTTCTTGAGGCGGACATCGAAGGCATTGGCCAGGGCGCCGCCGGGCTTCTGGGTGCCGAAAACACCGCGATACACGAAGCGTCCGGCCTCTTCCTCAGCCAGCCAGCCCTCCGTACGCACGAACCGGTTGGAGAGCTGAGCCGCCCGCTCACCCTCAAAGCGAAGGGCGGTGATCATTCCATCCCCATCGAAGGGGTGATGCACCCAGCGGCCACCGCGCTCCAGCCTGCCGGGCCCATTCCGGTAAAGCGTTCCCTGCAGTTCGGCGGGGATCGCGCCTCGTGAGGGCTCCAGCAGCAGCCCATCGAGTTCCACGCTCACATTGCGGAAGGCACTGGCCCAATCGGCACGGTCATATCCCGGCCCACCGGCCGGCCGGCATCCCGTGGTCATGGCAGCAGGAACGTGAATTCGGGTCATCCTGGCGTAAACCGATCGGCTCCACGCGTCTGAGGGACCCTTCAGCTGGGCGGGGCTGCGCTGATCTCCGTGAGGGCCTGATAAACCGGCCTGGCCAGAAGGCGGCGACCCACGTACGCCCCCAGCACGGCGCTCAGCATCAGCCCCCATAGCCACTGCGCATCGCCGGCCATCCGCATGGCGAGAACCAGGCTGGTCATCGGTAACTGGGTGGCGCCGGCCAGGCCGGCCGCCATGCCCAGGGCCATCCCCAGTTCACCGCCACCCCCCAGCAGGTCCATCACGCCGCTGCCGAACACGGCGCCCAGAGCAAAGGCCGGATCGATCAGA
The DNA here is from genome assembly GCA_035285465.1 of Cyanobacteriota bacterium. GTDB lineage: Bacteria > Cyanobacteriota > Cyanobacteriia > PCC-6307 > Cyanobiaceae > UBA5018. The sequence continues at coordinate 7,776 of JAYKHC010000065.1, forward strand.
CCGCCCGGCACGCCGGCGGATAGGGCCAGAACCGGACCGAGCAGCCGGGCCGCCACCACCATCAACCAGCCCAGAATGCCGATCGGAGACCCCGGCACCGGCTGGGGTGGGAGGCCCTGCAGCAGGCGGTGCATCAGCGCCTCGCCATCACCGCAGCTCCAGCCCCCTGTGATCAGCGCCAGAACCGCCAGCCCCCCGCCGAGAACCAACCCCCAGAGGATCGGGCTCTCCGCCACCCGTGGCTTCAACCAACGGGTGCTGGAGACCAGACCACGGGCCAGCAGGCCCCCGAGCAATCCACCGCCGAGGCCCAGCGGCAGCGCCCAGAACAGCTGCAGGAGCTCGGGAACCAGGGCTTCGACCATGCCCAGGGTGAACAGGCCGACACCTCCCAGGTTGCTGATCAGCGCAGCACTCAGGCAGGCCAGAGCCCCCGGCCAGAGCAGCGCCCGTTGATAGCGGCGGGTGAGCTCCTCGAGCACGAACACCAGCCCCATCAGTGGGCTGTTGAATCCGCCGGCAAGCCCGGCGCCGGCACCGATCGCCACCAGCTGATGATCAGCCAGGTCGGGCAACAGGCTGGGAAATCGTCGCCGCAGGCCATGGGCCACGGATGCGCCGAGCTGCACCACCGGTCCCTCCCGTCCCATCGGGAACACCGCCAGGCTGCCGAGCGTCCACAGCAGCAGGCGGGAGGCGGTGGCCGCCCGGCCCAGGAGCGCCGGTGCCCGCTGCGGGGCATCGAGGCTGAGCGAGGTCTGGGGGATTCCTGAGCCGGCCCCGCTCCGCAGCTCACCCTGCATCAGCACCAGCAGCAACGGCAACACCGCGACTGGAGCGACGGCGATGCCCAGACCGGCAGCGGTCCAACCCGCTCCATGGAAGGCCGCCATCCGGGCCAGCAGGCTGTCCTGAATCCGGTCGATCAGATTCAGGGGCCAGCAGGCCAGTCCCACCATCGCCCCCAGCATCAGCAGCATCGCCAGCCGGCTCAGGTCTGCACGAACGTTGGGGACCGGGCTCATGGCGACGTCCTCCGGGCGTTGTTCAGCTGACCAGCCCCAGGGCCAGCGCCGCGTCCCGCAGCAGCGCCTCCACGTAGGGATGGCGCTCTGAGACCGGACGGTCGTGCTCCAGCAGATGGCTGATCTCCTCACCGGCGGCGTTCCGGATCACCAGGCCGCCGGCCTGGCGCCGGCACCAGTAGGTGCGTTCCCGCCGCTGCAGAACCACCTCTCCCTGGCCGCTCGCACCGATCAGCGAGGGCCGCAGGGCGATCAGCTCCAGCTGCAGGCGCCACTCCCCCTGCCAGCAATCCGACCTGAGCCGGTAGGCCACATCCACCAGCGGCGGCACCGGGGTTGAATCATCCCAGCGCCAGGCGATGGCCCGCAGCGACGCGTCACCCTGGCTGAGCTGCAGTTGCAGGTGCCCGCCCCGTAACAGCTTCTGCGATGCCACCCGACAGCCGTGGCTCCAGAAGATCGGCTGGGGATGACCGCTGCCGAAGGGTTCCAGTTTCTGCAGGGCTTTCCAGAAGTCCCGGTCGATCCGCTCCAGAGCAAGCAGCACCTCGGGCTGCACCGTGACCGCTGCTCCCTCGGCTTCCCTCCAGACGCCGGCCAGCTGATTGAGCCGCTCGTGAAGCTCAGCCAGGCGTTCGGCCTTCACCGTGAAACCACCTGCGGCGGGATGCCCTCCGAAGCGATCGAGCAGATCCGCGCAGGAGCGCAGGGCCTGATCAACGGCGAAGCCCGCCGGTGAGCGAACCGAGGCCCGCAGACGGCCGTCGCCTTCGCCGGAGAGCAGAGCCACCGGCAACCCGAACCGCTCCACCAGCCGGGAGGCCACGATGCCGATCACGCCGTGGTGCCAGTGGCTCTGTGCCAGAAGCAGAAAGGGGGGCGTGCTGCCGCCGTCGGCTTCGATCAGGGCCAGAGCTTCGGCCTCGATCGCCTGGCAGAGCTCACGGCGCTCACGGTTCAGGATTTCGCATTCCCGGGCCAGCTCCAGGGCCAGGGAGCGATCGTCGCTGGTGAGCAGCGTCACAACCAGATCGGGATCCCCGAGCCGGCCCACCGCATTGATGCGCGGAGCGATCTGGAACCCCACGGCCTGGGCATCCACCGGCAGCTCGCTGAGTCCAGCCACCTGAATCAGCGCCTGCAGCCCGGGCAGGGCGCTGTTGCCCAGCTGAGGCAGACCTTCGCGCAGCCAGAGACGGTTCACACCCGTCAACGGGGCCATGTCGGCGATCGTGCCGATGCAGAACAGATCACGGGCCATCCGCAGTGCATCGTCCCGGCTCAGCTGTTCGCAGAGATCGGCAGCCAGCACATAGGCCAGCCCCACTCCGGCCAGCCCCCGATAGGGAGAGTCCGCGGGCGTGGTGGCCGGGTGCAGCAGTGCCAGCAGCGGCGGACGCTGTTCGGGGGGGCTGTGATGGTCGGTGACAATCACCTCCACACCCAGTTCAGCGGCCCGTTCCAGGGCCTCCACCGCGGCAATGCCGTTATCCACGGTGACCAGCAGAGCGATTCCCTCCGCCGCCAGCCGTTCCACCATGGCCCTGTTCAGTCCGTAGCCGTCCTCCTGACGGCTCGGAATCGCGGCGACGGGCCTGGCACCCAGCCGCCCCAGCACTCCCATCAGCAGGGCTGTGCTGGTCATCCCGTCCGCGTCATAGTCCCCGCAGATCGCCAACGGCTCGGAGCCCTGGCAGCTGCGCAGCAACCGCTCGCTCGCCACTTCCAGTTCGGGGAAATGCCGCCTGGCCGGGGGCGCGGCCGGTGGATGGAGCAACTCCAGGATCGCTTCGGCCGTGCTGTAGCCCCGTCGCTGCAGCAGCACAGTGAGCTCCGGAGGCAGCTGCTCAACCAGCTCGTGGGTGAGCCCGCGGCGAAAACCCTCCGGGTCGCTGAGTGGAGCGGGAAGCTGCCAGCGCCGGGCGCTCATGGTGGATGGCAGAGGAAACTCACCGGCTGGCGCCATTGTGGGCTGTCCCTTCCCACCGACCAGCCCCGCACCATGACGCTTCACCGGTTCGGCTCGCTGCGGGCCCTGCTCTGGGATGTCGATGGAACCCTGGCGGAAACGGAGCGGGATGGCCACCGGCCGGCCTTCAACCGGGCCTTTGCTGAGGCCGGTGTCCCTCTGGACTGGGACTGCGAGCACTATGCAGAGCTGCTCAGGGTGAGTGGTGGGCGCGAGCGGATCGCTGCCGCTCTGCAGAGCCTGCGGGGCATCCCGGCATCGGCGGATGAGATCGAGGCCCTGCAGGCCGCCAAACAGAACCACTACCGCGCCTTGATGGAGGCCGGGGCGATCAGCCTCCGCCCTGGAGTGGCCGGATTGATCGGCCAGGCCGCTGCGGCGGGGGTTCGTCAGGCCCTGGTGACCACCAGCGCCAGAACCGCCGTGGAGAGCCTGCTGAATCATCAGCTGGGACCGCTGGCTCAGGCGTTCGAGCTGTGGGTCTGCGGCGATGATGTCCGGGCCAAGAAACCTCATCCGGAGGCCTATCAGCAGGCGCTGCGGCGTCTGAATCTGGCTTCGGGCACGGCCCTGGCCATCGAGGATTCGGGCAACGGCCTCGCAGCGGCCACGGCTGCCGGTATTCCCTGCCTGATCACCCTCAGCGAATTCGGTGCCGCGGAGCCTGCGGAGCGTTTCGCTGCTGCCCGTGCGGTGGTGGATCGGCTCGGTCCCGCCGCGCGGGTTCTGCAGGGACCCGATTGCGGCAGCGAAGGTGTCACGCTGGACTATCTGAAACGGCTGCTCTGAAGCCAGTTGAGGGTGATGGTGCAATTACCCCGCCGACCGACCCGGTTTCAGCGGTTCACCGCGGCTGTTGCGGCTGGTGGGCGGGCGAACTTCGCCGGCGGCTGGGCCCGCACCAGCCTGCGGCTTCTGGCCCTGCTCGTGGGCTTCTACGGCGGCGGGAATCTCACCAGCTATGTGTTGCCGGTCTTTCCGGGCGGCCGCCCGGCGGTCGTTCTGGCCCTGGTGCTGCTGCTGGAACTCGTGGTGCGTCTGCGCACCCGGATCCTGCTGCGGCCCCCGGATGCAGAACCCGCTCCCTTCGGCTGGATGCTCGCTGACAATTTTCGGATGGGGCTGGTGTACAGCGTGGTGCTGGAGGCGTTCAAGGTGGGAACCTGACCATGGAGCCATCCCTGCTGGCTCTGTCCGGCATCGCGGATGTCGCCGCCTGGCACCGCAGCTGGTGCCATCGGCTCGATTCAGCGCCGCTCGGCACCGCCGAGCTGCTCTCCCGGCTTCAGCCCACGATGCTCTGGAACGTGGCCCTGCCGATGCTCGAGCGGCTGCGGGCTGAGGCGGGGGCCGGGCGCCGACCGCTTCTGGCGCTGAATGGACCGGTCGGCGCCGGCAAGAGCAGCCTGACCCGCTGCCTCAGCGCACTCGGCCCGCAGCTGGGGCTGCGGCTGACGGTGGCCAGCATCGATGACGCTTACCTGCCCTGGGAGGCGCGCTGCCGCGCCATGGCGGGCAACCCATTCGGCGTCAGCCGGGTGCCGCCGGGCAGCCATGACACGGCTCTGCTCCAGGCTCGGCTGTCGCGTTGGAAAGATGGCGGACCGCTGAAGCTGCCGCGCTTTGACAAGACGTTGCGCGGCGGTGAGGGCGACCGTTGCGGGGAGACCACCCACCAGGCGGATGCCGTGGTGCTGGAAGGCTGGCTGCTTGGCTGTCGCTCCCTGGGCGCGTCTCTGCCGGTGGCGCTGGAACAAGCGGACCACCACCCGCAGCTGGCAACACTCACGGCTGAGGAGAAGCTCTGGTTGCCGCGCTGGGATGAGGCGCTGGCGGCTTATGCGCCGCTGGGAGATCCCGGGCACGGCCTGGTGGATGCTCTCTGGGTGCTGCATCCCACGGCCTGGAATCTGCCGATGCGCTGGCGCCTTCAGGCCGAGGCCCGCCAGCGTTCCGGCGGGGGTGGGGCTCTCAGGGCTGAGGCCGTGATCGCCATCGTGCGGGCCACCCTCGCTGCGTTGCCACCCTCGCTCTACCAGGATCCACTGCTGGAGTGGTCGGATGCCGTGGCTGTGCTGGACGGCCGCCGGCGCTGCATCAGCTCCTGGTGCCCTGCCGCCGGTCAGTCCTCGGCGTCGGAATCGTCGCCGCGAACCGGGTAGACGAATCCCTGAGCCCGGCCACTCAGCACGGATTTGCCGATCGAGAGTGCCCGCTCTGCAGCCACGGCCGCCTTGGCTTTCCAATGCGCGTGGCGCTGGTTGCGCTTGCCCTTGGAGGTTTTCTTCTTGGGTACGGCCATCCCTGATCACAACAAGCCAGGTGCTGATCCTCTGTCCAGAACCGCCCCTTCGTCAAATGGCTAAAATCTGCACAAAGATCGATCTAGGTGACTTCAAGCGTTTCGGAGAACAGTCGCGGTTCTGCGCCCAGCTCCGAAGCCCCGGCGAAGACAGCCAAGCCCTTCTCTGTCGGTCAGCCCGGAGCGGGATCGATCTCGTACAGCCAGCTGCTCAGGCTGATTGAGACCCGTCAGGTCAAGGAGCTTGAACTCTCGCCTGCCCGTCGTGAAGTGGTGGCCCGTTTTCCTGATGGACGCACCCGTCAGGTGGCGGTGTTCAGCAACGACCAGCAGCTGCTGCGCACCGCCGAAAAGGCCGGGGTTCCGCTGAGTGTGCGCGATGACCGCTCGGAGGCGATGCTCGCCGGCCTTGTGACGAACGGGCTGCTGGTGGCTCTCCTGGTGGGGGCCCTGGTGGTGCTGATCCGCCGCTCGGCCCAGGTGGCCAGCAAGGCCATGGGATTCGGACGCAGCCAGCCAAGACTTCAGGCCGAAGGTGCACCGACCGTGCGCTTCGAGGATGTGGCGGGCATCGCCGAAGCAAAAGAGGAGCTTCAGGAGGTGGTCACCTTCCTGAACGAGCCGGAGCGGTTCACCAGCGTCGGCGCCCGGATCCCCAAGGGTGTGCTGCTGGTCGGCCCACCCGGCACGGGCAAGACGCTCCTGGCCCGCGCCATCGCCGGTGAAGCCGGGGTGCCGTTCTTTTCGATGGCCGCCTCCGAGTTCGTGGAGCTGTTCGTGGGGGTCGGAGCCAGCCGGGTGCGCGACCTGTTCCGCAAGGCCAAGGAAAAGGCTCCCTGCATCATCTTCATTGATGAGATCGATGCCGTCGGGCGCCAGCGCGGGGCGGGAATCGGGGGGGGCAACGATGAGCGCGAGCAGACGCTCAACCAGTTGCTCACCGAAATGGATGGCTTCGAGAGCAATTCGGGGGTGATTCTGCTGGCGGCCACCAACCGTCCGGATGTTCTCGATACGGCCCTGATGCGACCCGGTCGGTTCGACCGCCGCATTCAGGTGGATCTGCCCGACCGACGCGGTCGGGCAGAGATCCTGGCGGTTCATGCCCGCAGCCGTCCCCTGGCCGAGGCCGTGAACCTGAGCGAGTGGGCCAGCCGAACCCCCGGGTTCTCCGGAGCGGATCTGGCCAATCTGCTCAATGAGGCGGCGATCCTCACCGCCAGGCGTGAGCAGTCTGAGATCAATGATCAGACCATCAGCGATGCCCTCGAGCGGATCACGATGGGACTCTCGGCGGCCCCCCTGCAGGATTCCGCCAAGAAACGACTGATCGCTTACCACGAGATCGGGCATGCCCTGGTCACCACCCTGGAGCCCCAGGCCGACAGGCTGGACAAGGTGACCCTGTTGCCCAGGGCCGGCGGGATCGGGGGATTTGCCCGCACCCTGCCCGATGAGGAGACCCTCGACTCCGGTCTGGTCAGCCGGGCCTATCTGCGGGCCAGGTTGGTGGTGGCCCTGGCGGGTCGCGCGGCGGAACTGGTGGTCTACGGCCCCAGTGAGGTCACCCAGGGGGCAGCCGGGGACCTGGAGCTGGTCACCAGAATCTGCCGGGAGATGGTCACCCGCTATGGCTTTTCCAGCCTGGGCCCGCTGGCGCTTGAGGGCGATGCCGCCGAGGTTTTTCTCGGTCGCGACTGGCTCAGAGCCGATCCGCACTATTCCCGTCAGACGGGCAATCGCATCGACGAGCAGGTGCGCAGCCTGGCGTTCTGGGCCCTCAACCGTGCTGTGAACCTGCTGAAGCCGCGCCGGGCGCTGATCGATCGCCTCGTCGAGCGGCTGATCCAGGAGGAAACGATTGATGGAGCGGTGTTCACCGCCATGGTGGAACAGCACGAAACCGGCTCCGCTGCCCTGGACCCTGCCGCGATGAAGCCGGCCGTGTGCTGAGGTCTGCCGTTGAATTGCCCCCGAAATGATCCCTGAGCCGGCGGCCTGTTCGTCAGGCCCTTAGGACCCGGAGGCAATCGGCACGCTCGGGGGCTGGAGATGGTGTTCGAGCTGCGCCTTCCCGGTGCCCGGCCCGCTCGGCTCGGGATGGTGGTTGCCGGGACGGTGGTGATCCTGGTGGGCATGAGAGTCGCACACGCTGCGATCGGCACCCTCCACAGCGATGAAGCCCGGCTGGTGGTTCCGGCCCAACCGGTTGTGCCCTCCGCCCAGCCGGTGGTCGCTCAGGAGTACGGACGGATGGGAAGGGTGTTTGTGAGGGAGGGCACCGCTGTGGCTCCGGGTGAACCGTTGTTCAATCTGCAGCCCGATCCCACCGTTGATCAGGACCTGGTGGATCGCGGCGTGGCCAGGGATCTTGCCGAGGTGAATGACCAGGTGCGTGAAGCTCAGCGCAGGATTGATCTCCTGTCGGAACAGATCGTGATGGTGCAGGTGGTGGGTGAGCCCCTGCTCGATCAGCAGCTGCGGCTGTCCCGGCAACGGATGCAGCGTCGTGAGCAGCTCTGGCGGCAGGGTGCGCTCAGCCGCGATCTGCTGGATGACGCCCGGGAGCGGGTGCTGAAGCTTCGTCAGGAGCTGCTGGAAAGGCAGCGCGACAGCCGGCGCCTCACTGAGCTGCAGAAGCTTCGGAGTGTTCAGCTGGAACGCCGCCAGGTTCTGATCGAACGTCAGGCAGACATTCGTCGTCTCGACCTCGAGCGGCGTCAGGCCGCCCGGGAACATCCACGTCTGGATCAGGATGAGCCGTCGAGGATCAGCTATGCGACCTATCGAGCCCCCGGCCGCGGTGTGGTGCTGCGGCTGCTCAAGCAGCCGGGGGACCCGGTCAAGCCGAGGGAGACGCTGGCGATCTGGCAGCGGGAGCAGCAGCCTCCGCAGGTGGAGGCCAGGGTGCCGGCCCAGCAGCCCTGGTTTGTGGTTCCCAACCAGATGGCGAAGGTGGAGATTCCCTCGCTGCGTCAGGTCTACAACGCCCGGTTGCTGAGCTGGAGATTCGAACGGGAGGGCATCCTGCAGATCCGCCTGAATCTGGAGGGGGTTCCGCCGAGCGAAATCCGTCGGCTGCTGGCCCTTCCCGGCGAACCGGTGCGGGTGAAGGTTCCCAGGCGACTGAATCTTGTGCACTGGCTGCAGACAGGACGGCCGGGCAGGTCGCTCGCCCCGTGAACACGAGGCTGCTGGCTCTGGCAATGGCCTTCCAGCTCTGGCCGGTGGCCACGGCACCGCCGCCGCATCTGGTCTGGGCGCAACGCCTGGTGGCGGAGCTGCGTCCCACGGACAACAGCTACGGCAGCCGGCCCACCCTGGTGGAGTGGCGGGGGGTGGATGGAGCGGCCCACAGCCGTAACCGCAGTGTCTGCTCCAGCTTCATCAGTGCGCTCTTCCAGCAGGCCTATGGCTATGGGCCCCTGGAAAGGCGGCGCTGGCTGGGGCGTCGATCGCCACGCGCCGCCGATTACCACCAGGCGATCGCACGGGGCAACCGCTTCCGGATTGTGAGCAGGGTCACGCAGATCGTTCCCGGGGATCTGCTGGCCACCCGCAGGCTGGAGGCCTCGGCCACCAGCAGTGGGCACCTGATGCTGGCTGCATCCCATCCGCAGGCGCTGGGCCCCTGCATCGGTAACCGCTGCATTCATCGTCTGGTGGTGATTGATTCATCCCGGAGTGGACACGGACCCGGGGACACCCGCCGGAGTGGAGGCGGTGTCGGGCGAGGCGTGATTCAGCTGCTGGTGGATCGTCGAGGTGAGCTGCTGGCCTATCGCTGGAGTGAGCGTTCGGGTTCGCGCTGGCGTGGAGCGCCGCTGGAACCCCTGCTGGTCGGACGCTTCTGTGGTCTGGCCTGCGGATCAGTCCAGCGGAACGATCAGCAGTCTGGTTAACAGCAGAACACACAGAGAGGTTCCGATCATCAGCAGCATCCACGGCAGAACACGGCGCGCACCGGCCAGGATGGCATCATTGGCATAGGACAGGATGGCCAGGATCACCAGCAGGTGATTGCCCTGGAAGGGCAACTGTTCAAGACCAAGTCTGATGAACAACAATTCCGTACCCCAGACAAATGCGATGCTCAGCAGCATCGAGGCGACATAACGATTCAGGCCAACGATCAGGCTGTGCTTGATGAGCTTGCGCAGAGCTGTCTGCACAGCAAAACAACCCGCTGCCAACATGCCGGCACTGAGCGGATCCAGCAGCAGGATCGCCGCCGTGGGAGCCAGCACATACCCCCCGGGTCGCATGCCCGTGCGCCTGTAGATCAGGGCGCCAACCGACAGAGTGGACAAGGCCTGCAGCAGATGCCACTTTATCTGAAGATCAGATGCGTGAAGATAATATGGATTGAGAGAATCAAAGTTCAGGTTCAGCAGCCACGTACCAGCCAGCACAACAGTTCCTGTCAGCCCTGCGGTGATTGCACTCACGAAGATCAGGCTGCTCAGCACCGGTCTGATTTTCTGGCGCTGCATGTTGAAGCCGATGACTCCTGGCAGCAGCGTGCCGGTCACGCTGTCGAGAGACCAGGGCAACAGACCCGCCTGCAGATAGATCCAGGCCACGGGTGCACTCAGAAGCACGGAAAGAATTCCGAGGATGTACATCGCTTGCAGGCGTTGATGCTTAACACTGGCCAGCCAGCCCGTGTAGATGGCATGCACACCCAGTGCCAGAGGCAGGATGGCCATGCCCCAGGGGATCGAAAGCAACATCAGATTCACGAGGCCACCAGGCACCACCACCCCGCCCGGAATCACCCCGCGTCGTTCTTTCCAGACCAGGGCCACCAGCGCTCCGATGGCCAGCGTCAATCGCTGAATCTCTGGTGTGTTCAGCTGCATGGCTGAGCATCTTTCAGGGCATGCAGAAGGCGTTCGGCCTGCGGGGTGTGAATGTTGACCGTTCCGATCAACAGCACCGGCTCCGTTGGTGATGTGGCCTGCATGATCTGATTCAGAAGCTTCTCACCACTGTCCTGACGATGCTGACTGGAGTTGCCAAGATTCAGGACGGGAAGTTGATGACGTTTCAGCACAGCATTCACCTCTGCCTCAAAGTCGCCGAAGCTCACAGCTTGATCAAAACCAAGTTGTGCGGCCAGTTCGGCAAACAGTTGAACCCGGGTCTGTCTGTCGTGGCGATTGTTGAGAATCACCACCTTTTGATGATCAGGGTGCTGGTCAAACAGTCGCGTGCAGAGCGCTACGAAACTTTCCCGATCATTCACGGCAAACAGATTGGCCCAACTCAGTACCTGTCCATTTCTTCTGAACTCCTGAATGCGGAATGCACCTGGATCCGGAGCTGCAGTCTGCATGGCCTTCAGCGCCAGAGATCGCTTGAGCCCAAGGATGTCGGCCACGATGAAGCCAATCGCAACATTGGATTCCAGGGCAAAATGGTTGAATCCGATCAGGCTTTCTGTGCCCACCGTGGAGGGGTCTGCCACCAGCAGATGGGTGTCCACCCGTTCCGCCTCCGAGCGGATCAAAGCCAGCAGATCCGGATTCTGCTCCGCTGTGATCAGCAGGGCGTGGCTTGGAATCGCCCGAGCCAGAGCACGGGCGATATCCGGCAGAGTTTCTCCTAGATAGTCGGTGTGATCAAGCCGCACATTGGTGAGAACTCCCAGGTTGGAATCCATCACCTTGTGCTCCAGCCATTCCGCATAAACAGGATTCACGGCCATGCATTCCATCACGGCAGCATCAGCCCGTTCTGCGCTGAATGAGCGAAGAATGTGAAGCTGCTCATTCACATTCGGGAGGCCGCGGCGCTGAACAACGGTTTCAGATCCGTCCGGGCGTATGATCCGCGCCGCCGTACCGGTTGTCTTTGCGAAGGTGCGATGACCGGATGCTCTGAAGATGGCTGCCAGATAGCGAGTCACCGTGGATTTGCCACGGATTCCATTCACGTGAACTCGCCAGCCGATCTCATCGCGGGCTTCTTGGAAAAGAGAATATTGGCGGACTGTCAGCACTCCGTACAACATGACGCCCAACAGATAAAGCCAGTACGGTGTCAAGATCCATTCATGTCAGGTGTGCCTCATGATTTTCTGCAGGCCAGGCCCATGACACTGATGCCCTGAAATTAATGTGAGATCAAGGTATTTAGTAGGCTCCGGCGCGGCAGAGTTCAGTGATTCAGCTGAAAACGTCTCAGTGCCGGTCTCGGCTCCACAGGCTCATGGCGGAGCTTGAGGTTCCCCCTTGCCGCACGCAGCATCCCTGGGCATGGCGCTGGCGCTGGTCCTGCCCCTGACCGGCTGTCATGGCTGGAGCCGTGCGTTTCAGGAGCAGGCCGTCCTGGAGGGCCGCGTACTCGATCTTGATGGAAACTCCGTGGCCAGTGCTGTCGTGACGAGTGACGCCCGCTCGACGCGCACCACAGCCGATGGACGCTTCACGCTCACGGTGCCCAGCAGGCCCGGCTGGCTGAGCGTGCGCGCAGCGGGCCACCTGCCAGCCCTCAGACCGGTGCTTCCCGGCAGCCCCGCCATCGTGCGGCTGAGCAGCGATGACGGCGAAACCGTGGTGATCCGCGTTGGCGGTGACGTGATGGCCGGCCGAAGGTTCTACACCCCTGAGCCAGGGTCACGCCAGAACCCGCTGCTGGTGCTGGGTGATTCGGGCCCCGCCCATCGGGCCCTGCTGTCATCTGTGAAGCCTCTGCTCCAGCAGGCCGATCTCACGCTGCTCAACCTGGAATCTCCGCTTCTGGCCGATCCGATCGCGGAATGGGGGGCGCAGCGCTCCGCCGCCTTTCATTCCAGCAAGGATCACGTGTTTGCCAGCGGGCCCGGCCTGGCCATGGCGCTGCAACAGGCAGGAGTTGATCTGCTGGGGTTGGCGAACAACCATGTGTACGACGCCCTGGAACCGGGTCTTCGATCCACCCTGCTGGTGCTTCATCAGGCCGGCTTTCTGCCGGGACAGGGGTATTTCGGAGCCGGTTTCACAAGCGCTCAGGCCTGGCGGCCCGCTGTTCATCGTCTCAAGGGCATGCAGATCTCCATCCTGGGCTGCACCACGATCCATGGTGCCCAGCACCCGATCAGTTATGTGGCGTCGGATGTTCAGCGCAAAGGTGGCGCGGCCCTGTGCGAACCCGCCGTGCTGCAGCAGGCGGTGCAGCAGGCCCGCCGCCGGGGGCTGGTGGTGGTGATGATCCACGGTGGCAACGAATACCAGGTGGAACCCACCGAGCCGATGACCCAGGCGGTGGCCCTGGCGCGCAGCGCCGGGGCCAGCCTCATCCTTAACCACCATCCCCATGTCACCGGGGGGCTGCACTGGGACGGCACCAGCCTGGTGGCCGACAGCCTCGGAAACTTTCTCTTTGATCAGACCCTCTGGAATACTTTCCCCTCCCTGTTGCTCGAAGTTCAGCTGAGCCGGGGCCGCATTCGTCGCGTCACGGGCTATCCCCTGCTGCTGCATGGCTACCGGCCCCATGCGGCGGTCGGCGACCTGGCTGACTGGATCGTGACGGGATTGCTCACCCGCAGGCCCGGGCCATGGCTTCTGGAATCGGGTGTGCTCGAGGCCGACCTCCGCGGCCGGGCCGGGCGCACCAGCGCCTGGCACGGCCTGACCCCCGCCGCTGGCCGCTCCTCGGGGATCTGGAGAATCTCCTCGGCAGCACGCTTCTGCGGTGCCCGTGGCAGCACCGGCCTTGAGCTCGGGAGGGATCTGCTCGGGGTTGGTGGCTTTGAGGATCAGCTGGTTGGATCTCCTGCCGGCCTGGGTGCTCAGTGGATCCTCAGCCACAGGGATCAGCGGCTGGAGCCCGGCGCTGCCCGTCGAGGACGTTACGGGGTACGCCTGCGGCGCCAGGCCAGCCATCGCCAGCCCGTGTTGCTGAGGCCGTTGCATCGCCTGCCGGTGCGCCCGGGGGAGCGACTCTCTCTGCTGCTCTGGGTGCGGGGCGCAGCGAGAAGCGCCGCCAGGCTTCAGATCAGCTGGTATGAGTCGCGTCGCGGGCCGTCCAGGGCCCGGCTGATCCGACCGATCACGCTTGATCCTGGAGGCCGCTGGCAACCCGTGCGGCTGGATCTTGAGGTCCCGAGCCACACCGTCGCTGTGGGAGTGGCCGTGGCCCTCGATCCTCCCCGATTCGGCCGGGCGCAGCTGGATCTGGATGATCTGGCTCTCGTGCACTGGCAGACCCCAGCGCAAGCCGCCAGGCAGGGTCCCACCCATCTGCGCGTGACGACCCGGGGAGCTGCGGTCTGCCTGGCCAGCGCAACGCTGCCGGGTGTCGGGCCAGGAAGGGGAGACAAAGTCCTGACAGACTGGCCCCAGCCTGCGAACTGACCTCAGCAGGCGAACGGGCCTCAGCCTGCGAACTGAATATCCAGACTGCGCAGATAGGTCTGAAGGCCGGCATCCTGGATCGGGAGCAGGAAAGCGGGACGACCGCTTTCATTGACATGCGCATGCCAGTGACCCGGGGGCGTGATGAAGGCACCACCGGGCTGCCAGTCGATCCGCTCGGGCTCGCGGATCGTGCCATCGGCTCTGAGCTCGGTGCCCAGCAGGGAGTAGCAGCCGGGAGCGCAGTCGATGATCAGATCCAGCGCCACCGATTGATGCCGATGGGGAGCCTGGGTGGCGCCGGCCGGCACCATGCCGTACATCGCCCAGAGCACATGGCTCACCGTGCGGGTGGAGGGGAGGTCTTTGTTGGCGAGCAGCAGGCTGAGCCGGTTGCTGCGGGCGCTGCCCGGACGGGCTGCCAGCGCTTCAAGTTCCTGCCTCAGCCAGCTGCCCGGGTAATGGGTGGTTTCAAATCGGGGTGTGGTGGGAGCCACTCCGAGATAACTGAGCAGGGGGCCGTCATGGACCCAGTAGAGAAGGCTGGGCTGCTCGGCTTCCAGAACGGGATCGGTGCCGGCCGGCAACACGAACAGATCACCGGCGCACCAGTTCAGGCTGGAGGCAGGACGGGTGCCCTGGGCAGAGCGCCGACAGCGGCCTCGGCCCTCCAGCACGTAAAAGAGGGAGCTGGTGGCTACGGCAGCAGCCCTGATCGCTTTTGAAGGTTGGATCCGGATGAAATGGGCGGCCAGAGCGGGGCTCGTGGCTGGCCCCACCGTGCCGAGAGCTGCGCTGAGATCCAACGGCAGGATGGCGCTCGGGCCCTGCGAAGCCTGTTCAGGAGGCCACTGACAGAGAGGAATCGGTTCGGTGAGACCGGAGCGCACCGGATTGGCGGCTTGGCGGTAGTCGAACAGCAGAGCCTTTGTGGAAGCCTCGACCTGGATCAAGCCCGTACCCGATTCTGAAAAAAAGCTTAACGAAGTTCCGTCGGGTGCTGCTGTCCGGGGGCACCCAGATCAACCGCCGGCGACGGCAGGAACGATGCTCACCTCATCGCCATCCTTCAGGGCCGTGGCCTGATTGTTGAGGAAACGGATGTCTTCGCTGTTCACGTACAGGTTGAGAAAACGACGCAGCTTGCCGCCGTCGTCACAGAGCCGAGCCTTCAGGCCCGGGTAGAGCCCCTCGAGCCCTTCGACAAGTTCATTGATATCGGAGGCATCAACCGTGACGCTTGCTTCGTTGTGGGTGAATTTCTGGAGAGGTGTGGGGATCAGGACCTTGACAGCCATGGCGGGACAGGCGTGGAGAAGAAACGGATCAGCCGAGCGCTGATCGGGACTGGGCCTGTTGCCAGGCCTCGTTGAAACTGTCAAGACGGGCCTCGATCAGATGGGGCGCTCCGATCGAGGAGGCCACGGCCTCGGTGGTCTTGAGACCGTTGCCGGTGATGTAGGCCACGGTGCACTCATCCGGGTTGATCCGTCCCTGTTCCACCAGCTTTCTGAGCACAGCGATGGTGGTACCACCGGCGGTTTCAGTGAACACCCCTTCGGTCTCGGCGAGCAGCTTGATGCCGTCGATGATCTCGGCATCGCTCACCGCCGCGATCGAGCCTGCGGTGCGGTTGGCGATGTCGATGGCATAGGGGCCGTCGGCCGGATTGCCGATGGCGATCGACTTGGCGATGGTGTTGGGCTTCACAGGCTTGATGAAATCCCGGCCCTCAGCAAAGGCCTGGGCGATCGGACTGCAACCCTCCGCCTGGGCTCCGCTGAAGCGCACAGGCTTTTCCTCGACCAGACCACAGGTGATGAATTCATCAAAACCCTTGCGGATCTTGGTGAACAGGGAGCCGGAGGCCAGCGGTGCCACGATGTGGTCGGGTAGCTGCCACCCCAGCTGCTCGATCACTTCATAACCGAGTGTTTTTGAGCCTTCGGAGTAGTACGGCCGCAGATTGATGTTCACAAAGCCCCAGCCGTAGGTGTTGGCCACCTCCGAGCAGAGACGGTTCACCTGGTCGTAGTTGCCCTTCACCGCCATCAGGGTGGGGTTGTAGATCAGGGTTCCGAGCACCTTGCCCAGCTCCAGATCACTGGGGATGAACACACAGCAATCCAGCCCGGCATGGGCGGCGATGGCGGCGGTTGAATTGGCCAGGTTGCCGGTGGAGGCACAGCTCACGGTGGTGAAACCCAGCTCCCGCGCACGGGTGAGGGCCACGCTCACCACCCGGTCCTTGAAGGACAGGGTGGGCATGTTCACCCCATCATTCTTGATGTAGAGGCTCCTGAGACCGAGGCGTCTGGCCAGGTTGTCCGCTTTGAGCAGCGGCGTGAAGCCGGTTCCCACATCAATGGGATCACCTGCGATCGGCAGAAAGTCGCGGTAGCGCCAGATCGACGCCGGTCCGGCTTCGATGGTCGCCCGGCTCACCCGGTTGCGGATGGCCTCGTAGTCGTAGACGACCTCCAGCGGCCCGAAGCAGACGTCTTCACAGACATGGCGAGCCCCGGATTCATAGGAGTGGCCGCACTCCTTGCAGCGAAGCCCTGTGAAGGTGGGGCCTGCAGCCGTTGCTCTGGGAAGGGTTGTTGTCACGACCGGCCCCGCTCTGGTTGGAGGCTAACAGCCTCTGATCAGAGCGCAGAAAATATCCGATCCTCTGAGTCGGCTTTTTACTCGTCCTTTGCCTGGCGGCGGATCCGGTGTCTCTTCCTAGCTTCAGTCCATGAACCTCAGCCCATCGCCTCCGCTGGCCCGACGGCTGCGTCCGCTGCTCTGGCTCGGGGGCGCCGGTCTTGCCCTGCTGCTGCTGACCGCCGCCGCCAGACTCACGATCGAATGGCTCTGGTTCGGCGAATTTCAGGCCCGGGGCCTGTTGCTGCGTCGCTGGTTGCTGCAGGTGGTCAGCTTCACGCTGGTGATGGGGCTGGGTGTGCCGCTGCAGCTGCAACAGCTGCAGCGCTGCTGGCGATTGCGCCAATCAACCCGGCCACAGGACCAGCCGCCCATCCCGGTCCTGCCGATGGGGCCCAGGCGGCTGATCCTCACCCTGGCCCTGCTGCTGCTGCTTCTGGTGGGTGGGCTCACCTACCTTCTGGTGCAGGCCCATGGATTGATCGCAGCCCCGTTCAGCGGTGAGCTGATCACCGGTCTGCCCGTTCTCGCCGACCTGCCGCTCTGGCTGCTGATCGGCCTGGTGCTGGCCCTGTTGCCCCCGTTGCTGATCAGGCCTCTCACCACGCTCCGCATCGCTCTGGCGCTGGCGCTGGCCGGATCAGCCACCGCTCTGGCCCGGGGGTGGAGCCTGTGGCTTCCGGCTCTTCTGGCGGTGCCCTTCGACAGGCCCGATCCGCTCACCGGCTTTGACCTTCGCTTCACGGTGCTGCAACTGCCGGCGCTGAAGCTTCTGCTGAGCGTGATCTGCGCCCAGGCCGCGGTGGGTCTGGCGGGCTGTCTGTGGCTCACCTTCACGGAGGGCAACAGCCTCAGCGAACTCCGGCACCGCGGACTCAGCCGCCAGCAGCAGAGGGTTCTCCGGCCCCAGCTCGCCGTTCTGATTGTTGTTCTGGCTCTGATCTACGCACTGACGCCCTTTGACCTGATGGTTCAGGGCAGCGGCGTCGCCAGTGGGGCCGGCTGGGTTGATCTGCACCTGCGGCTGCCGCTGCGACTGCTGCTGGCCGCACTGCTTCTGTTCTTCACCCTCGCGCTGTTGCTGCCGACCCCCCGTGGCCGGCTGCGGGGGGTCGGGCTGATCCCTCTGGCCTGTTCGGCTCTGTTGATCCCGCTGCTGGAGTGGGTGGTGGCTCCTCTGCTTCAGAGCCTGTTCGTGGCGCCGAGGGAGCTGGCGATCGAAGGGCCCTACATCAGGCGCAGCATCGACGCCACCCGCCACGCCTTCGGACTCGATGCGATGCAGGAGCTGAAGCTCGAGCCCCGCCAGAAGATCACCACGGCCGATCTGCGCAAGTCTCAGGGCACGGTGGCGAACATCCGCATCTGGGACAGTCAGCCTCTGCTGGCCACCAACCGACAGCTGCAACAGCTGCGCCTCTACTACCGCTTCGCTTCTGCAGCGGTGGACCGCTATCCGATGCGGGAAGACTTCAGCGAGTCCGGCTCTCAGCAGGTGATGATCGCTGCCCGAGAACTGGACACGGGCAGCCTGCCGAACAGCTCGGACACCTGGCTCAACCGCCACCTTGTGTTCACCCATGGCTACGGCTTCACCGTTTCCTCCGTGAATTCCGTGGGCCCTGACGGCCTGCCGCTCTACTTCGTGAAAGACCTCGGCCCCACCGGTAAACATCTGGGTATTCCGGCACTGGGCATCAGCACCGAGCGGGTGAAGAGGGTTCTGCCTGTGGGGCGGCCCCGCCTGTACTTCTCGTCGGCTCCTGCGCCCTACGCCCTGGCACCGTCGCTGGTGCGGGAGTTCGACTATCCGGACGGGGATCTGAACATCTACTCCAACTACCAGGGCAGCGCCGGGATTTCCGTGGGCTCTCCGCTGCTGCGCCTGCTGGCGGCGATCTACCTGCAGGAGCCACGCCTGGTCACCAGCGGTTCACTCACCGAGGAGTCCAGGCTGCTGATCCGGCGCCAGGTGAATCAGAGGTTGACCGCTCTGGTTCCGTTTCTGCGCTTTGAAAGCAAACCCTATCTGGTGACCGTGCAGCTGGAAGAAAAAGACGGTTTTCTGGCTGATCAACATCAGTACTGGATGCTGGATGGTTTCACCACCAGCCATAGCTATCCCTATTCCGATGCCAACAAAGATGGAATTCGCTACTTCCGAAATCCGGTGAAAGTTGTGGTGGATGCTCACAATGGCAAGGTCTGGCTGTACGTGAGTGACCCTGAAGATCCCATTCTTCGCACCTGGCGTCGCGCCTTTCCGGATCTGTTCAGACCGCTTTCCTCCATGCCGCCGGAGCTGTTGTCGCACATCCGGGTTCCCCAGAGTCAGTTCAACATCCAGGCTGAGCGGCTGCTGCGCTACCACGTCACCGATGTCCGCACGTTTTACAACGGAGATGACGTGTGGTCGGTGCCCATGGAGATTTATGGCACAAGCAATGTGCCGATGAAGCCTTATCACGTGACCATTCAGCTCCCGGGGCAGGGGCGTCCGGAATTCGTGCTTCTGCTTCCCTTCTCACCTCTGAAACGCTCCAACATGGTGGGCTGGCTGGCCGCCCGCAACGACCCTCCCTTCTACGGCCAGCTGCAATTGGTGCGGTTCCCCCAGCAGCGGCTGCTGCTGGGGCCCCAGCAGGTTTCAGCTCTGATCGAGCAGGACCCGGCGATCAGCTATCAGTTCGGGCTCTGGAATCGGGCCGGATCGAGGCTGATCCATGGCAATCTGCTGGTGCTGCCGGTGGGCGACGGAATTCTGTATGTGGAGCCCATCTATCTCCAGTCGAACAACAATGACCTCCCGACCCTGGCCAGGGTGGTGGTGAGTGACGGGGTGAGCTTCGTGATGGAGCGGAATCTTCAGGATGCTCTGGATCGACTCACCGTCAACGCAGCCCAGCGCTCCGCGGCAGCCAACCCGGTGGCAGTGCCGGACCTGGCCCGTTTCGCCGCGGGTCGACCATGAGCGCTGGACAACCATGAGCTCTGGTTGAACGCTGGTAAGGATCTAGCTCACTGCCTTAACCTTCGCAGCACGTTGTTGAGAACGGCCATGGCCGCAAGCTTCTTCCGCAGGTTCACAGCTGCCTCCTCGGCTGCCTTGCCGTTGATCGCCGTGCTCGGGCTCGCTCAGGCGCCTGCTGCCATGGCCCAGTCGGCCAATCCTGTTCGACCGCTCGGCAAGCCGACCGTGTCGGTTCCTGATTTCAAGAACAACGTCACCGGAACGTGGTGGTGGCAGGGGCCT
>JAYKHC010000066.1:0-2530 GCA_035285465.1 Cyanobacteriota bacterium
GCCGCCCTGCTGGGGGATCTCGAGCCGTTTTTGCAGCAGCAGCTGGCCGATCTGGAGCAGCGCCACGGTGTGACTCTGCCGCTCACCACGGCTGCTGTTGGTGAGGAGATGAGCACGCTCGATGCCCTGCTGGAGCTGCCTCCGGCTGGATGCCCTGCTGGATGGGGCCTGGCGGATGGGGCGTCGTCCGCTGCGCCATGCCCTTCACGGTTGCTGATTGCGGCGCCCGATCTCCTGCGGATCACGGATGACCCTGGCGCCGCCCATGCCCGTAGCCCCGGGGAACCTGACCGACTGGAGCCTCTGTGCTTCTCGCCCGGTCATTCAACGGCCAGCAGCCGCTGGATGAACTGACGTCCATGGGTCGACGCAGCAGTCGTTCCGTGCTGAGGGGTGTCAGCCGGGCGCTCGGGAGGTTGTGCTTGTGGGGTTAGGTCTGGGTTGGTGGCTCGCACCACAACCCGTAGCCAGCTCCCACCTGCTTGATAACCCGAGACCCATGCACCACGCCATGAGGCCCTGCATCAGTGGCTCTGGAAGGTCAAATCAACGCTGCTCCTGGACGGCAGGCCATGTCGGACTGGAGCAGAGAGCTGGCCTTTGATCTGGGGGACGTCGGCTCCTGGGTGGCGGTGGTGGAGAGTTTCCGCCAGCGGGCCTGAATCGGCGCCGTATTTGCGACGGCCTATTCCCCGTTCCCCAGGAAGATCAGCGAGTCCCGGTTCACCCACAGCATCCGGCCGCTCTGACCTGGGTAGCCCACCCGGCACCAGGTGCCCTGGCTGGTTGAGGTGCACGCCAGCTTGTCGAGCGTTTCCCCCGACACCCCCATCCCCGCGATCGCGGCGCCGTAGTTGGGCTGGGCGTACAGGGTCACCGTGGGCTGACCATGGCCGCTGAGTTTCACCTTGCTGTGGGATGGGTGATCCACGGCCGCTGCGGGTCGACTCCTGACGTTGGAAACGGCGATTCGGTTGCCATCGCCGTCTTGCTCACTGAGCGTGAAGCTGTGGTGGCCGCTCATCAGCCAGATGCGGCCCTGCTCATCACGCATGCGGCGGTTGTCGGTGGTGGGTGGACCGGCCGGCACGAAGCGAAAGAGGGCGCTGCCGCTGAAGCTGATCTCAATCCCCCCGTGGCCCCAGGGCCTCACCTGACAGGTCTGCTTGCTGTCATTCATCCAGCAGTCCAGCGCCTGGGCGGCCGTGGCAGGACGAACCAGGGACTCCCCTGCGATGACACTCACGCTGACAGCAGTGATGGCGAGCAAGCGGCGGCGGAGCATGCGGGAGCAAAAGCGGCGGAGCATGCAGGAGCAAACAGGAAGGCCCATCAAATATCCAGGTGAGGGGAGCAATCCCCCCGCCACCATTAAGTCATGACACACTCGGAAAACACGGCACTGGAGGTCCTCAGCCCGGCAGGTTCCGGGCTCAATGCGGGCCACCCGCCACAGCTCCTGCTCACAGGTGATCGTGCGGGTGATGCGGGTGCCCTCACTGGCGTTGATCCGCACGAAGCGCACACCGGGATCGCAGCCCAGCTGATCAGCCAGACCTGGGGGCGGCTCCATCAGGGCTTCGGGGAAGGCCCGTTCCATCTGCGCACAGAAGCGACTGACCTGCTCCGATGTGGTGCGTGCATCAGCCAGGAGATTGCGGACCGAGTCCTCAAGGATCTGCGGCGACCCGTGGACCCGGTACAGGTGCTCGTGGGCTGCTTCCAGCAGCAGATCTCTCAGTTTTTAGGGGGTTGAGAACACCGCTGTCGAGCAGCACCGGGAAGACGGCAGGTTCCAGCCAGAGGCCCACTCCGCCTCCGGTCGGCTTGATCGCTCGCTGCTGCGCCTGTTGCATGGCGCCACCGCCCTGCTGGTGCCGCTGGCCTGGATCACGGGCCTGCTCGTCTACTCCACCCATGACGGGCGCTTCGGGCGGCTGCCGTTCACGCTTCCCGGGGAGTGGATCGACATCCACGGCACGGTGGGGGTGTTGCTCTGGCCAATTGCCCTGCTGTTCGGCCTCTATGCCCTCACGGCCGGTCGGGCCCGGTTGCGCCAGCCTGCCAATGCCATTGCTCTGCTGGCCCTGGTCCTGGCGGTGGGCAGCGGCAAGCTGATGGACGAGGACTGGCTGCGCGACGGCCAGTTCGATCACCTCGTCTACGGCGTGCATCTGCTGGCCTGGCTGCTGATCGCCCTGGCCAGCGCCCTGCATGTCGGTTCGGTTCTGCGGCGCGGTGGCCTGCCGCTGGCGCGGTCGATGGCCAGTTTTCAAGTGCGCTCGGGAGATCTTCCCGGCAACTGGTTCAATCAGATCCGCAGGTCTCTCAAGCTCAGAAGCTGACCCCGGACCTGGTCGTTCCATCAGGGCCAGAGTCCTGGAGATTGGGCAGCATCAGGACCATGGCGATCTTCGAGCCCACCAACCTGCTGCTGCTGGCCTGCGCGCTGATCTACGGGCTGATCGGCGAACCGCAGGAAGCGTCGATTCTGCTGGGGTTCGTGGCGGCGATCTGTCTGCTCGATGCC
>JAYKHC010000067.1:0-11849 GCA_035285465.1 Cyanobacteriota bacterium
TGAAGGTGTTCCAGGACGCCCTGGCCGACTGCCAGACCGTGATCTGGAACGGCCCGATGGGCGTGTTCGAGTTCGACGCCTTCGCCGCCGGCACCAACGCCATCGCCACCACCCTGGCCGACCTCAGCGGCAAGGGCTGCTGCACGATCATCGGCGGTGGCGACTCGGTGGCGGCCGTGGAGAAGGCGGGCCTGGCCGATCGCATGAGCCACATCTCCACCGGTGGTGGCGCCAGCCTCGAGCTGCTGGAGGGCAAGGTGCTGCCCGGCGTGGCCGCTCTTGACGAGGCCTGATCCGGTTCAGAGCTGAAGCTCGCTCTGATCTGAGACGACCCGCACCCGCTTGGTCGTGCTCACGATCCCGTCGGGGTGAACCAGCAGCACCGCCCAGGTCTGGAAGCCTGGCTGAAAGGGGGCCTGGACGGTCTTGAACAGACCGCCACCCCCCAGATTGTCGAGCTGAAGGTCCGGGCTCTCCATGGAGGCCACCTGCTGAGGGGTCAGCGCCGCGATGCCCCCGGCCACCATCGCCCCATCCAGCGGCTCATCGAACAGCACATCCACGTCGTAACGCTGGCCGGTGAGCACCGCATCGGGGATCTGAAGAGTGACGGGCAGAGGCGATTCGCCTCTGCGCACAATGGCCTGCTCCTGCACCACGGTCTGGCTGTTGATCCGGCCTGCGTCGCTGTCCAGAATCAGCTGCTGGCTTGCTTCCAGACGAGTCCGGGTCGGCCCTTCGCCGCGGCTGCCGGTCACGCTGACCAGCACGCTGGTCCGTCCATTCCGCAGGGTGGGGCCCTCCCGGAGCTCCCAGCGGGCGTCGGGGAACTGGCGAACCAGTGCTCTGCGTCGCAGTTCCTGCAGGTTTGGATCCAGCCCAGGCCCCAACTCCAACAGCGTCGAGAGGTCGGCTCCACTGTTGAGGGCGGCCTCCAGCGCGCGGAGCTGTGTGGGGCTGGCGGGTTCGGCCCATCCCGGCCGGTCGATCCAGGCCCAGCCGGCGGCACCTCCGAACCACAGAACAGCCAGCAGGAAACGCAGTCGCCGCATCACGCCAACCCGGACCCATGGAGTGGCCCATGACAGCCCTTTAAGTTAGGCGCCCAACCGTCTGCAGGCGAGTGCTCCACCCATGCCCCGGCTTCTGATCGCCGCCAGTGGCACCGGAGGCCACCTGTTTCCGGCCCTGGCCGTCGCCGAGGCTCTTCCAGCCCATTGGGATGTGCATTGGCTGGGGGTGCCGGATCGCCTGGAGCGGCAGCTGGTGCCGAGTCGTTATCCGCTTCACACCGTTCGGGCCGGAGGGCTCCAGGGCCGGGGGCTGCGCAAGCTGCTGAACCTGCTGCGGCTGGTGAGTTCCACCGTGGCGGCGAAGCGGCTGATCCGTCGAGAAGGGGTGACGGTGGTGTTCACCACCGGGGGGTACATCGCCGCACCGTCGATTCTCGCGGCTCGCTGGAGCGGTGTACCGGTGGTGTTGCACGAGAGCAACGCCATTCCGGGTCGTGTCACCCGGTTGTTCGGCCGCTTCTGCAGTCGCGTCGTCCTGGGGTTTCCCGAGGCTTCGGAGCGGCTCGGCCGTTGCCGCCCAATCGTGACCGGGACGCCCGTGCGGACGCCGATGTTGCAGTCGGCACCCCTGCCCGGGTGGGTCCCGTCCGGGCGTGGCCCGCTGTTGCTCGCCATGGGGGGCAGCCAGGGAGCCCTCGGGCTGAACCGGATGCTGCGTCCTCTGCTGCCGCGTCTGGTCGCTGCCGGGTGTCGTGTGGTGCTGCTCACCGGCTCCCAGGATCCAGAGGCCGCTCAACCTCTGTCCGACGCTCTGGCGGCAGCTGTGGTGGAACGCCCCTTCACGGAGGTGGAAGCGATGGCGGGCCTGCTGCAGCATGCCGATCTGGCGATCAGCCGCAGCGGAGCCGGAGCCCTCAGTGAGCTGTCGGTCTGTCGGACGCCGGCCATCCTGATTCCCTACCCCGCCGCGGCCGACCGGCACCAGGATGCCAATGCGGCGGCCGCGGCGGCTCAGGGCGCAGCCGTGATCGTGCAGCAGCACAACCCGGCTGAGCCCATCCTGGAGCGGGCGATCTGGAGACTGCTGGGGCCGCGGCTGCGGGGAGCTGAGGCCAAGGCGGATCCCCTGGTGTCAATGGCTGAGGGAATGGCCCGACTCGCAACGGAGGATGCTTCCAGGCAGTTGGTTCTCATTCTTGATGCGTTGTCAGAGAGGTCCATTCCCGCCGCAGGGCCTTCAGCAGACGAAGGTTGCCGCGGCGGTCCTGCAGGCTGATCCGCAGCCAGCGTGCATCCAGACCTTCAAAGCTCCGGCAATCCCGCACCAGGATTCCATGGCGTTCCGCCAGCGACCGCCGCAGCGGCAGCAGCGAACGTTCGGAGTGCACCAGGAGATAGTTGGCTGCTGAGGGAAGCGGCTTCAGGGCCCCGGCCCTGTCGTCCAGGCCGTTCAGCCCACAGGCCAGCCGGTGGCCCTCACGGGAGCACCAGCGCTGCACCTGGTTGCAGTGGCGCTGATGACGGACGTCATCCCTGAGCAGATGCTCCCCGATGGCTGCCGCAAGGTTGTTCACGGGCCAGGGGTCTCGCCAACCCTGCCAGCGCATCAGTCGGTCGGGATGGCCGAGGGCGTAGCCGAGCCTCAGTCCCGCCAGCCCATAGAGCTTGGTGAGGCTCCGCAGCACCACCAGCCGTGGCTGTTCCCCCAGCCGTGGGATCAGGCTGTGCGCCTCCCCGCCCGCCACCAGCGGCAGGAAGGCTTCATCGCAGATCACCAGGCGATGTCGGTCCAGCAGTCGGTCAAGCGAATCCCGGCTCCAGAGCTGACCTGTTGGGTTGTGGGGGTTGGTGATCCAGATCGCCTCGGCTTCAGGGGGTTCCGGCAGGGGCTGAGGAAAGCTGTTGTTCCAGTGCAGCGGCAGCAACCAGGGCCTGGAGGCCCCCTCCCAGCAGGCCAGGGCCCGGCTGTAGTCGGAGAAACCTGGGGCGGGCAGGGCACTGATTCCGGCCGCTGCCGCATCACGGCCGGCCCAGGTGATCAGCTCGGCGGCGCCGTTGCCTGGCAGCACCCAGGCCGGGTCCAGGTTGTGATGCCGGGCAATGGCGGCCCTGAGCGATTGCAGCTCCCGGTCCGGGTAGGCACGCAGCTTCCAGGTGAGGGCGGAGGCAGCCAGCTTCAACCTGAGCCTCAGCCCTGGCGCGAAGGGCACGAGCGAAGCACTGGCATCGAGCAGGGTTGAGGCGGGTCGTCCGAGTTCCCTGGAGGCTGCGGCGAGGTTGCCGCCATGGCGCTCGTGCGCATCCACTCTCACCATGGAAGAACGCTACGGCTCCCACTGCCACCGATCCTTGATCAACGCTATAAGGCCAGCATCCGGTCCCCTCCGATGAGCCGCCGCCGTTGGTTCCGTCTGATCGGTGCGGGCCTGTTGAGCATGGCGTCCGTCGTCCAGGCCGGCGATCACGACCTGATCCGTTTGCTGGAGACCCGCCGCTGTCCGGGCTGCATCCTGTCGGACGCTGATCTGGTGCATGCCGACCTGGGCGAGGCCGATCTGCGTTCAAGCCGGCTGCGAGGCGCCAACCTGTCTCAGGCATCCCTGGATGGGGCGCTGTTCACGGGGGCTGATCTGAGTTTCGCCAGCCTGCAGGGGGCTTCGCTGCGGGGAGCGGATCTGCGGGGAGCGCAGCTGATCGGTACTGACCTGCGCCAGGCCGATCTGAGCGGAGCGAGGCTGGATGCCGGAGCCCTGAGCCAGGCCCACTGGCAGCAGGCCAGGGGACTTTCGGCCGACCTGCTCAGCTATGCCGAGCTGCACAATTCAGGCGTTGAAGCGGCTCGGTCGGGACGGTTTCCGGATGCCGAGCGTTGGTTCGGCATGGCGATCCGCCGTGAGCCGGATGCTGCGATCAGCTGGCTGGCGCGGGGGATTGCCCGCAGTGAACTGGGGCAGCAGGAACGGGCTGCTGCAGACCTCAGCTACGCGGCGGGTCTCTATCGGCTGCGCGGCGAGGAGCAGGAGGCCGCTCATCTTGAGAAGGTCGCCAGCCAGCTGAGCGAGGGGCAGGATCCAGCCTCCAGCGGTCCTCCTGTGGCTTCCAGACTTCTGGGTGGTGCCCTGTCAGCCTTCGCGCTGTTGGCTCCACTGGCGGTGCGGGCATTTGTCCCGATCGGGTTCTGAACGGCGCCTGGTGTAAGCTGATTTGCTGGCGAAAGCCAGAAGGGCACGCGCCCTACCACAGACAGCAGGTGGCTTTCACGAGCTTTAAGTCCTGCCGAGGTGAACGCGAACGGTCTACCTCAAGTTGCTCCCGAGAATTCCGGAGCGTGCGACAGGGTTGGAACGCGCAGCGGCCTCGAGTCCGGTCTATTGCCGGGCGTCCGGTGCCGCGTACCCGGCTTGTTCCCCCGATCCGTTCCAAATTCCCATGGGCCGCACGCTGGAGAGCAAGCAACAGATCGTCGAGGAGCTCAAGCAGCTGCTCGGCGAAACCGAAATGGCGCTGGTTCTTGATTTCAAGGGCCTGTCCGTCAAGGAAATGACTGATCTGCGGACACGTCTGCAGTCCAGCAACGGCGTTTGCAAGGTGACCAAGAACACCTTGATGCGCCGGGCCATTGATGGAAACAGCGCCTGGTCGGAACTCGAATCCCTGCTCACAGGCACCAATGCCTTCGTCCTCGTCAAAGGCGACGTCGGCGGTGCTGTGAAGGCCGTTCAGGCCTTCCAGAAGGACTCCAAGAAATCAGAAACGAAGGGCGGCCTCTTTGAAGGCAAGCTTCTTTCCCAGTCTGAAATCAAGGAGATCGGGGATCTGCCCTCCAAGGAGGTGCTCATGGCCCAGATCGCGGGTGCGATCAATGGCGTGGCCACCAAATTGGCGATCGGCATCAACGAAGTTCCGTCCGGTCTCGCCCGGGCGCTCAAACAGCATGCCGACGGCGAAGGTTCGGCCTCCTGAGGCCACACACAGATCTGTTGCTGATTCCCAACCATGTCTACGACAACCGACACCATTCTCGAACAACTCAAGACTCTCTCTCTGCTGGAAGCTTCCGAGCTTGTCAAGCAGATCGAGGAGG
The DNA here is from genome assembly GCA_035285465.1 of Cyanobacteriota bacterium. Taxonomy (GTDB): domain Bacteria; phylum Cyanobacteriota; class Cyanobacteriia; order PCC-6307; family Cyanobiaceae; genus UBA5018. Next base: position 5,098 of record JAYKHC010000067.1, read on the forward strand.
CTTTCGGCGTCTCCGCCGCTGCGTCTGCTGGCGTGGTGATGGCGGCTCCTGCCGCCGGCGCGGCAGCCGAAGCCGTTGAGGAAAAGACCGAATTCGATGTGATCCTCGACGGCTTCGAGGACACGGCCAAGATCAAAGTGCTCAAGGCCGTTCGCGAAGCCACCGGCCTGGGTCTTGGCGAGGCCAAGGCACTGGTGGAATCGGCCCCCAAGGCCGTCAAGGAGGGGATCCCCAAGGCCGACGCCGAGGCCCTCAAGAAGGCCATCGAAGAGGTTGGCGGCAAGGTCTCCATCAAGTGAGCATCTGGCCGGCCCTGCGGGGCCGGCCCCGCCTTTTCCACCTGGCGCCGGTCACAAACAACCAATGAAAAAGCCCCGCTGACAGCGGGGCTTTTAGTTGGAACGATTCCGGGAGTCTGTCCTCGTTTCGACCCTGGAAGAGCGTTCCCACTCCTCACACCCCATGAAATTAAGGGAGAAAACCAGTTGAAGCAGGCCGGCCTGGTCGGATCCCGAACTGGCACGTCCGGCTCAGGGGTTCCGGAACGGAACAACCTCCAGAGCGATCACCTGGTCAGGCTGAGGGGAAACCAGCATGCGGGGCTCGGCCCTGGTTGGCAGCGGTGGTGGAGCCACGGGCAGTCCCCTGGAAGCGCTCAGCTCCGCACCGATCGGTTGGGGGCTGCTCAGATACAAATGGCTCAGCAACCGGCCCTCGTAGCTGCGCTTTTCAAAACCCCAGCCTGGGTTGAGCCTGAAGGACGGCACGATGTCAGGGCCTGCGGCCATGGCTGAGGGCTTCTGGCTGACCCCGATCACGATCGGCGTCGGCTGGGAAGGGTTGAAGGCCTGCAGCTCCAGGCGGTTGCCTACAGCTTCGATCCGCACGCGCCAGGTGGTGGGCAGATCCTCTCCCGCAGCCCGCAGCGAATAGCTGCTGCTCGAATGAACGCGGCTGCAGAGGCCGGGCCGAAGGAAATCGTGCGTGCGCAGTTTCACGGATCCATCGCTCTGCTCTCGCCAGCAGTGCCGGCCCGGCAGCAGACGTTCCACCAGCGCGAGGGTCCAGCGGTCGTTGCCCAGCCGCTGGGCAATGGCCAGGGTGGAACCGGCTGAAACCGGTTCGGCTCCAAACAGGGATTGGGCCTCTGCCTGCGGATGGTTGGCCATGGCGCTCGCGGCCAGGACTGCTCCGCTGAGGATGAGCAGAAGTGGGCCGCGGTAGCGTTGCAGGCCTGAATCCATTCCGAGCCGGTTTCTTCCGAGCCGGTTTCTCATTTGAAAGGACGGGTGACTGGACAAGCTGGGCAGGCTGCCTTCCTAACGGATCCGAGAGAGTTGTCTAGTGGTGGCTGAGCCTCTGCTCGTGGTGGCTGCGGCCTGTGACGGGGCCTGCAGCGGCAACCCCGGCCCAGGTGGCTGGGGGGCGCTGCTCCGGTTCTCTGATGGTTCGGTGCAGGAGATGGGCGGGGCTGAGCCGGCCACCACCAACAACCGCATGGAGCTCACGGGCGCCCTGGCCGTGCTGGAGGCCCTGGCCGAGCTTCCACGCGATCCAGCGCTCACGATCCGCACCGATAGCCGTTACCTGATTGATGGACTGGGCAAATGGCTGCCGGGGTGGAAGCGCAAAGGCTGGCGCACGGCTTCAGGCGGCCCGGTGCTCAACCGTGATCTCTGGGAGCGCCTGGATCGGGCGCGTCTTCCCGACGTACCGCTCACCTACGTGAAGGGACACAGCGGTGATCCCGATAACGACCGCTGCGATTCCATCGCCGTGGCCTTCGCCAGGGGATGTCGTCCCGAGCTGGGGTCCGAGACTCCCGTTGATCTGGCCCCCCAGCCTCTGCAGCAGCTGCTCACCCGCCTGGAGCTGGCTGATCGGCTGGCCCAGGGCGGCCATGGCCTCAACCTGCTCGAGCTGGCTCAGCTGGTGGAACAGCCGGCGGCCCGGCTGGAGCGGCGCACCGCTCCCTGGATCTGGCGCGACTGGAAAGTTGAACCCCTCGAGCAGGGCCGCTGGCGTCTGAGACGCCACGCGGGAGGATTGCTGGACCAGGTCTGAACGAGCTGATGGCCAGTGCGCAGCAGCCGGAACAGCAGGGCAGCACCGGCGCTCTCTACCGCCGCTTTGTCGGCCCTCTCCTCGCAGGGGATGAGGGGGCGGATGCCGAGCAGCTGAGCGCGCTCACCCTTACGGCCCTTGGCCAAACCTCGCTGCGACGGCAGTGGCCGGTGGTCAGCGACATCCTGGCGGGCCTGGGGGCTGAACTTCAGCGCCAGGATCCACGGCTGGAGCAGACCCTGTTCGGCTGCCGCTTCCCCAACCCGGTGGGGCTGGCAGCCGGTTTCGACAAGAATGGGGTAGCAGCCGGCATCTGGCATCACTTCGGTTTTGGCTTCGCCGAGCTGGGCACCATCACCTGGCATCCCCAGGCGGGCAACCCCCGCCCCCGTCTGTTCCGGCTGGCTCAGGAGCGGGCTGCGCTCAACCGGATGGGGTTCAACAACGTGGGTGCCCAGGCGGCCCGTCGCATCCTCGAGCGGCAGCGGCTGGCCGCCGCCGGCCAACGCCCTGCCGTGCTGGGCATCAACCTCGGCAAGTCCAAGATCACCTCCCTGGAGCTGGCCCCAGACGACTACGCCTCCTCCCTGGAGGTGCTCGCCCCTCTGGCTGACTACGCCGTGGTGAACGTCAGTTCCCCCAACACTCCGGGCTTGCGGGAGCTGCAGGAGGAAACCCAGCTGCGGCGGCTGGTGGAGCGACTCCGCCGCCTGCCGGGCTGCCCGCCCCTGCTGGTGAAGATCGCCCCTGATCTGGAGGATGACGCGATTGATGCCATTGCCCGGCTGGCCTACGAGGAGGGTCTGGCTGGGGTGATCGCCGTGAACACAAGCCTGCAGCGGCTGGGGCTGGAGGAACGTCGGCTGGCCCAGACCGGTCGCACCCTGGCGGAGGAGGCCGGTGGTCTCAGTGGTGCGCCGCTCCGTCCCCGGGCCCTGGAGGTGCTGAGACGGCTTCGGGCCACGGCCGGCCCGGCCCTGCCGCTGATCGGGGTGGGTGGAATCGATTCACCCCAGGCCGCCTGGGAGCGGATCAGCGCCGGTGCTTCCCTGGTGCAGATCTACACGGGGTGGATTTACGAGGGTCCTACGCTTGTCCCGGCGATTGTGGAAGACCTTGCCCGCCAGCTCGATCGCCACGGACTTGTGCATCTTGGGCAGGCCGTCGGCTCGGGACTGCCCTGGCAGCTCTGATCAGGTAGGCGCCGCGCTCCTTGGATGAACGTTGAGGAGATCCCCGGCAAGCTCCGCGAAGGTCTTGATGCTCTGCGACTTGGAATCAGCGACCTGAGAACCCAGTTGCTGGCCAGACGGGTGTTGATCGAGCTGCGCGACGACGGCCTGCGCGGAGTGGTTCTGGGACCGAAGGGTCTGACGCTTGAGTTGCCTCTTCCCCAGGGAGCCTGCCGTGACGGTGTCCCGCTGGAGCGCGAGGCCATCGGGGATCTGATCGGCGATCAGTTCCTGGAGCTTGGTCTGGCCGGAGCCCGGGTGGGGGTCTGTCTGCCGACCCTGGCCAGCAGCTGGAAGGTGGTGCGCTGGCCCCATGCCCGGATGCCAGAGAACGGCCGCGCCGAACTTCGGTTGCGAGCGGCGGATCTGGGGATGCCCTGGCCGCTCGCCGAGATCTACCTGGAGGTGGAGCCACTCCCGGGCGAACCACCACGATCCCTGGTGGTGGCGGCCCCGCAGGCCGTCGTGGATGGTTGGGCCGAGGTGTTTGAGCTGGCTGGCCTGCAGCTGCAGCGTCTGCTCACCCCGCAGCTCTGCGAGTGGAGTCTGCTGACGGGCCGTGAGGCGGATTTGGAAACAGGTCTGGAGCAATGGTTGCTGAACCTTGAGGCTGGCAGATCGCGGCTCTGGGTTGTAAGCGAGGGGGTGCCTGTGGCCGACTGGGAGCTACCGGCCCAGCATCCGGACAGGGCCCAGCCTCCAGACCGTGGCCTGGATCCGGCTCTCCTTGCTGAGCTGGAGCGTTGCCGGCGATTCTGGGAGCAGCACTCCAGCCGGGGCGTCCCCGCCCCCCAGCAGTGGTTCCTGTACGGAGACGACCGGATCGTGGCGTCGGCCGAGGCCGGCTTGCGCCGGATGCTGCCGGAAGGCAGCCTGCAGCGCTGGCGTCCCGCCGCGGCTGACGCCACCCTGGGCCTGCGACTTTCAGGGCTCAAGCTCTGCATGGGGTGGACATGAGCTCCGGCGATCTCGACCTGTTGCGGGAGCGACGCACCCAGCTGGGTCTGCCTGAGCCTGATCGGGGGGACCCTCTTGTGCCCCTGCTGCAGGGTTCCCTGGTGGGTGGCGCCCTGGTGGGTCTGGTGCTCCTCGCCGCTGGCCTGCTGGTGCTCTTCAACCGCTCCGGTTCGGCGGAACTGGAGCGACTCGCGCCGGTGCAGGCGCGCTCTGATCAGCTGCAGGCCCGCGTGCGGGCTGAGCGCAACCAGCGCCAGACCCTTGAGAAGGCCAGCGCGGATCTGGCGAGGGCCCTGGTGGCGGTTCGCTCCGGTTCGGCCCTGATGGAGGACCTGCGCCGCGTGGCCCCCCAGGGGGTGCAGTTCACGGATGCCCGCGTGGAGGGCACGATGCTGCGGCTCAAGGGTCAGGCCGCGGATCCCCGTGCCTTTGTGCGGATCAATGCCCTGCAGCTCGAGCTCCAGCGCTCCCCCCTGTTCGACCCGGGAAAGGTGGCGCTGGTGAAGGCGAGCCGCGAGGCCAGCAAGGCCGATGCTCAGGGCCAGAAGGGTGTCGCCGGGCCGGGAGCTGTGGAACCGGTGACCTTTGAGCTCACGGCAGCGTTCCGCGAGGCTGGCGATGCCGATGATCTGGCCACCCTGAAGCGACTTGGCGCTGAGGGAATGGCTCTGCGCCTGCAAAGCCTCCAGAGGGCGGGGGTGCTGCAATGAATGCCAGAGCGCGGTTGCTGTTGGCTGGGCCCATCGCCCTGGGAGTCGGAGCCTCGGCCGTCCTTGGCGGGCTGGTGCTCTGGCCCCAGTGGCAGCAGATGCAGCTGGAACAGGGACGCCTGACGGAGCTGCGGGCACTGGAGGCGCGCCTGCCCCTGATCAAGCGGCAGCTGGAGCGGGAGCAATCCGGCAGGCAGACGGCCCTTGAGCAGCAGGCCCTGGTGCTGGATCTGATCGCCGGAAGCGGCAGCCTGGTTACGTTCATGGCCCAGGTAGACCGGTTGGCAGCCCTCAGTGGGGTGAGGCTGGCGCTCTATGAGCCGGCGGCCGCCCTGGGCGAGCCCACTCCCCCCGGCAACGCGGGAGCCAACGGAAAGAGCAATCCGGCCGCACCGCCTCCGGATCCCCTGCTCGCCCCAGGGGTGTCGAAGCAGGAAGTGCTGCTGAGCGCGGCCGGGAACTATCCGGCGCTGCTTTCCTTCATGCGCAAGCTGGAGAAGCTCAGCGTGCTGGTGGTGCAGAGCAACCTCCAGCTGATCAGCGAGGAGCCGGCGCCGCGATTGCTGCTCAAGATGCGGGTGGCCACCTACTCCAGGGCGAGCACCTGAGCCCTGGCTCAAGCAGGGGCCAGCCGATACCATCCGGCCGGATAGGGATGTCTGATGGTTTGCAGGGGATCCTGGCAGGCTCTGGCCTTGGTCCTCGGGCTCAGCGTTCCCCAGGGCGGCAGCCTGCTGTGGGCGGCCCCCGCACCCAACGCTCAGCCGATCGGGCCGGCCCCGGAGCGGACTGTTGCGGGTGAGGGAACTGTCCAGTTGAAGGTCCGCCGCCTTCCTGGAACGTTGGAACTGGTGGTGGAAGGCACCGGTGCCAACCCCCAGGTTCTGCAGAGCGCCAGCGGCTCCGGCTGGATGGGAGAGCTGATGATCCGCAACCCGGGCGCGCTGCGGGTCGGGCCTCAGCAGCTCAGCATCCCCGAGCTGGGTCTCCAGAGGGTGAGCCTCGAGGGAGGGGGTACCCGTTTCCGCCTGGCTGTCATGCCCGTTCCAGGAGTCCCCCTGGCCCGGCCCGTGGTGAGCGCTGATGGCCGCAACCTGATCATCAGCTTCGCCACGGCCGCGTCGATCGGCAGCAGCACCGCCCGTCTGGATGTCACCCAGCCAGGCTGGATTCCGGGGCAGAGCGCGGTGCCACCGCTGCAACCCCGCGCCGTCGCGCCCCCCCTGGGCGACATGGCCGTGGGCACGATGGTCTTGCGCAACCGCAGTTTTCTGAATGTGAGCGGGCCGCCGGTGTCGATGACGATGCGCCAGGCGGATGCCCGCGAAGTGCTGATGAGCCTTGCCCAGATCGGTGGCTACGGGTTCGTGTATGTCGACGATGGTCCATCCACCACCCCTGCCGTGGCCGCCGCGACCAGCCCAACAACCACGGGCAGGCCCGTGTCGATCTCCTTCCGGGGAGAGCCGTATGCCAGGGCGTTCAATGCGGTGCTGCTGGCCGCTGGCTGGCAGGGCCGTCTTGAGGGCCGCATGGTGTTGGCCGGTCCGTCGGTTCTTGGCAAATCCTTCGGGCCCCAGGTGTCGAAGGTGTACCGCCTCAACCAGGCCTCAGCGAACTCCGCAGCCGATTACCTGGCCAGCCTGGGCGCGGCGATCACCAAGGTGACGGTGATCGCCAATTCGGTGACCCAGGGCACCCCCCAAGCCAATCAGGTGGCTGGAGGTGCCGTGAGCCAGCAGACCACAACCCAGAACATCACCACCACTGAAACCTACGGTTCAACGAC
>JAYKHC010000068.1:0-5229 GCA_035285465.1 Cyanobacteriota bacterium
TCGCGGGCGCGCTTGATCCAGGCCTCGGCCTCCTGGCAGGCCGCCGGCTGCTGCTCCACGCCATAACCCTGGGCCGCCAGGGCCTGATGAAGCAGGGGGGCAACCGCTCTGCGGGGCAGCAGCACCGGGCGGCTGCTGGCTGCCGTGGCCACCAGCTGAAGGCTCAGCTGGCCCAGCGGCAGCACCACCAGCCCCTCCCATTGCGGCAGCTGAGTCGAGAGCAGCCGGCGTTCCAGGCCAAAGGAACTGAGCAGTGCTCCATCCAGCAGGCCATGACGCACCAGCTCCGCCCAGTCAGCCGCCTGGCGGCAGCGCGCCGGCACCTGCTGAATCCCCTCCAGGTTCTGCAGCAGGCGTTGGTGCAGCAGGTCGGTGCCGATGCGCAGCAGCCCCTCCATCAGGCGGTGCTCCCGATAGGCCAGCCTCAGGTGCTGCAGGCAGGTGTTGTGTCCGTGGCGGCACACCGAGGATCCCCGCCTCGGGACCAACCGGAACTGCAGCTGCATCAACTGCAGGCTGCGGCACACTGTGCTCTGGTGCAGGGCCAGGGCCGCGCCGGCCTTGGCCTGAGAGCCGGCCAGTTCGAGATAGTCGAGGATGTGCAGGTCTTCCAGCGCCGTGGGGGGCGCGTAACCGCTGACGGGAGGACTGCTGGAGCTGGCCACGGTTGGCTTGAGGGTTGCTGGCTGCAGCCTCAGCGCTGCAGAGGCAATCCGAGTTGTTGATCGTGCGAAAGAGAAGCGGCCGGATGGGGATTCGGCTGCCCCCGCCTGGCTGAATGAAGGCGCGTGGAATCGGTGGATGAAGTTGTAGTTTGCTGGGGATTCCTTGCTCCCGATTCTCATTGAACCCATGGCCTGACATGGATCCATCAGCTGAATTCTCGGTTTCGGTCGTCGTCACGCATTGGCGGCGAAAGCAGAGGCTGTTCGAATTGCTGGATTACCTCCTCGCCTGGTTGCCCCGGGTTCCTGGCGGATCGGTTGAGCTGGTGGTTGTAGACAGCGCTTCTGAGGAGTCTGCCGAGGTTGCAGAGGTTCTGACGGATCGTCAATCGCGTCTGGCGCTGCAGCAGCCGGAGTTCCCGTTCCGCTTCTCGTTGCTTCCGGAGAACGGTGGCCCCAGCCTGGCCAGACGTCATGGCCTGCAGCTGGCACGAGGCCAATACATCCAGTTTCTGGATGATGATGATTGGATCATGCCAGAGAAGATTTCTCGTCAATTTGAGTGGGCAGAATGCCATCACTTTCCGGATGTGGTGGCTTCCCGCTGGGCGCTGGCCCCGGCAGAAGCTGGGATCGGAACCACGGTTTCCGAGCGGTTCCAGGATCCGGACTTTTCCTTCCCGCAGTCCCTGGCGGTGCTTGATGTGTTCACACATCTGTCGGCTTGCCTGTTGAAACGCCAGGCCCTGGCAGAGGTTCAGGCCTTTGCTGAGGGCTATTGGCTGGTGGAGGATGTACACCTCCTGCTCAAGCTGATCAGCAAGGGTGCCTGCCTGATGGTGGCTCCATCGCCGGATCCCTTGTTCTGCTATCGGATGAGTCCGACAGATCGCTCCCTGTCCAGGGCCACGGATCGTGGACCCTTCGCCCAGGCCTGTCTCCGCAATCTCACCTTCGCGGAGACATTTCTTCGCCCGGTGGACGGTCTTGCCCAGCGTGATCGCTCACGCCTGGCCTCTCTCTACGGGCAGCACCTCAGCTATCTGCATGACCATGCTCCCGATCAGTTCCGATCTGTTCTGCAGCATGTGTACGAGCTGGATGCCAGCTGGCTTCCCCATGCACCGATGCTTCAGCGGGTCACCCGGCTTGTCGGTTATCGGCTGGCTGAACGACTCAGAGCCTCCCTCACGAAGCTCAGAGGGCGGTTCAGGGCGCGCTGAGCCGGATGGCTGAAGGGCTCTCCGGTAGCAGGCACTACGCGTAGTGGCCTGGCCAGATCGGCCACTGCCGCTAGCGTGGTCACAACCGTCTCACCGCAATGCCCCAGCTGCACGACCTGCGCTTGCGCCTGCTGGTGCAACAGGAGAGTGAGCGCATTGCCGACAGCCAGCCCGGCGAGCTGGATCTCTCGGTGGTGCAGGCCCGTTCGCTCTGTTGGCTCGCTCTTCTGGCTGAAGCCCATGAGGAGCAGGCTGGTGATGCCGAGCGGCGTGGCGATGTGGACCAGGCGATGGGCTGGTTCGCTGATGCGATGCGCCTGAGGGATGTGATTCAGGTGGTGACCTCGATCGAGATCCCTCTTCCTGCAGCCTCTGCTGAGGAGCGTGACGACAACGACTGGCCGCTGGCGGCCTGATGCCATGATGGAAGACACCAGCACTAGGGAGCGCGGTGCCAGAAGAGCCCTGCCAATGCCCTGATTGCCAGCGTTTTTATCGGGAGCACGACCGATTGATTCGCGAGCATCCCACCCTGAGGCAGCAGCAGGAGCTCAACTGGGCGGCTCTGCAGGCATTCCGAACGCTTGCGGGCCGTGTTCTCGACGACCTGCAGAAACAGCACGGTGATGCTGAAAGCGGCGGGGATGGTTCGGGGGGGGCAGGCTCTGAGGAGGCGGCAGCGGGTGCAGCCTCAGCAGCGACAGCACCGACGGAGCCCGATTCCGTTCAGCAGGCCATGTCCGATCTGGAGAACATCACCGCCCATCTGTTCTCGATCGAAGTGCTGATGGAGCGCATCTTCGATGTGCGGGTGCCCGAGTCGGTGGAGCGAACCTTCCGGGAGCTGGCCGGCGAGCTGGCTCCCGATCCCCTCAACGCAGACCGGCTTCGGTTGAACCGCCTGCTCCACCAGACCCCCGATCTGCCGGACCGCAGCTGAGCGGGAGCTGCTGCTCCCTGCCTCAGTCGAGTTCGCAGGTGATGTTCACCGGATACGGCTCGGCCTTCCAGATCTTTTCGGCGTATTCCCGGATTGAACGGTCGGAGGAGAAGTAACCGGTTCGGGCGGTGTTCAGCAGACTCATCCGGTTCCAGAGCGTCCGGTCGCCCCAGGTGCGATTCACGTCATCCTGGGCGCGCAGGTAGTCGGCGAAGTCGGCCAGCACGAAGAAGGGGTCGCGACCGGTGAGGTTCTGAAGCAGAGGCCTGAACAGGTCGCCATCGCCATGGCTGAAATGCCCCTGCTCGATCAGTTTGAGAACCTCCCCGAGCTCCGGCTGAGTGGGGATCAGTTCCCAGGGCCGATAGTCGTGCCGGAGCGCATCAATCTCCTCCGTGGTTTTCCCGAACAGGAAGAAGTTATCGGCGCCCACCTGTTGGCGGATCTCCACGTTGGCGCCATCAAGGGTGCCGATTGTGAGGGCTCCGTTCATCGCGAATTTCATGTTGCCGGTGCCTGAAGCCTCCAGCCCCGCCGTTGAGATCTGCTCCGAGAGATCAGCCGCCGGATAGACGCGCTCCCCCAGCTTGACGTTGTAATCCGCAAGAAAAACAACCCGCAGCCGTCCATCCATGTCCGGATCGGATTGAATGGTTTCTGCAATTCCGTTGAGGAAACGGATGATCAGCTTGGCCATGTAGTAGCCAGGCGCGGCCTTGCCCCCGAAAATCACCGTGCGCGGGGCCATGTCATCGGCAAGCCCATTCTTGATCCTCAGGTATTGAGCAATCACCTGAAGGGCATTGAGATGCTGGCGTTTGTATTCATGAATCCGCTTCACCTGAACATCGAACAGGGAGGCGGGATCAACCTTCAGGCCGTTGTGACGGTGGATGTAATGGGCGAGCTGGCGTTTGACGGCCAGACGTGTCGTTTCCCAGCGATCCAGGAAGCCCTGGTCATCGGCGAAGCGCTCGAGACCTCGCAGCTGGTCGAGATCCCTGACCCAGCCCTCGCCCACCGCATCGGTGAACAGATCGGACAGCAGTGGATTGGCCAGGGCGACCCAGCGGCGAGGGGTCACTCCGTTGGTGACGTTGGTGAACTTCTCGGGCCAGAGGGCGGCGAAATCCGGAAACAGCTGATTCTGAACCAGCTCGCTGTGCAGGGCGGCCACCCCGTTCACGTGATGGCTCGCCACCGTGGCCAGATGGGCCATGCGGACGCTCCTGGCACCCTCTTCATCGATGATCGACAGCCGGCGGAGAATCTGCTCGTTTCCCGGGTAGCGGAAGCGCAGCTGTTGCAGGAAGCGGCGGTTGATCTCATAGATCAGCTCCAGATGCCGTGGCAGCAGCGAGCCGAACAGCGCCAGTCCCCACTTCTCCAGCGCCTCGGGCATCAAGGTGTGGTTGGTGTAGGCCAGCGAACGGGTCGTGATGTCCCAGGCCGTCTCCCAGCTCAACTGTTTGTCATCCAGCAGCAGCCGCATCAGCTCAGCCACCGCAATCGCCGGGTGGGTGTCATTGAGCTGCACCGTCCAGTGCTCGGGGAATTCCTCGATCGGGATGCGGCGTGCTTCCAGGTTGCGGATCATGTCCTGGAGCGAGCAGCTCACGAAGAAATGCTGTTGCTTGAGCCGCAGCCGGCGGCCTTCGTCGGTGCCGTCGTTGGGGTAAAGCACCTTGGAGAGGGTCTCGCTGCCCACCTTCTCCTCGACAGCCCCGTAGTAATCGCCGATGTTGAAGGCGTAGAAGTCGAAGCTCTCGGTGGCATCGGCTCGCCAGAGACGCAGCCGGTCACAGGTGTTCACCCGATAGCCCAGAACCGGCACGTCATGAGGTACGCCGATGGCGTGCTCGCCGGGAATCCAGCGCACCCGGTAGTGGCCGTGTTCGTCGCGGAAGCTTTCGGTGCGACCGCCGAACCCCACGAAACAGGCCTGGTCGGGATGGGGGATCTCCCAGGGCCAGCCGCTCTTGAGCCACTTGTCGGTGATCTCCACCTGCCAGCCGTCGCGGATCAACTGGTCGAAGATGCCGAATTCGTAGCGGATGCCGTAGCCGGTGGCGGGGATCTCCAGCGACGCCAGCGACTCGAGGAAGCAGGCGGCCAGGCGGCCCAGACCGCCGTTGCCCAGGCCGGGCTCCTCCTCCACATCGAGGATCTCGTTGAGGTCGTTGATGCCGAAGCGCCGCAGGGCCTCGGCGGCGGCTTCCTCGATGCCGAGCATCAGCAGGTTGTTGCCCAGCTGGGGCCCGATCAGGAACTCGGCCGAGAGGTAGGCCACCACCCGGGTGGGGGTGGAGCGGATCGCCTCCAGACCGGCCAGGTAGCGGGTCATCAGCCGGTCGCGCACCGCGTAGCTCAGCGCCATGTAGAGGTCGTGGCGGCTGGCGGT
>JAYKHC010000069.1:0-3276 GCA_035285465.1 Cyanobacteriota bacterium
GCCTCGGAATCGGCAACTCCGGCAGCCCCGCCTCCAACTCCTCGATCCCCTGCAGGATTTCCTGCTCAATCGCCCGCCGTTCGGCCAGGATCTCCAGCGGTGGGCGGTGTTCCACCGTTTTAAGCCCGTGCGCTCGCCAACGGTTGATGCTCAGGGGTTTTGCTCCTCTGATGGTGTGCTGCACAGCCGATCCTTCTGCAGCCGGCCCGCTGGCATTCCTCCACGATCACCTGGGTGCCACGACCCCAACGCTCGATCAGGCCCCGGTGGAGGACCACATCGGCAATCAGCAGGTTGCGCGGCCGTGAGGCATGTTCACGCTTCAGGGCATCCGGCAGCAGGCCAGAAGGCAGGCCGCCCTCGCTCCAGAGCTCCAACCGGTCAGCTTCATGGTCGGCGGACAGGGCCGCTGCACATGCACCGCCTTGCTGCCCTTGAGGGGGAGATCTTCAATGCCTTGGCCTCAGCAATAACGCACCCGTAGGGCAGGGCTGACCCCCGTAGGTGCTGCCTGAACCCGGTGCCACCGGCGCTACGCCGCTGCCTGGCCGGCCTCCAGATACTCGGCATCCTGGTTGACTTGCCAGGGGTTGTAGATCTCTCGGCCAGCCTGAATGTTTCTGGCGGTAAGCATTGCCGTCATCATGGAATGATCTTGGTTGTTGTATTGGTGCATGCCGTTCCTGCCAATGATGTGTAAGTTGGGGCAATGTTCCTGTAGCGTTCTGCGGATCACGTCTCTTCGTTGCTGGTAGTCGTCATCATAAACGGGATAGGCCTTGGCTTGGCGAACAACCGCTCCGTCGATGACATCACCAGGTTCGGATAATCGGAGGGTGATCAGCTCCTGGGTGGCGAGCTCGATCAGCCTGGAATCCTCCATCTGCCACAGCTCTTCGTCGGTGTTGGTGAAATACTCCATGCCGTAACAGGCTTTGTCTGCTTCGGGAACCATCGCTGCCGACCAGTTTCCAAAATTCTGGATCCGGCCCACTTTCAGGCCTGGGTCGTGGATGTAGATCCAGTTGTCTGGGAAGGTCACCCGGGGCTTGAGGATCAGGGCAACGGTGAGAAAGTCGCGGTATCTCAGGCCGGCAGCCGCCTCCAGCGCTTCGGCCGGGAGGGCGGGCTGGATGGCGGCGATCAGCCAGCTCATCGGAGCCGAACAGATCAGCTGATCAACGTCGCGATGGCTGACGCTGCCGGACTGGCTGAACTGAACTCGCCAGGTCGCGTCTGGTCGCAGTTCCAGGGAGTTCACGCAGCTGCCCATCAGAATCTGCCCCCCTCGCTGCTGAACCTGGGCCGCCGCTGCCTCCCAGAGCATCCCAGGGCCGAGACGGGGATAGCGAAACGAGGTGATCAAAGTCTTGATTGGATCGCCGCGCCGATCTCCGGGGCTCTGCGCCATGGGTTTGGGCCTCAGAGCATTGCGGGCCGCCTTGCTCAGGGAAAGCCCCTTGATGCGCTGTGCGGCCCAGTCTGAGGAGATTTCGCGGCAAGGCATGCCCCACACCTTTTCGGTGTAGCTCTTGAAGAACATCTGATACAGGCGTCCTCCGAATTTGCGAGTAACCCAGTCCTCGAGGTTGTCTGGATTGGAAGGCGTGAAAACCTTGGCTTTGAAATAGGAGCCAAGCGTCAGTGCAACTCGTCGCTTACCGATGTTCTCAATGACTTCGCCTATGTCCAGTGGGTAGGAGTAGAACTTTTCCTGGTAATAGATGCGCGACAGCCGATTGCAGTTCAGCATGTCATTGGGGAGGATTTCTGTCCAGAGGTCTTCTATCTCTTTCGATTTCGAGTAAAAGCGGTGCCCTCCGATGTCAAACCGGTATCCCTTGTAAATCACGGTGCGGGAGATGCCTCCCACATACTGTTTATCTGCTTCCCATACATGGATGTCGGGATGGGTCTTGCTCAGCTGATAGGCGGCGGTAAGGCCAGCTGGCCCGGCTCCAATGACACCGATTTGCATGATGGGGCGGCTTTTACGGGGTCTGGGTGCTGATGCTGTTGGGGAAGCTCGATACGGCTTGGTTTCCGGGCGTTGATGTACGCCTGTTCACGGTTGCCCGGCTGGAATTCGCGCAGGCACCGATCATCGAACGAGGCATCTCGTTGTTGTTGCAAACGACTCTATCTTTCAAAGGCTGATGGCGCCAGTCTCGCGGCGCGAGCGGTTGCCGCAGGCCTGCCGGATCAGCGGAGGTCCTGCAGTCGCCTGCGGGCCAGAGCGGCCCGAGCTTCGGCTTCCCTCAGGTTGGCTTGGCACTCCACCACAACCTCAGCCGGCGCTTTGCCGGCGAAGTTGGGATTGGCGAGGCGGCCGGCCAGACCCTGGATCTCCTTCTCAGCCCTGGCCAGATCCTTCTCGAGGCGGCTGCGCAGAGAATCCAGGCTCTGTTGCGGCACCGTGATCCCCACCTGAGCTTCGCTGTCGACGATCCCCAGCAGCTGCCCGGGCAGGGGATCGTCCTGCCAATGGAATTGAGAGGCACCAACAAGTCGGCTGATCTTCTCCTGATTTGCGGCCAGGAAAGCCTGCCTTTCCGCTCTGGAGGTGTAGAGGCCAACAGGAAGCTTCTCGCCGGGTTTCACCCCTGAGAGCGCGCGCAGATTGCGGATGGCTCTCACCGCCTCGATGCCGAACTGAAAAGCGGCCTCATGGTCGTCATCGAGCCACTCGGGGGATGGTTCGGGCCAGGCCTGCAGGGCCAGAAAGGTGCTGGCATCGGCTCCGCTGAGGGCGTGCCAGAGTTCCTCAGTGAGGTGGGGCATCAACGGATGCAGCATCACCAGCACGGCCTCCAGGCAGTGGGCCAGCACGCTGCGGGCGCCACGCTGGGCTGCTGAATCCCCGCCGCCGAGACGCGGTTTTGACCACTCGATGTAGTGATCGCAAAGATCATTCCAGGCGAACTCATAGAGAAGCCTGGCAACTTCCCCCAGTCGATAAGCGCCATAGAGTTCCGCGGCAAGGCCACTGGTGCGCACCAGGCGGGAGAGGATCCAGCGGTCTTCACTGGCCAGTTCCCACGGTTGAGGCTCTCCCAGGGAGGCCGGGGTCTCCCCTCCCAGGTTCATCAGCGAATAGCGGGTGGCATTCCAGAGCTTGTTGGCGAAGTTGCGCGAGGCCTCCACCGTGGCGGAGGTGTCGCTCCTGCGGTCGTAGTCGAGGCGGATGTCCTGGCCCGCACCCGCCACCTCGCGCACCAGGGCGAAGCGCAGGGCATCGGCGCCGTAGCGATCGATCAGCAGCAGCGGGTCGATGCC
>JAYKHC010000070.1:0-4983 GCA_035285465.1 Cyanobacteriota bacterium
TGACCGTGCAAGCTGCAAGATGTGGTTGAACCCCGTAGCACTGGCTTCAAGCCTGGGATTTAAGCCTGCAGAGCTTCGAGACATTGAGCGGCTTGTGAGTGACCACAGGGCTATGCAGGTAAAAGCATGGGAGGAGTTTCATGGTTAATCCTGGGGCGCGTGTGATGCACGTGAGTTCTACCGATGACCTTCTGGTTGTTGACCTTGAGGATGGGAGAACAATTTCTGCCCCTCTAGCTTGGTATCCAAGGCTCTTACATGCTTCTCAGAAAGATCGTGATCACTGGAAAGTTTCCGGGGCTGGCTTTGGCATTTACTGGCCGACTATCGATGAGGATCTCAGCGTTGAAGGCCTGCTTCGTGGAGCACGCAGATGCAGATCAACCTGCTTGGGCTCTACACTTCAGCCGCTTTTGTGGCCAGGATGGATATCATTCACTCCTCCCGGAAGCCAAGTTCGGCCAGGCGGGCCGGACTGCGGCGCCATCCCGGAACCACCTTCACGAACAGCTCCAGGTACACCGGGCCAGAGAACAGCTTCTCCATCTGCAGGCGGGCGCCCTGACCGATGTTTTTCAACATGCGCCCACCCCTGCCGATCAGGATGCCCTTCTGGCTGTCCCGCTCCACCAGCACCGTGGCCAGAACCGCCAGACGAGGGCCATCGTCCACGACCCGATCGATGGTGACGGCCACCGAATGGGGCACCTCCTCGCGGGTGAGGGTCAGCACCTGTTCGCGGATCAGCTCGGCCATCAGCAACTGCTCGGGCTGATCACTCACGGCATCCGGCGGATAGAGATAGGGACCCTCCGGCAGCACGGCGCTCAGGGCCTCCACCAGCACATCGGTGCCTTCCCCGGTGCGGGCGCTCACCGGATGCAGGGGCCAGTGAAGCGGCGGACGGTTGTGCTGTCCCGGTGTGTCGTCCGGACCCTCTGTGGCGGCCGGGGCCAGCAGCTCCCGGTAGGAAGCAGCCAGCGACTCTGACTGCCCCTCCTTGATCAGATCGCACTTGTTCAGCGCCACCTGCACCGGTATGCGGCAGTGGCGCAGCAGCTCAACGATGAAGGCATCACCCCGACCGGCCGGCTGACTTCCATCAACGAGAAGCAGCACCACATCCACATCGCCGATCGTGCGCCGGGCTGTGTTCACCAGCCGCTCTCCCAGCAGATGGTGTGGCTTATGGATGCCCGGGGTATCGAGCAGCACCAGCTGAACCTGCGCTGTGGTGTGGATCCCCCTCAGACGATGGCGGGTGGTCTGCGCCACGGGAGAGGTGATGGCCACTTTCCGACCCACCAGCTGGTTGAGCAGCGTGCTCTTCCCCACATTGGGGCGGCCGATCAGGGCCACGAAGCCCGAACGGAATCCGTCCGGAGGCCCTGAAGGCCATGGGTTTGCAGGGGGAGAGCCAGACTCCATATCCTCAACATTGACAGCCCGTCCCACCCGACGACCAGCCATGACAGCCGCACCACGGGAACCCACGTTTCAGCAGGCCATGGAGATCACAGCCCAATGGCTGACACTCTGGGAAAACGGTGAGCTGAGCGATGAGGTGCTGGCCGACAGGGTGGGTGAGCTGGTGATGACTCGCGATGGAGGCAGGGGGTTCTTCGTGGTGAGCCTGGCAGGCGATTGCCCGCTGCTGGATCGACTGCCCGAACCTCTGCTGATGCAGCTGCAGGCTGCCGGAGAGGCCGTGGTGGATCTCACGGCCCGCAACCTGGCGATGAGCACGGCAATGGCGTTGCACCACAGCAGGAACAGTGACAGCGATCAGCAGCTCAGCTCGGAACGTGTGAGTGTTCGCTGCACTGAATTGCTGCGGCAGCTGCAACCAGCCCAGGTGAAACAGCGACTGGAAACGCTCCTGTCTGCCGCCCGGGATGACGCCGGAGCCGATGTGGCATTCCTGAACCGCTGGGGGTACGACTCCGAGCAGAGAGCCGCGATTGCTCAGGCGGTGGAGGGTGTGGCGGGATGAAGACGAAGCTCAGGCTTCCGCCGATCCGACACGGAGGGGGGTCAGAGCCTGAAATGGAGGAACGTGTTAGCCATCCAGTCACCAAATCCAGATTTGTCGTAATCCATGTCGTAATACAAACCGGTGGTGAGGCGCAAGCGATTGGAAAGCTTGAAATCCAATCCCCCGCTCAGAGAGAAATTGGTTACTCCAGAGGAATCGGCGTTCCAGGTGAACCCCGGTCCGAAATAAACGGAGACGGGCTTGTCTGTGAACAGGTCGAGGGTCAGGGGCAGGGTGAATTCTCCCTGGCCATTGGGAACACCGTCGACATCTGAGTTGCCGAAAACGTAGAACGGTCGCAGGGAGAGGCTGGTGTTGTTGGAGAGAGGAACCCCAAGGCGCAGGGACACAGCGGGATAGGTGGGCTCTCCAAGACCGATGCGTGCTCCGACTCCCACATCCATGAACGGTGCTGGAGGGGGAGTGGTAGCGGCTACAGCGACTGCCTTCTGGCCAGGGGCTGGACTGGGCGACTGAATGCTCTCAGGGCTGCTTCCGGCTTCGGCTGGTGAATCCACGGAGGCCTCGATCCAGGTTGGGTCAGAAGGTTCCTGCCGGTCGGTGAGCGTCCAGCCTGGCCGCTGATCAGGCTGATCCACCTGCACCCAGCGACGACTGACCTGGGCGACAGCGGGAAGGGGAATCAGAGCGGCTGATGAGACACAGGCAAGACCCAGGGAAAGGAGGGACGGCCAACGGAAGCCAACACCTGGTCGCCGCTGAACGGCCATTGGAAAGGAATTCTCTTTAAAGACTTTAAGGGGCATGTCAACCGACAGCTGCCGCAGCCGGTTGACAGAGATGATCAGTCGCGACGGCCCCCACCGTTGAGAGCAATGATCAGTCGCAGGATGAAGATGAAGAGGTTGATGTAGGTGAGATACATCCCCAGAGCACCGGCCAGATATTGATCATCTCGATAGGTGCGGGGCATCGTGTAGAAATCAACGAAGGCCGCTCCCACGAACAACACCGTGCCGAATCCGGCGATCATCAGTTCGAAGCCTGTTGTGTGGAACATGCCGGGAGCGAAGATGCCACCGACGATCTGGACCACCATGGCGATCAGCAGGCCCACGATGCCCAGACCGACCACGCCGCTGAGGGCCTGACCGACGTTGTCGCTCATGCGCCGACCCACCAGTGAAGCGGCCACAAAGGTCACGCCGGTGGCCAGGGCGGCCGTACCGATGGCTCCGATTCCTGCTGTTCCAATCGCCAGCGCGACGATTCCGCTGAGCGTGAAACCGGTGATCAGGCTGTACGCCGACAGCAGGGGGAGGGCTGTGGCGTTGTTGGCCTTCATGGCCACGTTCTGAGCCACGAAGAAGAGAATGAAATTGCCGATCAAGGCCACCCAGAACAGGGGCATGAACCCGGCCGGGTTGGATGCCAGCAGGGTGAGTCCGCCCATCACACCGGCTGCGGTGAGAACCATGCCCCCTCCCACATAGGGAAGGGCCTTGTTCACCACATTCGGACCGACGAGCGCACCGGCCTGGGCCTGACGGATCGCTTCCTGGAAATTGCTGCTGGCCGGCATGGCTCAG
Organism: Cyanobacteriota bacterium; assembly: GCA_035285465.1. Classification (GTDB taxonomy): domain Bacteria; phylum Cyanobacteriota; class Cyanobacteriia; order PCC-6307; family Cyanobiaceae; genus UBA5018. The sequence goes on from JAYKHC010000070.1 coordinate 3,586, forward strand.
ATCAAACGTCTTTAGTCATCTTGCCAGCGCCATCCAGGATCCGGGTGCTTCCGAATGGGATCAGCAGTGCGGATCTCCCCATCGGCCATCTTCGGCTCAATCGATGCTCTGCATCTCAGCCTTGGGCCGCTGCAGTACGCCAACCACGGAAACAGCCGTGCGGATGCCGGATTTGGCGAAGCGAAGCGAGGCAATCAGCCCAGCTGCGAGCATGGGATCCCGGCTGGAGGTCACCTACATCGCAGTCAAAGGCATTGCTGCGAAACGTCCATGGCGAGGACACGGTCGCCATTGAACCGAAAAAGGATGGTGAAGAAATAGCCAGGGACCGGCCTGGTGAACCAGAAGCTCAGCGCTTAGGTGAGAAAGCTGGCAATGGCAATGACCGCGGGCATGACCGAGGGGATGCGAAGTCGCCGAGCTTGCTTGAGGGTTCAGGCGTCCTCTGATGCAGCGGCCGCTGCCTCCGCGGCCTGTTTTGCCGCCAGCCGGGCGGCTGCCTCGCGGGCGGCAGCTTGCTTCTTCTGACCGATCACGACAGACGGCTTCAGCGTTTTCTCGAGCAGACCGCCACGCTCCAGCAGGGAGACAACACTGTCAGTGGGCTGAGCACCCTGGGCCAGGCGGGCACGGATCGCCTCGGTGTCGAGCCGGGCTTCCTTGGTGCGGGGGTTGTAGAAGCCAAGCTGCTCGAGCGGACGACCGTCGCGGCGCGAGGTGCTGTTGACGGCCACGAGGCGGAAGCTGGCTTCACGCTTCTTGCCGAACCGCTTCAGGCGGAGCTTGATCATCGGAAATTTCCGCTGGCTTTGCAAAGATCCAGTGTAACCGTAGGGGTGCTCAGAGATCAGCGAAGCCCTTGCGCTTCTTGGCGGGACGGGCCGGACGAGGTGCAGCACCGCCACGACCGCCTTTGGGCATGCCAGCAGCTGGCATCCCACCGGGGAAGCCACCCATGCCCGGCATCCCAGCCATCCCAGGAAAGCCACCCATTCCGGGCATGCCACCGCGGGTCATCTGCTGCATGAAACCCCGCATCTTCTGAAAATCGGCCAGCATCTTGTCAACGTCTGCCGAAGTGTGACCACTTCCCGAGGCGATCCGACGGCGGCGACTCGGACTGGACGCCAGCAAATCGGGATCATCCCGTTCGCCCGGGGTCATCGATCCGATCATCGCCTCGATTTTCCTGAGTTGCTGCTCGCCCTGCTTGAGCATGCCCTCGTCAATCTTGTTCATCCCCGGGATCAGCTTCATCAGGCCTCCGAGGGAGCCCATGCGCTTGATCAGGCGCATCTGCTGCACGAAGTCCGAGAAGTCAAAGGTGGCTTCCTGAAGTTTCTGCTGCATCCTCGCCACATCGGCCAGTTCCACCTCCTTCTGGGCTTTCTCCACCAG
>JAYKHC010000071.1:0-15699 GCA_035285465.1 Cyanobacteriota bacterium
CATTTCGCCTGGCCGGTGGAACTCGGGTATGACCCGTTCACCCGTGATCTCTACCGGGCCGAAACGGGCCGGGAACCCCCCGATGATCACACCGAACGATCCTGGATGCGCTGGAGACGCCACCGGCTCACCGACCTGCTCCGGCAGCTCCGGACCAGCCTCAGGGCCAGCCCGGGTTCAGCCGCAGTGTCCCCGGCTCATCGCAGGGTGATCAGCCTGTCTCCAGGGCCGTTTCGCCATGCTTACAACAAGTGGTTGCAGGACTGGGAAATCTGGGCCCTGGGGGAGCTCATCGATGATCTGGTGGTGCAGAACTACGCCTACTCCCTGGCCGGTTTTGAACGGGATCTGAATCAGCCCGCCCTGCTCAAGGCGCGCCAGTGGGGGCTGCCTGTTGAGATCGGAATCCTGGCCGGTTTCGGAGGCCGCACCCCGGACATGGCGACGCTTGGAACCAAGACCAGGCTCTCGTTGGAGCGTGGCCACGGGGTGATCTTCTTCTACTGGGAAGGTCTGTGGGGGGTTCACGCCGGTCCTGAGGGCCCGGAGCGGCGCCGACTCGGGTTTCGGCAGCTGCTGCGCGGCGGCTGATTCAGCCGGCCGCCAGGCATTGCTCCACCACCTCGCGGGTGTTGGTGGAGAGCCGGGCTTCAGCGAGGGCTTCCAGCGCCTGGCGGAGCTGCGCACGCCGTTCCGGTGCGTAGCTCCGCCAGCGGCTGAAGATCTTGGCCAGTCGCGACGCCGTGATCGGATTGCGTTGATCCAGTTCGGCGATCCGGTGGGCCATGAACCGGTAGCCGCGGCCATCGGTCGCATGAAACACCGGTGCATTTCCTGCAAGTCCACCCAGCACCGCCCGCACCGAATTCGGTGCGCTGGGGTCGAAGCGCGGATGGGCCAGAAGACCAGCCACCCGCTCAAGACCATCGCCGAACGGAGCTGCTGCCTCCAGCGCGAACCAGGCATCGAGAATCACCGGGCGATCCATCCAGCGCCGGAAGAAACCGTCCATGGCCTGCTGGCGCTGAGGCAGGGGATGGTTCTGAAGGGCACTCAGGCCGGCGCGAGCCAGGGTCATCGAGGGGCTCTCCACCGCGGCCGCAGCCGCGGCGATCACAGCCTGATCTCCGGCGGCCACGCGCCAGCGCCAGATGGCCGCGGTGAGCTGACGGTCGCCATGGCCCGCCGGCCAGCTCAGCGGCCACTGGGCCCGGCAACGCTCCAGGGTCGAGGTGAGGGGCTCGGCCAGGGCCAGACCGAACCGGCGCTGCAACCCCATCGCTGCGCCGAACAGGGCCGGTGGGTCGGGTTCGAGGCCCTGCTCGACCGCGGCATCCTCCAGCTCCCCCAGGCCTGGGAAGGCCATCAGAGCGGCACGACTGGCTTCAGACAGGGTGGGGTCGCCCAGGATGCGCCGGTAGGCATCCATGAGTTCGCTTTCCAGCCGTTCATCCCCTGCGCCCTCAGGCCGCCCCCCGGTTCTGGCCCTGGCCAGGAGAGCCTGCCGCAGCAGAATCTGACCGGCATCCCAGCGCGCGAAGGGATCACTGTCGCTGGCCAGCAGGTGGACCAGCTCGGCTGACGGGCGACCGAGCTCAAGCCGGACCGGAGCTGAGAACCGGCGCAGCACCGACAGCGCCGGTGGATGGGCATGGGGCGGCAGACCCACCAGCTTCAGGGTGTGCTCGGGTCTGTCAATCACCAGCAGCCGACTTCCCCATCCCCAGTCACCAGGAAGGGTGGCCTGGCGGGCCTCCTGCCGGGTCTCCCCTTCGATCCGCACCTCGAGCGGTTCACCGGCCTGATCGATCAGCCCGACCACAAGGGGGAGAACCAGAGGCTGCTTCTCGGGCTGCCCGGGTGTCGGGGCTGTGAACTGGCGGATCTGCAGTTCGAGCACACCGTTCTGTCCATCCCAGTGGCGCTGAACATGCAGAACCGGGGTTCCCGCCTGGGTGTACCAGCGTCGAAACCGCTGAAAATCGAATCCGGGGGAGGTTCGCTCAGGGTCGGGGGAGGCGGCTGCGGCGCCGCTGGCCCCGTCCTCCATGGCCCGAAGGAAGTCGTCGCACGTGGCCGCCTCTCCATCATGGCGACTCACGTAGAGAGACATTCCGGCCATGAAGCTCTTCTCCCCCAGCAAGGTGTGGAGGCAGCGAATCACTTCTGCTCCTTTCTCGTAGATGGTTGTGGTGTAGAAGTTGTCGATTGCCTGATAGCGGTCGGGTTGAACAGGATGGGCCGTGGGTCCTGCGTCTTCCCTGAACTGGCTGTTCCGAAGAACGGCTACATTCCCGATCCGACTGAGAGCCGCCCCATGCTGATCGGCTGTGAATTCCTGGTCGCGGAAAACGGTCAGACCCTCCTTCAGCGAAAGCTGAAACCAGTCTCGGCAGGTGATGCGGTTGCCCGTCCAGTTGTGGAAATACTCATGGGCGATCACACTCTCAATCCGTTCAAGCTCAGAATCAGTGGCCGTTTCGGCGTCAGCGAGCACAAGCTTTGAGTTGAAGATATTGAGGCTCTTGTTTTCCATGGCGCCCATGTTGAAGTGGCGCACCGCAACCACGTTGTACTGATCCAGGTCGTACTCCAGCCCGTAGCGTTGTTCATCCCAGGCCATCGCCCGCTTCAGCGAGGCCATGGCGTGCCCGGTGTAGGGCGCATCTCCCGGCTCGACGTGGATGCGCAGCAGCACGCGGCGGCCGCTGGAGGTGACGAAGCTGTCGTTCACTTCCTCGAGGCGGCCTGCCACAAGAGCGAAGAGGTAGGAAGGCTTGGGGAACGGATCGTCCCAGAGGGCGTAATGACGCCCTGCCTGGTCCGGGAGTTCTCCGGTCTCAATGCAGTTCCCGTTGGAGAGCAGCACCGGACAGCTGTCCCTGTCCGCCTCGATTCGCACCCGGAAGCGGCTCAGCAGATCCGGTCGGTCCGGGTGGAAGGTGATGCGCCTGAACCCCTCCGCTTCGCATTGGGTTGTGAACAGCCCGCCGCTCACGTAGAGCCCCTCAAGGGTGGAGTTGGTGGAGGGTCGGATCCGAACCCGGCTCTCCAGCAGGAAGGGGCGCTCAGGAGGTTCGTGGATCTCCAGATGGTCGTGATGGCGGCTGAACGCGTTGTCGGTCAGGGGCGCTCCATCGAGGTGAAGCTCCAGCAGCTCCAGGTCGACCCCCATCAGCCGCAGGGGGCCCGGCTCGGAGAGTGGATTGGGGCAGAAGACCAGTTTGGCCGCCACCTCGGTGTGATCCGTGTGCAGCTGGACCGTGAGGTCGGTTCGCTCAAGCAGCTGGGGAGCGGGCCGGTAGTCGGAGAGGCGCACCTCAGCCATGGGTCACCATCATCAGGAAGGGAGGTTCAGGAAAGATCGGATCCGGCCGGTTCCACCCGGATTTCATGGTGGGTTTCCGCCAGCTCAAGCACGCCGTCCTTCCAGCTGTAGATCGAGCGAGCCCTGTAACGGTCCTGATCCACCAGTCGGATGTGCTCAAGGATGTCCCAGGCCTGGTAATGGGATTCAAAGATCAGCTCATGTTCATCAACCTGGCGGATCTGGCTGCGGGTGGGTGAACCGCACAGGTAACCCACGTTGCGACGCAACTGATGACCACACAGGTAGGCCTCCATGGTGCCCGTGGGAACGAAGCGGGGCTTCTTCTCGAAGAACTGATGATCATTTTCCGGCCACCAGGTGAAGCGGTAAGCCGCGTCCCCTTCCACAGGCTCACTGAAGGCCTCGACCCGCAGCATCATGTCCACGCGCAGGGCCTCGCCGTCGGCGAAGAAATACAGCCTTCGCGATCTCCACAGTCCGAGGTTTCTCGAAAACCAACGCCTCAGATTGCTGTCCAGTCGGATCCGGCTCCGACCCGCTTCCCCCAGCCCGGCGGACACCGGTCGGTAGGGCCTCACCCGCTGGGCCAGTTCACCGTCAGCCAACCCAGCCATGTTCTGCTCCCTGCATCCCGGAATCCTTTGAACCTGTCTTAGCGAGGCCGGCCGGGCCTGCCCAAACTCTCATTAAGTAAAATTGTCCAGTGAGAGGTCCCAGCTTTCCAACGGCATCCGATGGCTCCTCCGGAATGCCTCCCGGTCCGTCAGGTGCTGAGGGTCAGGATGGCCGTCCGAATCGGGGATCTTCCGAGCCCAAGGGCAAGCAGCTGAAGCTGCTGCTGATCGCGGCCCGCTACCACCTGGCAGGCTCGGATCTCAGGTCGCTGCTTCAGTTCCTCAACCATGAGGACTGTGGTTTTGAGGTTTCCCTGGAGATCGCGGATCCAGCCCAGCAGCCTGAGTTGCTTGAGCTGCACCGGCTGGTTGCCACACCGGCCCTGGTGAAGCTGAGTCCACCACCGCGGCAGGTGTTCGCCGGCAACACGATCCTCACCCAGCTGCGCAGCTGGCTTCCCCGCTGGCAACAGATGGAAGTGGTCACCAGCCTGGGGATGAGCCTGAGCCCGCCGGAACTGGACGGCAGCCGCAGCCAGAGGGAGCTCAAGCTGGAAGATCAGCTTCTGGTGCTGCGTCAGGAAAACGAGACGCTGATCGAGCGGCTGCGGGTTCAGGAGCGGCTGTTGCGCATGGTGGCCCATGAACTGCGGACTCCGCTGACAGCGGCAAAACTGGCCATCCAGAGCCATGACCTCGGGCAGATCGACGGCCCTCGCCTTCTGGACGTGGTCCGTCGCCGGCTCGATGACATTCAGGACCTTTCCGCCGATCTTCTGGAGGTCGGCACCACCCGCTGGGAGGCCCTGTTCAACCCTCAGCGCCTGTCGTTGGGGGGCATCGCAGCCGAGGCGATCCTCGAACTCGAGAAGCTGTGGGTGGGTCGGAGTCTTGAGCTGCTGGCCGACATCCCCACCGACCTGCCGGATGTCTTTGCGGATCAGCGGCGGATGCGACAGGTGCTGCTCAACCTTCTTGAGAATGCCTTCAAGTACACCCCCGATGGTGGTCGGGTGAGCCTCAGCCTGATGCATCGCACCAGCCAGTGGGTTCAGGTGAGTGTGAGCGACAGCGGTCCGGGCATTCCCCTGGAGGAACAACAGCGAATCTTTCTCGATCGCGTGCGCTTGCCCCAGACCTCCCAGGGCACCTCCGGATTCGGGGTGGGCCTCTCGGTGTGTCGGCGCATCACCGAGGCCCACGGGGGCCGGATCTGGGTCGTCTCGGAACCGGGAGAGGGGGCCTGTTTTCACTTCACGGTGCCGGTCTGGACCGGGCAGGGCTGACCCGGTCGGCCTGAGCCGCTCGGATGCTTGACGGAGGGCCCCACTCCCCCGTAACTTCAACGGGTCGGGTTCAGAGAAGGACATCCCGCTTCCAGGGCTCCTCCTCCTGTTCAACCCGGGGCCTCGCCCCCATCGTCTAGAGGCCTAGGACACCTCCCTTTCACGGAGGCGACAGGGGTTCGAATCCCCTTGGGGGTATGGATTCATTAACGCTCTGGATCGACGATCTGGATCGAAGCTCTGGATCGCAGTGTTGATCCGGCAGTCAGCCAGCATTCACGGCAGCTGAGCGACGCTTGGCCTCCCTCTGCACCCCCCTCAGGTTGCTGGCCAGATCCTCCCGCAGTCGCTGTTCAATCAGGGCGATGGGCATGCCCGGCCGACCCTGCACCGTGAGCTCATACAGCAGGGAGCTCCCGCCATCGCTGCTGTGAACAGACCAGCACCCCTCGAAGCGGCGGAAATCGCCGCGGGTCATCCGGAAGCGCAGCTGGCCGTTGCTGAGATCTTCCACCAGTTCGATCTCCACTCTTGCGGTGAACCGGAGACCGCAGAACGTCTGAGTGCCAACCTGCTCGAGCCCCACCGTGTTGCCACGCCTCCAGAGCAGGCGCGAACTCTCGAGGTTGGGGATGAACCGGCTCAGGTTGCTGTAGTCGGTGAGCACAGCCCACAGCCACTGGCTGTCGAGGTCAGTCCGCAGCTGAACGGCGAGACGTCGTGTCCCCCCGGGGAGACGCTCCATCTCCTGCTGGATGGTGTCAAGACTGCAGATCCCTGGAGAGGTGGCCGGCATGGCCTCAGAGAACGGGGTGGGCCGGGCAAGCAGCTGGGCCAAGAATCCACGTGCCTGTGTTCTGGCCAGCAACGCTAACCGCGATCGGAGGCTGATGTCGCTCCCTTCGGTTTGCCAACACCCGATCTGGCGTCACAGGTCGATTCTCTATGATCAGGCCTCTGTTCTGGGAGTGATTGCATGCGGGTTTCCACGGGCCGTGCATCCCAGTCCGATGGTCGGATGTTCACCGTCGTGGTGGAATCTCTCGGCATCGGCAAGCAGCGTCAGGCTCAACGCCGGCTCACAGTCCCGTACGGGCAGCTGCAGAGTCTGATGACCACGATCGCCCGCCAGGGTGGCCGGATCACCGCCGTGCTCGGCGATCAGGCCGTCGAAACCCCTGCGGTTCCCCCATCCCCTGCCCAGCCCGAGGCCGTTTCTGCCCCCAAGTCGAAAGCGCCCGTGTCCCACGCTGACGTTCCAGTCAACACCTACAAACCCAAGACCCCCTTCATCGGCACCGTCACAGACAACTACAGCCTTGTCGGCGAGGGAGCCATCGGCCGGGTGAACCACATCACCTTCGACCTGGCCGCTGGAGACCCCCAGCTGCGCTACGTGGAAGGTCAGAGCATCGGCATCATTCCCGATGGAACCGACGCCAACGGGAAGCCCCACAAGCTTCGCCTCTACTCGATTGCCAGCACCAGGCATGGCGACAACCTCGAGGCCTCGACCGTTTCACTCTGCGTTCGCCAGCTGCAGTATGAAAAGGACGGTGAGCAGATCAACGGGGTCTGTTCCACCTTCCTCTGCGACATTGAACCGGGGGCGAAGGTGAAGATCACCGGCCCGGTCGGCAAGGAAATGCTGCTGCCCGCGGATGAGGACGCCACGGTGATCATGCTCGCCACCGGCACAGGCATCGCGCCGATGCGCGCCTACCTGCGCCGCATGTTCGAACCGGGTGAACGCGCCAAGAATCCCGATTACCAGTTCCGCGGACTGGCCTGGCTGTTCATGGGCGCACCGAAGACCCCCAATCTCCTCTACGACGACGATCTGAAGCGTTATCAGGCGGACTTCCCCGAGAACTTCCGCTACACCACCGCGATCAGCCGTGAGCAGCAGAACGCCCGAGGCGGTCGCATGTACATCCAGGACCGGGTTCTGGAACATGCCGATGAGATCTTCGCCCTGATCGAAAATCCCAAGACCCATGTCTACATGTGCGGTCTCAAGGGAATGGAGCCCGGCATCGACGAGGCGATGACGGCCGCCGCCGCCGCCAAGGGTCTGGATTGGTCAACGCTGCGGCCTCAGCTCAAGAAGCAGGACCGCTGGCACGTGGAAACCTACTGACGGTTTCCGGTCCGCAGGTTTCCGGTCAGCTGGTTTTCTTTTCCCGGCTCGCAAGGGCCGGGCTTTTTTTGGTTTGCGCACAGGATCCGTCACAAATTCCCCGATCTTCGGGGGCGGGCCAGCGCTGTCGTTAAACCAGAAGCAGACGTCGGGCTGCGATGAGTAGCGTGCTCACCAATCCCCTCCGGGTTGGGCTACGCCAGGAACGGGTGATTCCTCCCCAGTGCCTGGTGATCTTCGGGGCGAGTGGAGACCTCACCCATCGCAAGCTGATTCCGGCTCTTTTCGAGCTCTATCGGCAGAGGCGTCTCCCCAGTGAATTCGCGGTGATCGGCTGTGCGCGCCGTCCCTGGAGCGATGAGGAGTTCCGTTCCCGGATGGCTGATGCGCTGGCAAGCACCATCGCCGAACACAAGCCGGCCTGGGAGCGGTTCAGTCAGGGCCTGTTCTATGAACCGGCCGACCTCTCCGACCCGGCCACGATCGCCAGACTGGCTGAACGGCTGGAGGCGATCGATCGTCAGCGGGCTACCCGCAGCAACCGCACCTTCTACCTTTCGGTCTCTCCCACCTTCTACGGCAGCGGCACCCGTGCCCTGGCTGCAGCCGGACTGCTCGCCGATGCCGAGCGCAGTCGGGTGGTGATCGAGAAGCCCTTCGGCCGGGATTACGGCAGCGCTCAGGAGCTCAACCGCAGCGTGCTCACCTGTGCCCAGGAAAAACAGATCTTCCGGATCGATCATTACCTCGGCAAGGAGACCGTTCAGAACATCCTGGTGCTGAGGTTCGCCAACACCATCTTTGAGCCGATCTGGAACCGGAACTACATCTCGCACGTGCAGATCACCGCCGCTGAGACGGTGGGTGTGGAAGAACGCGCCGGGTACTACGAAACCAGTGGAGCGCTGCGCGACATGGTGCAGAACCACCTCACCCAGATGCTGGCCCTCACCACCATGGAGGCTCCCGGACGCTTCGATCCTGAAGCGATGCGCAATGAGAAGGCCAAGGTGCTGCAGGCCGCCCACCTCGCTCATGAGGAGGAACCCTGGAAATGCTGCGTGCGCGGTCAGTACGGCGCGGGTGGATCCAGGTCGAATCCGATCCCGGGGTACCGACAGGAGCCCGGCGTGAACCCGAACAGCACCACAGAAACCTATGTGGCGATGAAGCTGTTCATCAACAACTGGCGCTGGCAGGGTGTTCCCTTCTACCTGCGCACCGGTAAGCGCCTGCCCAAGCGCGTGAGCGAGGTGGTGCTCACCTTCCGGGAGGCTCCGGTGCACCTGTTCGATGCCGCCGGCGGTGCTCCGATCTCCAATCAGCTGATCCTGCGCATCCAGCCCGATGAAGGAGCGGAGTTCCGCTTCGAGGTGAAGGCGCCCGGTTCCGGCATGCGCAGCCGCCCGGTGGACATGGCCTTCAGCTACGACGAGAGCTTCGGAGAGCCCAGCGATGAGGGCTATGTGCGGCTTCTGGCCGACGCGATGCTGGGCGATCCCACCCTGTACACCCGCAACGACGAGGTGGAAGCGGCCTGGCGGCTGTACACCCCCCTGCTGAAGCTGATGGAGGATGCGCCCTGGCAGCTGCCGGTGCAGCCCTACGAGTCACGCACCTGGGGCCCTGCCGCCGCTGACATGCTGCTGGCCGACGACGGTCTGGCCTGGCGCCGTCCCTGAGATCCGAATCCCACCCTCCTCACCGTCAGTCATGACCACCCAGCTCACCCTGCAGGCCCCCACGGCCCTGCCTCCCAGCGATCTGATCGACCACCTCGAGCGGTTGTGGCAGCACGATCTCGAGCGTTCCAGCGGTGCCGCCACCTTCTCGCTGGTGGTGTGGGAGGGATCGTGGCTCGAACAGCAGCTGGTGCGGATCGGCCGGGCCGATGGCCCGATCACCGGCCTGGTGAGCCCAGACCTGCTGGATGCCGCCCGTGCTGAGGTGGGGCCCTGTTCCCTGCCGATCAGCACGGCACCGATGGATCCCCGGCTGGCCTGGGCGCTCGGGCAACAGCCCGGCGACCATCAGGCCGAGGATCTGCGCGGTCAGTTCGTGGAAGGGGCGATCAGTGCCCACATGCCTCGGAGGCTGATCACGCTGGCGCCCACCCTCGACCCCGCTCAGCCGCTGCAGACGCTGGTGGCGGCCTACTGCCCTCTGCCTGAGGACGGCGGCGCCGGTTCCGCCTGTGGTGATGTGGTGGTGCTTCGCGGCGGCCTGGGGGCGTTGCACCAGGCTCTGGATCTGGTGAGTCCTCTGATTCACCCGGAGCTGCCGTGCTGGGTGTGGTGGAATTCGAGCCTTGATGAGGGGCCTGAGCTGCTCCAGAAGCTGGCGCCGCCCCAGACCCGGCTGGTGGTGGACAGCTCCCTGGGGACCCCTCGCCGCTGCCTCGATCTGCTGGTGGAACGGATCGGCACCGGCCAGGCGATCAACGACCTCAACTGGCTGCGGCTGCGCACCTGGCGCGAATCGCTGGCGATGGTCTTTGATCCGCCGGCCCGTCGGGATGCTCTGGCCCACGTGGTTCAGCTCGACATCGACGTGGAGGGCGATCATCCCGTGAAGGGTCTGCTGCTGGCGGCCTGGATCGCCGATCGCCTGGGCTGGCATCTGGTGAACAGCTTCACCGTGCCGGGCAGTGATGGCCACGGAATCGGGGCGGAGTTCCAGCGTACGGACGGCCAGACGGTGCAGTTCCGGCTGATGCCGGTGCCTGTCGGGGTCCCCCAGACACACCCGGGCGCCCTGGTGGGCCTGCGTCTGATCTGTCAGCGCGCCAGTGGAGCGCCACTGTGCGTGATCCTCTGCTCGGAATCCGGAGGCTGCATGCGCCTTGAATCCGGCGGCATGGCCAGCATGGAACTGGCTGAGGAGGTGGTGCCCCTGCCGATCGAGAGCGAGGAGAAGGAACTGGCCCGGCTGCTGGGGGGGAGCCACGATTCCACCAGTCCGCTGCTGGCTTCGGCGGCCCCGATCGCTGCCAGGCTGCTGCCGTTCTGACCCTCGAGCGTTGCCCTGCCTGATTGCGGCCCCCTGCAGCGGCAGTGGCAAGACCCTGCTGAGTCTGGCTCTGGCCGCGGTCGCCCGGCAGCGGGGGCTGCGGCTGCAGCCCTTCAAGGTGGGGCCCGACTATCTGGATCCCCAGCTGCTGAGCCGGGTGAGCGGTCTGGCCTGCCGAAACCTTGACCCCCTGCTCTGCGGCGAGGACTGGGTGGAGCGGAGCTTTCACTGGCACGGAAGCCGCGCCGAGCTGGTGCTGGTGGAGGGGGTGATGGGGCTGTTCGATGGCCTGGGCTCAGGCACGGAGGGCAGTTCGGCTGCTGTGGCGGCTCAGCTCGATCTGCCGGTGGTGCTGGTGGTGGAGGCTTCCCGCCAGGCCGGGTCGGTGGCGGCCCTGGTGAAAGGGTTCCGAGACCATGCTCTCACCTGCCTGCCGCGGCCGGTTCTGCTGGCCGGCGTGGTGCTCAACCGGGTGTCGAGCCAGCGCCACAGGCAGCTGCTGGCGGAAGCCCTGGCCAGCATCGGCATGCCCCTGCTGGGGGTGATCCCCCCCACTCCACTGCTGGATCTGCCCTCACGCCACCTCGGGCTTCATCCCGCCCACGAACTGCAGGATCTCCCCGAACGGCAGGCAGGCTGGGCGACCCTGGCCCGTGAGCATCTGGATCTGGATCGCCTCTGGCCCCTGCTGGCCCCACCGCTCCCGCCCTCCGATCCCCGCCACCCGATCCCGTGGCGTCTGGGTCAGCAGCAGACCGGGGCTGCCGCCCCCCTGCCGATGGCTGTGGCCAGCGACGCGGCCTTCCACTTCCGTTACCCGGAGGCGGCTGAATTTCTCGACGCTCTCGGGATCGAGCCGCTGCCGTGGAGTCCACTGGCGGATCAACCCTTACCTCCAGACTGCCGTGGCGTGCTGTTGCCCGGCGGCTATCCGGAGCTTCATGCCGGTCAGCTCGCCGCCAGCCGGGTCAGCCTCGAATCGCTGCGACGGGCTGCGAGCCGGGGCAGTCCCATCGTGGCGGAATGCGGCGGTCTGCTTCTGCTGGGAGAGTCTCTGGTTGATCCGGAAGGCGTTCCCCATGCCATGGCCGGCCTGCTTCCGTTCCGTGCCTCGAAGGGGGATCTGAGCCTTGGCTACAGGCAGGCCACGGCCTGTGCTGACGGCCTGCTGGTGCGACGGGGCGAAGTGGTGCCCGCGCACGAATTTCATCGTTGGCAGTTGCAACCTTCAGCACCCGTTCCAGGGCGATCCGTGGTGGGAAGGGAGCGACTGTGGCAAGTTGAAGGCTGGGGAGTGGCTTCTCGAATCGAAGGATGGACCGCGCTGAACGTTCACGCCAGCTGGCTGCACCTCCACTGGGCTGGATGCCCGGAGATTCCCTCACGTCTAGCCGCAGCCTGCGGGCGCGTCGTGCCGCCGCAGACGAGCGACGTTTCCTGCTGGCCAGTGAACCCCGTCTCCAGTCCTCAAGCGAGCGCTGGCGTCTGACCGTGCGTGGCCAGCAGGTCCAGGGTGTGGGCTACCGGGCGGCCTGCCGCAACCGTGCCAACGAACTGGGCCTCGGTGGCTGGGTTCGCAATGAGGCGGATGGCTCGGTGGAGGTTGAGGCGGAGGGAGATCCCCAGCGTCTCGGTGAGCTGAGGCTGTGGTGCGAACACGGGCCGGCGTCTGCGATCGTCAGCAGCGTGGTTGTGGCGCCTCAGGCCCCGACAGGAGCCGACTGGTTCGATATCCGTCGTTGACAGGCCGCGGGTGGTCAATCCTCCTCGGAGGTCAACCACTCCAGCCATCGCTGCTGATCGGCACGGGAGCCGGCCCCGGCCATCAGGCTGACGGCCTGGCTGGCCCGGCTGACAGCCACATAGGCCAGTTGCCGCCGCAGCTGCTCATCGCTGGGCCAGAACACATCCGCATCCACGAACACTTCGGCGAAGGTGCTGCCCTGGGCTCGGTGCACGGTGAGGACAGCGGCCGGCCCCAACGATGCGAACGCATCACGGATCAGGAAAAACCTTCGCCACAGGGCCTTCCCCTCGGATCTGCGGCCTTCCTGGCCGGCCTGGCGAGCCTGCTGACGCAGCTGGTTGAGCACAGCGTCGAGGGCTGTTCTGCCGGGTGAGCCCACCGGAGGCTGGACGCGGAGACTGAGTCGGGTCTCCCCGGCCTGCACCTCCGCCACGAGGGTGTCGATCAGCGGCACCGCCAGGCTTCCCGCCAGCAGCTCGTTGCCGAGATCGGCCTGACTCAGTCCGAACTCGGCGAGGTCGCAGCGCTCGGGGGTGACATCCCGCACCAGAAGCTCCCGGTTGGAGCCCAGAACCATGTCGGGTTCCTCCGCCTGCTCCTCCCCTTCCCGGCAGGCCGGTGCCATCACGGCCATGCGTGAGATCAGCACCTCCCCGGGCAGCACCGGCAGCTGATCGGCCATCTCGCCATGAAGAGCCCGGCGGGCGATCGGAACCAGGTGTTCAAGGCGACGATTGGTGTAGCAGAGGATCCGGGCGAAATCGGGATTGTCCGTTTCGGCGCTGCGGCGCAGGGCCTCCTGGGCAGCGGCGAGCCATTCCGGTGGCGCCAGCAGAGCCACCTGACCCAGGTTGGTGCGGATGGGTGGCAGCGGCGGTGGCCGCCGGCAGGGCAGGGTCTGTTCACGGATGCCGGTGGCCAGCCGCAACACCGGGCCCTGGTGGCGCACCACATGGCGAAGTTCGGCCCGGGCCGCCCGTCCCAGAGCGAAAACCGGACTGACCGACTCGCCGACCGGGGGTAACTGGGCCGGATCCCCCACAAAGACCAGGCGGGTGCGGAAGGAATGGGCACACCGCAGGGTGATCTCCAGCAGTGGCGCATCGAGCATCGAGGCCTCGTCGATCAGCACCAGGCCCAGATTTTCCAGAGCCGTGTCGGTCTGTACCGAGGGTTCACAGCGTTCACGATCCCCTTCCCGCTTGAGCTTCAGACGCAGCAGCCGGTGGATCGTGGAGGGGAACCAGGTGGGCCTGAGGCCTGCCCGATCGAGGTTGTGGCGCAGCACCCCAACGGCTTTGTGGGTGGGGGCCACCACTGTCCAGCAGAGACCGTTCTGGTCGGCCGCCGCCAGCAGTCGCATCGAGAGGAACGTCTTTCCTGTCCCGGCGTAGCCGCTCAACACGAAGGGCCTGCCTTCCTCCGGGGCCTCCAGCCAGTCCAGAAACGCGGCCGCCGCAGTCTGCTGGTCGGTCGTGAGCGCCGCGGTGTCAGCCATCCGCCGCCGATCGGAGTGCAGAGATCACCCGATCGGATTCAACAACCCGATGTTCAGGGCCAGCTGGAGCGGGGATCCCACCAGAACCAGACCCGGCAGTGCGATGGCTGGGCCCATCAGGCTGCCCACCAGAACCTCCAGGCGTGTGTGTCCGAGGGACTCCTTGAGGGGGTGCTGCGGGGACGCCGGCCAGATTTCGGAAGGGATTTCGTTGACCCTGGTGGCGATCAGTCCGGCGTGACGGCGAACACCACTGGCGTCGTACAGCACGATGAAGCAGAGAATCGCCGCCAATCCGAACAGCGGATCGTCCCATCCGAGAGTGAGTCCGAGGCAGGCCGTGCTGCCGGTGATCAGGGCGGAGTGGCTGGATGGCATGCCGCCGGTTTCAATCAGAACCCGGGGGTTCCAGCGACGGTGCACGAGCAGCTCCACGATCAGCTTGGAGAGCTGGGCCAGCCCACAGGCGATCAGCCCCCACCACAGCGGCCCATTGTCGAGAAGCTCATGCAGAACGTGGAGGTTCGCCTGCGATGAATCGACCGTCATCGGTCGCGGCTGGTGATGTAATCAGCCAGAGCCAGCAGGGGCATCGCCCCGGCACCATAGGGGCTGAGGGCGTCTTTCGCCTCTGCCACCAGAGCGTCGGCCCGCTGCCTGGATTCCTGGATGCCCAGCAGTTTCGGATAGGTGGTCTTGTCAGCGGTGAGATCCTTCCCGGCCGTCTTGCCCAGCCGGGCACTGCTGGCGGTGACATCCAGAATGTCATCGATGATCTGAAAGGCGAGGCCGATTCCTCGTGCGAAGGTGTGCAGGGCGTCGAGCAGAGGCTGGGGAGCTCCTGCGATCAGAGCGCCGCAGATCACACAGGCACGCAGAAGTGCCCCCGTCTTGTGGAGGTGGATGTATTCGAGGGTGTCGAGATCGACATCCTTGCCCTCGCTTTCCAGATCCACCACCTGGCCGCCCACCAGCCCGGGAGCTCCTGCTGCCAGGCTCAGCTCGCCCACCACGGAAAGCAGACGTTCGGGCGGTACACCGGGGCTGCGCAGGGCGACCATCTCAAAGGCCCGGGTGAGCAGGGCATCGCCGGCAAGAATCGCTGTCGCTTCCCCGTACACCTTGTGGTTGGTGGCCCGGCCGCGGCGGAGGTCGTCGTTGTCCATGGCGGGCAGATCGTCATGGATCAGCGACATGGTGTGGATCATCTCAAGAGCGACGGCGGTGGGCATCGCCTGAACGCTGCTGCCCCCCGCGAGCTCACAGGCCGCGAGGCAGAGAATCGGTCGTAGTCGCTTCCCTCCCGCCAGCAGTGAGTAGCGCATCGCGTCACGAAGGCTGGCCGGCTGTTCCGGGGCCAGGGAGCCATCGAGCGCGGCTTCAACCTTCTGTCGGGCACCCTCCAGGTAGGCGGCGAAATCAAAGGAGGTGCTCACCGCCGCAGTCATGCCGCCTCAGGCCGGTTGGTCTGGGCGGATTCTCTCAGCCCGCCGGCCCGTTGAAGCATCCCCGCTGCCTGGATGATGCGAATCGGGGGATTGCGCGGCAGGTGTTGGGCATGGTTGCGTAGGGGGAGATGAGTTGATCCGATGCGGTCCTCCGACGACGCACCGCGACGGAATCGTCGACCGCGACGCCGCGAACTGTTCTGTCCTGCCCATCCCGAGCAGAGGCTCGATGGCAATGGACGCAAGTATTTCCTCCACCTGCTCCAGCCTGAGGAATTGCGAGCCCGGGGCATGAGCGACAAGAAGGCCCGTCTGGTGATCGAGGCCTACCCCGTGCTGGTGCTGAGCAACGAATGGCTCGAGGATCTCTTCTGTCCGAAGTGCGGAGGAACCCGTTGGTGCCATGTGGTTCGCCATGACCGTGTTCAGCACACCGTGCGCTGGGCTCCGCGCGAGCTCTGGCAGCAGGTGGCTCATGTGGACCCGCTGGTGCCGAATCCGACGGTCAGCCAGTTCACGCGGCGCTCGGCGCGCAGGGCCAGCATCAACCGAGCGGACGGGAAGCGGTATTTCGACCAGGGCTGATCCGCCGGCCTGATCGGTTTCACCGGGCAGATGAGACGAGC
>JAYKHC010000072.1:0-8064 GCA_035285465.1 Cyanobacteriota bacterium
CGGCGCGGAGGGTGAGTTCCTGGCCGAGCTCCTCGATCAGCATCAGCTCCTGAACCTGGCGACCGAGGGTGATCTCCTGCTCGTGGGTGAGCAGGGGGACGCGGCCGATATCACGCAGATAGCTGCGGACCAGGTCACCTCCGCCGAGGTGGGAGCCATCAGCCGCGGCAACGGGCAGGGAAGGCATGCGGTCCGACTGGTTACGAAACAATTTAGTTTCGAAAAGATACCACCACTGGCCAGGGGTTTCACACCCCACGATGGGGGTGTTTTTCACCATCGCGATGGTTGCGGCCGAGGGTTCCGAGCGGCTTCAGAAACTGATTGCTGCCACCGGTCTCTGTTCCCGCCGGCGTGCTGAGGACCTGATCCGCGCGGGGCTGGTGCAGGTCAACGGGGCCCCGGCGGCGCTCGGGGACAGGGCTCACCGACTCCGGGATCGGATTCTGGTGGACGGTCGGCCCCTGGCGGCCACCCCTGAACCCACCGTGCTGTTCCTGAACAAACCCCGGGGAGTGCTGTGCAGCTGCCACGATCCGCAGGGTCGAGCCACGGTTCTTGATCTGCTCCCAGCGACGCTCCGGCAGGGCAGGGGCCTCCATCCCGTCGGTCGCCTGGATGCGGAAAGCCGTGGTGCCCTGTTGCTCTCCAACCAGGGGGAGTTCACCCTGCGGCTCACGCACCCGCGTTACAACCACCTCAAAACGTACCTCGTGCTGGTCCAGGGGGCTCCTCCTGCTGCGGTGCTGGAGCGTTGGCGCCGGGGCGTCAGTCTCGACGGCCGACCCACGCAGCCCGTGGGCCTTGAGGTGCTGAACAGTCCGTCCGGGGCCACCCGGCTGAAAGTGGTGATGGGTGAGGGGCGAAACCGTCAGATTCGTCGTACCGCCGCCACGCTGGGTTTCCCGGTGCTTGATCTGCAGCGCCTGGCGATCGGACCGCTCGAACTGGGTGCGCTCAAAGAGGGGGAATGGCGACTCCTGGATCGGAGAGAATGGAGGGGTCTCGTTCCGCCCTCCTGAGCTCACCGCCTTCCCAGATGTCGGCCCGGCTCCGTCGCTGGCTCCCGCGCCGGCTTCGATGGGGCAACGAGGTGGAGACACCTCCCCTTGAGCCCAGGGTCGATCCCTCGCTGTCTGCGGGTCGTCAGCTGCGCGAGCGACGGGAGGCAGCAGGTCTCACCCTCCGCCAACTGGCTCTGAACACCCGGATCAGCACGCCCGTGCTGGAGGCCCTGGAACGGGGCTGGCGTGACCGGCTTCCGGAACCGGCCTATCTGCGCACGATGCTGCCGCTGATTGAACAGCAGCTCAGGCTCGAGTCGGGCAGTCTTGATCCGCTGATGCCGCCGGCTGATCCGACCGGCTCGGGGCGGGAGCGGCAGTCACCGCTGAGGTGGTTTCTGCCGGGATCGATCGAGATGTTTCGCAGCTGGCAGGGCTGCGTGCTGTACGGGCTGCTCACCCTCGGCCTGATCTATGGCCTCAACCTTGAGCAACAGCGCCGGGCTGCCGAAGGCCTGCTGAGCCAGGCGCCGATCGCTCCGCTGCCCGCCGACCCACAACACCCGCAGCCTGAGCCGGAAGCCGCCCTGCTTCAGCTGCTGCCTGAGCTGCGTCCTCTCGAGCAGGATGTTCTTCGCCAGGCCCTCCGGCAGCTGGGTGAGACCCCGAAGCCTGGACTCCGCCCATCCAGCCCGGAGCAGAACGGAATCCTGGTGGTGCGACTCCGGAGCCCCACCCGCCTGATCCTCAGCAGTCCGGCGGGCAGCCGGACCGATCTCAGGGCCGCTGAGGGTGAATTGGTGCTCCCTTTGCAGGGAGGCTTTCAGCTTCAGCTCAATCCTGCTCCAGCGGCTTCCGGCACCGATCAGGACCCGATGGCCCCCCCGGTTGAGTGGAACGGCTCAGCCCTGGCTCCTCAGCCGGGCAAGCCGCCCGGAACCTATGAGGTTGGGGTAGATCCCAGGCCGCGTCCGTAGCGGGCCGCCATCTCCCCGAATCCCCCCAGTGGGCCCGCCAGGGCCTCGATCGGTCGATCGAGGCGCCAGCACCAGTTCCCTGAGGTGGTTCCGGGGGTGTTGAAGCGGGCCTCATCGCCGAGCTCGAGGAGATCCTGCAGCGGCACCACCGCCAGATCGGCTGAACTGGCCAGGGCCAACTCCAGAAGTTGCCAGCCTGGAGCTGTCACCGGAGCGCCGATGGCTTCCTGGAGCCGCCAGCGCACGCTGTCGTCCTGACTGTGCCACCAGCCGATGGAGGTGGCGTTGTCATGGGTTCCGGTGTAAACGACCCAATCGTTTCCGCGGATGTTCGAGGGAAGATAGGGATTGCCGGGATCCCCATCGAAGGCGAATTGCAGGATCTTCATGCCGGGCAGGGAGAAACCGTCCCGCAGCCGTTCCACCTCGGGAGTGATCACCCCGAGGTCCTCCGCCACCAGAGGCAGCCGTCCCCTGTGCCCGCCGGCCCCGAGCAGCTCGCCGCGCCAGCTGCAGCGACACCACAGCAAGGCCAGCAGGGCCCAGCCCGGCGACGGTTGCCAGCTGCCGGGCTGAGCCGTGTCGCTGTCTCCCGGAACACTCCAGTAGGCCTGAAGGGCCCGGAAGTGATCCAGCCGCAGCCGGTCGACCAGCTCGAGCTGGCGCCCGAGCCGCTGCAACCACCAGCGGAACCCGCTGATCATGTGTCGCGGCCAGCGGTAGACAGGGGTGCCCCAGAGCTGGCCGGTGGCGGAGAAGTAATCCGGAGGGACGCCGCTCTGCTGACGGAGGGTCCCGTGCCGGTTCAGGGAGAACAGGCCCGGATGGCTCCAGACATCGGCGCTGTCATGGGCCACGTAGAACGGCATGTCCCCGAAGACCCACACCCGCTGCTCGCGGGCCAGCTGTCGCAGGCGCTGCCACTGTCGCTGCAGCTGCCACTGCAGCAGTGCTTCCTGCAGCAGCGCCGGCCGGTGCTCCCGGTCAAGCCGGGCGAGGGCACGGCCGTCGCGCCTCGCCAGCCGGTCAGGCCATCGCCACCACGGCTCGCCGTTGTGAATTCGACGCAGCACCATGAAGCGGCAGTGATCCCTGAGCCAGAAGGCCTCGGTCCTGCGCCAGCGGGCAAAGGCCTTTTGATGGATCGGTGACTGCCGGGGCCAGCAGCGCAGCAGTTCCGGTCCCAGCCCGTCGGCCCCCCATGCCGAGCGGTCGGCCTCGATCGCACCCTCCTCCAGCAACAGCGTTCCATCGAGCAGAGCTGGGTTGAGCGCCGAACCGCTGGGGGAGCTGTAGGGAGAACCTGTCCCGTCGGTGGGGGCGAGGGGCAGGAGCTGCCAGACGCCGATTCCGTTGCGACCCAGCAGTCGGATCCAGTCCGCCGCCGCGTGACCGAAGGTCCCACAGGGGCCGGGTCCAGGCAGGGCGGTGGGATGGAGCAGCACACCGCAACGGCGCTCATCCGCTCTGGCCGTTGGGATTTTCAAGCGTCCGGCAGCCGATATCGGCTGATGATCGTTCGGGCAAACGCGGGGATGTGAGCATCCGCCTTCTCAGGGTGGTGACGCTTCACCCAGAGAGCGTTGCGGGTGAAGTGGGAATCGATCGAGAACCGGGCGTATTCCAGGCCCCTGGGTCCGAACCGTTCCACGAAGAAGCCGATCAGATGGGCCAGCCAGATCGGCAGTTTCAGAGCTTTGTCGTAGGCCTCGATGCCCTGTTGCACGGCGGCCCTGCGATCACCCCGGCTGCTCACAGGGCCCACCTCCAGTTCGGCTTCCACCAGCTTCAGCAGTCGTTCGCCGCGTTCATTGCGCACGGTGATCCACTGACGACCGAAGTCGGCGCCCATGTATCCCACCACCAGGTCTGCCCCGGCGTTGGTGTAGTCAAAACAACTGAGACAGCTTGGGGCGAACACGTCCTTCAGTCTGGGGGTGTCCAGTCCGAAGAAGGGAACCGTTTCCTGACGGCCATCGCGGTGACGGAAGTGAATCCGGAAATCCTGCATGAACTCGTAGTGAACCACCGTCTCGGGGGAGCTGACTGTGCTGTCCAGAAAGCTCTGCAGGCCCTCCCGGCTCACGTTATCCACGCAGGGCAGGCCCAGCACATAGAGCTGTTCGAGCGGCAGGGTGTGCTCAACCGCTCGCAGGGCCTGGATCTGGCAGCCCACCCCGATCGCCAGGAGCCGACGGATGCCGCTGCCAGGCAGCTGTTCGAGCACCTCCAGGTTGGGTGAAAGGGTCGGCTTGTTCACCCGGGCGCTCAGCACCTCCGCCGGGGTGCGCGCCAGCCGCGGCACGGGCGTGAATCGATCTGTCTCGCTCTGGCCCACACACAGCACTGCATCCACCAAGCCGCTCTCGAGGGCCAGCACCCCGATCCGGCTGACGATTCCGGTCCACTGGGCACCCTCGATCGGTTCAGAGAGCCGGGCCGTGAGCATCCGGCGGTGCACTCCGAAGTAAAGCTCCTCCTCATTCTCAAGAGCTCGGCTCCGGCCATGGGCTTTCGCCTCCAGGGCTTCAAACCGCTGGTTGAGAAAGGCACAGCTCTGCTTCACGTAAGCCACCCAGCGGGTGTCGCAGAGCCCGCACTGGCTGCACAGCTCCCGGGCCGGGTAGACGCTGCCCTTCCGGAGGGGCCTGGAGCGTTCGTGGGGTTGACCGGTCGCCATGGAACTCAAACTATCGGTTGCACCCACCGCGATCGGGGTGTGTGCTGCATCAGAGTGAGGATTGATGAACCGCCGCTCCCCACCCCAAGTTCTGCAGAGCCGGCGCCGGCGCATCACGGTGCGCCTTGCCTCGGTGAGCGTGGGACTGGCTGTGGGCTTCGGAACGCTGGCGTTGCTCTGGCCCAGGCCCGACCCGACCCTGCCGTCGCGTCGGCTCACCTCACCGGCCGACCTGGCCAAGCCCCCCAGCCGTCCGGTGACGGTGCTGGTGATCGGAATCGATGCTGATCGGGTCGGGGATCCGGTCAACAGGGCGGCACCCAGCGGCCCGGCCAATGCCGATGCACTGTTCCTGATCCGCGTGAATCCGGACGCCCGTCTCCAGGTTCTGAACCTTCCCCCTGAGCTGGCGGTGAATGTGCCGGGTCAGAGCAAGCCCCAACCGCTGGGGAGTCTGTACCGACTGGGAGGTGTGGCCCTGCTCAGTGACGCCACCCGTGAGCTGGTGGGGATGGACTCAGCTCAGCCCGATCGGTATCTGGTGATCGGCCGTTCCGCGCTGCGAGAGCTCGTCGATGGTCTGGGGGGTATCGAGGCCAACCCTTCCCGGGCGATGAGTTACCACGACAGAACCCAGGATTACAGGATTGAGCTGCAGGCCGGTCTGCAGCTTCTTCAGGGAAGCCAGGTGGAGCAGTTGGTGCGCTTCCGTGACCCCCTGCTGGCGTCGCAGGGGCGCCAGATCGATCAGCAGGAGGCCATGCGGGCGCTGCTGCGGGGGATGCTCGTGCCGGATCAGCTCGCCAGACTTTCCGCCCTGGTGGGATCGATGAAACGTGAGGTGATCTCCAATCTCAGCGAAACCGAGGTCCTGAGCCTGCTGGCGGCGGGGCTCAGCCGAACCGAACCGGTTGAATTCCGCTCGGTGAGCCTGGCGGCGCAGGGAGCCGGAGCGGGCCGGCTGCGCTACATCAGTGCATCGGCCGGCCCGCCGCTCTGGCCTCCGGCGCAGCGGGACTCTCCCTGAGCCTCCGCTCCGCATTCCACCCGTCGTGCCGCCCTGAGCGCCAGGGTCAACCGCAGAGCGGTCGGGTCCCGCGCTTCACCGGGACCGGCTGCTCCCAGCCAGGGCAGCCCGTCGAGACGGCGCTGTGGCGCCTGCCAGATGCCTCCCCACTGGATCAGGCCCAGAAGGGGCACCCCGTGCTGGGCCATCAGAGCCGTGCTGGCAGCCGCAGTGCCGGTCTGCAACTGCTCGGAATCAATCAGGATGATGCAGGGCCGGGCCCAGGCTGCGAGGGCCCGGGCCCAGCAGCGGCCATCCTCCAGGGTCATTCCCGGGTCGGCCGGGAGGGGAGCCAGCGCTGCGGAGGGTCCCCCCGTCCGCAGCGCGGAGAGGCACAGGTCTGCCTGCTGGATCGGAGCCAGGGCCGGCAGGGGTTCCAGTGCAAGCTCCCGGGCCAGCAGCGGTAGCGCCTCGCGGAGCAGGGCGCTCACGCTGGATGCGGGCCCCGTCGCGCAGAGCACGATCGGCCCGGCTTCACAAAGGCCGGCAAACGTCATGGATGTTTGTGGGAGGAGGAAGGATCTCCTTTTACGATCTAGGTTCAGCTGTCGCGCCTGGCCTGCCGTGACCACCTTCCTCTCCGCTGATCGGCTGGCGCCTGAGGGTCGGAGGACCCATCTCAATCCCGACAGCCGTCGGTTGAGGCTGTTCAGCGGAACGGCCAATCCAGCACTGGCCCGTGAGATCGGTGCGTACCTGGGCGTGCCCGATGGCCCCCGGGTGATCAAGCGTTTCGCCGATGGCGAGCTCTACATCCAGATTCAGGAATCGATCCGCGGCTGCGATGTGTTCCTGATCCAGCCAACCTGCGCTCCGGTGAATGACCACCTGATGGAGCTGCTGATCATGGTGGACGCCTGCAAGCGGGCGTCAGCACGCCAGGTGACCGCCGTGATCCCTTACTACGGCTACGCGCGCGCCGACCGCAAGACCGCCGGCCGGGAATCGATCACGGCCAAGCTCGTGGCCAATCTGCTCGCCAACAGCGGCGTGGACCGAGTGCTGGCGATGGACCTGCACTCCGCCCAGATCCAGGGGTATTTCGATATTCCCTGCGATCACATCTATGGCTCGCCGGTGCTGGTCGATTACCTCGGCACCCGCGATCTGGGCGAAGTGGTGGTTGTGTCTCCGGATGTTGGCGGTGTCGCCCGGGCCCGGGCCTTCGCCAAGCAGATGAAGGATGCCCCACTGGCCATCATCGACAAACGTCGATCCGGTCACAACGTGGCGGAAAGCCTCACCGTGATCGGTGATGTCAGCGGCAAAACCGCCGTGCTGATCGACGACATGATCGACACCGGCGGCACGATCGCTCAGGGCGCGACGCTGCTGCGTCGTCGCGGTGCCCGGAGGGTGCTTTGCTGCGCGACGCACGCCGTCTTTTCACCCCCTGCTCTGGAGAGGCTGTCCCAACCCGAACTGTTTGAGGAGGTGGTTGTCACCAATTCCATTCCCTTGTCTGAGAAGCACCACTTCCCCCAGCTCCGCGTTCTTTCGGTGGCGAACATGCTGGGAGAAGCGATCTGGCGCATTCATGAGGAAAGCTCCGTGAGCTCCATGTTCCGCTGACCACCCCTGCGGGTCTGTTGATGCCATCGAAGCGACTCAGGACCGTCGTTGCTGGGGTCATCACCACGATCCTGCCGCTGCTGGCGACAGCCCAGCTGGCGGCCCGGGCTCAGACCCTGCCACCGCTGCCACCGCTGCCCCAGCCACCAGCGGCGGCGGGCAACAGGCGGCTCGGGGTCTGGCTCACGAACAGTCCGAGCCCCCTGTATTACGAGGCTGACCGGATCGAGAAGTCCGTGGCCGAACTGGCCCGAGCGGGATTCAACACGCTCTACCCCAATGTCTGGAGTCGCGGCACCACGTTTCACCGTTCCCGGTTCGCCCCCATGGAACCGGCTCTGGAGCGCAGAAACCCCAACCTCGACCCGATCTGCCGCCTGACAGCCGCCGCTCACCGACGAGGCCTGGAGGTGATTCCCTGGTTCGAATACGGCCTGATGGAGCCCGCAGACGCGGCGGTGGTGCAGCAACACCCCGAGTGGGTGTTGCAGAGGCTTGATGGCAGTTCGGTGATGGAGATGCACGGCTCGCCGATGGTTTGGCTCAACCCTGCCCATCCCGGCGTGCAGGCCCGCTTTCTGGGTTTGATCGGTGAGATCGTTCAGCGCTGCGGAGTGGACGGCATCCAGCTCGATGACCATTTCGCCTGGCCGGTGGAACTCGGGTATGACCCGTTCACCCGTGATCTCTACCGGGCCGAAACGGGCCGGGAACCCCCCGATGATCACACCGAACGATCCTGGATGCGCTGGAGACGCCACCGGC
>JAYKHC010000073.1:0-9186 GCA_035285465.1 Cyanobacteriota bacterium
TGGTGGTGATCTCCAGGTCTTTATCCGGGATATCGAGCTTCACCTCCTCCTCGATCTTCGGCATCACCTCCACGCCCGCGAAGCTGGTCTGGCGCTTGTCGTTGGCGTTGAACGGGGAGATGCGCACGAGGCGGTGGGTGCCCTTCTCGTTGCGCAGGTAGCCGTAGGCGTAGCGGCCTTCGATCTCGATCGTGCAGCTCTTGATCCCAGCCTCCTCGCCTTCGCTGAGCTCGTCGACGCTCACCTTCATGCCGTGGTCCTCGGCCCAGCGGGTGTACATGCGCATCAGCATGAGGGCCCAGTCCTGGGCGTCGGTGCCGCCGGCACCGGCGTTGATGCTGATCACGGCGCCTTCCTTGTCGTAGGGGCCGCTCAGCAGGCGCTCCAGTTCCCAGCGATCGAGATCGCAGCGAAGCTGCTGCAGGGCTGCGTTGGATTCGGCCAGCAGATCAGCGTCGGGCTCGAGCTCGTAGAGCTCCACGGTGGCCTCGGCATCGGCCACGGCGGCGCGCCACCTGGCCAGCTGCTCGAGCTGGCTCTTCACTTCATCAAGCTGGCGCATCTGGGCCCGGGCCGCCTGCTGGTCGTCCCAGAAGTCGTTCTGGGCAGCCCGTTGCTCGAGGTCTTGCTGCCGTGCTTTCAGGGCAGCTTCGTCAAAGACAGTCCTGGGCCTGGCCCAGGCGGTCGGTGAGCTCGGAGAGGTCGCGCTTGAAGTCGGTGAGGTCGAGCAGCGCGGTGGCGGCCGGGGTGCTGGCGAGGCCGCTGGAGGCGGTGGCGGTCACGGCGGGGGCGACGGGAAGGGCTGGCTCGACCGTACTCAACGGGGAGCCACTTCTAGGATCCGGCCACCTGCTCCGAGGCCCTGATGGCGGCGACGGTTGAGATCTACACCTGGCGCTTCTGTCCCTTCTGCATCCGTGCCAAGGGGTTGCTGGACCGCAAGGGTGTGGCCTACACCGAATACGCCATTGACGGGGATCAGCGGGCCCGCGCCACGATGACCGATCGGGCGGAAGGTCGCAGCAGCCTGCCCCAGATCTTCATCAACAACCAGGGCATCGGTGGCTGTGATGAGCTGCATGCCCTGGAACGCGCCGGCAGGCTCGATGCGCTGCTGAGGGCCTGAGCCATGGCCAACCCCGCTGCGGGCGAGGGCGCCCAGCTGTTCGTGATTGATCCGATCGAGAAGCTCAGGCCCGCCAAGGATTCCAGCGTCGCCCTGATGCAGGCTGCCGAGCGGGCCGGTCGGCCGGTGTGGGTGGCCACCCTGGTGGATCTGGCAGCGGCCGAGGGGGAGCAGCAGGGTCCCGGTCATGGCTGCTGGGTGCTGGCCACCCCGGTGAGCTGCGAGCCCTGGTATGGCCTCGGTGAGCCCCAGCGTCTGCCGTTGCAGGCCTTCGCCCATGTGTGGATGCGCAAGGACCCTCCGGTGGATGAGGCTTACCTGTATGCCACCCATCTGCTGGAGCTGGCCGAACACCAGCGGCTGCCAGGGGATGGTGTGAAGGTGCTCAACCGGCCGGCGGCGCTGCGGGCCTGGAATGAAAAGCTCAGTGCCCTGCGCTGGAGCCATCTGATGGCTCCCACCCTGGTGGCCAGCCGGGTGGAGGAGCTGACAGCCTTCATTGCCAGGCATGCGGAGGTGGTGCTCAAGCCCCTCGGGGGACGGGCCGGCCAGGGGGTGGTTTTTGCAGCCACCGGCACTCCCGGCCTGCGGGCCCTGCTGGAGCTGGTGACGGCGATGGAGACCCTGCCGGTGATGGTGCAGGCCTTCCTGCCCGGGGTTGCCGCCGGCGACAAGCGCATTCTGCTGGTGAACGGCGAGCCGCTCGGGGCCGTGAACCGGGTGCCGAGCGGCAGTGACGGGGAGTTCAGGAGCAACCTGGCCGTTGGCGGCCAGCCTCAGGCCACCGATCTCAGCGATGCCGAGCGGGCGATCTGCGCCGAGCTGGCGCCCGCCCTGAGAGCCGAGGGCCTGTTCTTTGTGGGGATCGATGTGATCGATGGTCGCCTCAGCGAGATCAACGTGACCAGCCCCACCGGCATCCGTGAGGTGGAGCGGCTGGCAGGCATCCCCCTGGCGGATCAGGCGCTGGCGCTGCTGCCCTGATCGGCGCTGGCCAGCCTCCTGCCACAGCGGTGGCAGTGCCTGGCCTGGGCCAGGTGGTGGGTCTCTCCGCACACCGGGCATTCCCCCGGCCCGGGCAGCTGCGGGCCGGAGCGGGCGGCCTGACGGATCTCCGCGGTGATGATCCCGGTGGGCACGGCGATGATGCTGTAGCCCAGCAGCATCACGGCCGAAGCGGCGATCCGGCCCGTGAGCGTGACCGGTGCCACATCTCCATAGCCCACGGTGGTGATCGTGACGATGGCCCAGTAGATGCCCACCGGGATGCTGGTGAAACCGCCGGCCTCTCCCTCGATCACGTACATCAGGGAGCCGATGATCACCACAAGGGTGATCATCGTGAGCAGGAACACCAGAATCTTGCGGCGGCTGGCGATCAGGGCTGATCGCAGCAGGCTGGCCTCGCGCAGGTAGAGACCCAGCCGCAGGATCCTGAAAACCCTCAGCAGCCGCAGGATGCGGATCACCACCAGGTAGCGGCTGCGACTGGCCGCCAGCCCCGCCAGCGGCGGAATGCTGGAGAGGAAGTCCACAACCCCGAAGAAACTGCGGGCGTAGCGCAGCGGCTGCTCGGCACAGAGCAGGCGCAGCAGGTATTCGAGGCTGAACAGCAGTGCGAAGCCCAGCTCCAGGGGATCAAACAGAGCCTGGTGGCGACTCTGCAGCCTGGGATCGCTTTCCAGCGCAACCATCACCACGCTCAGCACGATGGCGATCAGCAGAACCAGGTCGAAGTTGCGGCCCGCGACAGTGTCGGCTTCGAAGATGATCTGGGCCAGCCGGCGACGGCCCACCGCCCTCCGGATCAGCAGGGCCACCACCAGAACCCCCGCCAGTTGCAGCAGCGCCGTGCTCAGAGCGGCCATGCCCTGGGGACCTGCCCCGCAGGCAGGTTCAGCTGCTGTTGCAGCACCCCCAGCTTCAGTTGAACCTCCCTCAGTTCCCGCTCCACCGCAGAGCCCTGGACCAGCCCGGCGCCGGCGGTGAGTTCCAGCTGGTCGCCCCGCAGGGTGCCGCTGCGGATCGCCACGCGCAGGTCGGTGTCTCCGGCACTGTCGATCCAGCCGATCGGTGCGGCGTAATGACCGCGCTCGAACGGCTCCAGGCTGCGCAGCCAGCCCATCGCTTCCCGGCGGGGCAGGCCCGCCACAGCAGGGGTTGGGTGAAGCGCTGCCGCCAGGGTCAGGGACTCCAGGGAGCCCAGGGGAGCGGTGATCGGGGTGTGCAGGTGGACCAGCTGGCCATGGCGAGCCAGGCGGGGGCGGCGCGGCCGGTGGGGGTGCAGGCCGGCCCGGGCCAGCCCGGTGATGATGGTTTCGACCACAAGCTCATGCTCCAGTCGGTCCTTCACCGAGCTCAGCAGCGTCCCGCCAGCGCGGCAGGGGGCGGTTCCCGCCAGGGCGTCACTGCACAGCTGACCCTGGCGCACGGTGAGCAGCCGTTCCGGCGAGGCCCCGAGGAGAGCCGCACCGTGCTGGCGTTGCCAGAGGAACCGGCAGCTGCCGCTCTGGTGCCTTCGCAGGGGTTCCAGCAGGGCCAGGGGATCTGGAGCGCTGCTCAGCTGCAGCTGCTGGCGCACCGCCAGCACCAGTTTCTGCAGCCGGCTTTCCTCCACCAGTGCCAGGGCCTGGCCGGCGGCCAGGCGGTAGCGCTCCTGCCAGGCGGAGCGCTGCTGCACCTGCAGCTCCATCCTGGTCACGATGGACGGCGTGGAGTTGCAGGTTTCCAGTTCGCGGGCCTTCTCCCACAATTCCTCGGCCAGGCTGCGGGCCGTGATGCTGCCCCCCAGGGGCCTCTGCAGCCTCAGCCAGCAGTGCTGGCCTTGCCGGCTCAGCTGCCAGCGGGGCAGCACCGCCTGCACGCCAGGCACGGCCATGGGTTGGGCATCCAGCGGCGCATCGAAGAAACCGAAGGCCAGCAGGACCCGGGGGCGGGCCAGGGGTGGGCTGGGCCTTGCAGGAGTCTGGCCCAGCCGGCCCAGGCAAAGACGGCTGAAGCGCTGGGCCAGCTCAAAGCGGCGTGGACCGCTCAGCTCCAGGCTGTGGGCCCGGCCGCTGGCTGCGATGCACAGCCCCGGGGCTCCATCCCACAGGAAGCGGAAGCCGTCGCCATCCACCCCATCCAGGTGGGGGAGCAGCCTCAGCGGATCGCAGGGCTGGAGGGGGATGGCCAGGCTGAGAAGGCCCTCCTCATCGAGCTGGCGGGCGCAGCGGTCGGCCTCGGCCAGCAGTTCCGCGAAGCCGGACCCTGTCTGCAGCAGTTCGGCCCGGGAGTTCGCCACGACGCGCGGCTCGATTGAGCTGCTCAAATGTATGGGCCCTGCCTCGCCCGCTGCCCTTGCCCCCCACCCCTGAGCCCGAGGTCGTCGCAAGCCGTTACGCCCGCCGCCGTCTCTGGCGGGCGGCGATCAAGTGGCCGATGTATGCCGTGGCGGTGATGCCGGTGCTGCTGGCTGCCGGTTGGCGCTTTGGCCAGGGGTTGGTGGTGCGGCCCGGCCAGCTGCTGCTGTTTCTGCTCGCGGCGGTGTTGTTGCTGGCCTGGGAGAACCTGGCCAACGACGTCTTTGATGCCGAAACCGGGGTGGATGCCATCGGCAAGCCTCATTCCGTGGTGAACCTCACGGGACGTCCCGGCCGGGTGGCGGCCCTGGCCAACGGCTGCCTGCTGGTGGGGCTGGCGTTGATGGCCCTCGTGGCCTGGCGCAGCAGTGTCGCGGTTCTGGCGCTGGTGCTGGCCTGCTGTGGAATGGGCTACCTGTATCAGGGACCGCCCTTCCGGCTCGGGTATCGCGGACTGGGTGAACCGCTCTGCTGGCTCGCCTTCGGACCCCTGGCCACCGCTGCGGGCCTGCTGGCTCTCTCCCCACCGGCCACCGTCACCGCAGGCTCCACCGCAGTCACCACCGTGCCCTGGCGGGAGGCGTTGCTGCTGGGCAGCGGCCCGGCCCTGGCCACCACCCTGGTGCTGTTCTGCTCCCACTTTCACCAGGTGGAAGAGGATGCCGCCAACGGCAAACGTTCGCCGGTGGTGCAGCTGGGCAGCGGCCGGGCCGCCGGCCTGGTGCCGTGGTTCGTGGCTGCTGCCCTGGCTCTGCAGTGGGGACCGCTGTTGTTGCCACCGGACGCCCAGCGCTGGCCACTCACCGTGCTGCTGGGGGCTGCGGGCCTGCCGCCGGCTCGCCAGCTGATCGCCCTGCTGCGCGATCACCACCATCAGGCCGACCTGATCAGCGGCAGCAAGTTCCTGGCACTCCGCTTCCAGGCGCTCAATGGCCTGGGACTGGCCCTGGGACTGGCCCTGGGACGGTGGTGGAGCTGAAGGCTCGAGCGGGTGGCTCTCTGAGCCTGCAGTGGCGGCGGTTCCGACTGGAGCTGCCCGGTCCGCTGATTTCAGCGGCGGGGCGGCTGCGCGAGAAGCGCGGCTGGCTGCTGCGGCTGGAGGATTCCCGAGGAGCCCTGGGCTGGGGCGAGGCGGCGCCGCTGGATGGGGAGCTGGCCCCCATGACGGCGGCGATCCAGGGGTTGGGTTCGAGCCAAGCTCGCCCTCGCCTGGAGCAGGCCCTGGCCGCGGGAACGTTGCCGGGCTGTCTGGCCTTTGCCCTCGGCTCAGCCCTGGCGGAGCTGGATGGCCTGCCCCCACGGCGCTGGTTGCCGGCACCGCCCTCGGCCCGGCTGCTGCCGGCTGGAGCCGCCGCTCTCGGGGCCCTGGCAGGCTCGGCGCCGGCCTGGAAGTGGAAGGTGGCCGTGCACGCGGATGCCGAGGAGCGGGCCGTGCTGGAGCAGCTGTTGCAGCTCCTGCCCGCCGATGCCCGCTTGCGGCTGGATGCCAACGGTGGCTGGGATCGCGCCACGGCCTGGAGCTGGGCCGAGCGGCTTGCCGCGGAACCGCGGCTGCAGTGGTTGGAGCAGCCCCTCCCGCCCCGCGATCACGCCGGTCTGGCGGCGCTCGCCGCCCAAGTGCCGGTGGCCCTGGACGAATCGCTGCAGATCCAGCCGGCCAGCGCCGATGCCTGGCCGGGCTGGCAGGTGCGCCGCCCCAGTCAGCAGGGAGATCCGCGCCCCCTGCTGGAGGCCCTGGAGGCCGGCCGGCCGTGGTTGATGCTGAGCACCGCCTTTGAAACGGGCATCGGCCGCCGCTGGCTGGAACACCTGGCGGCCCTGCAGGCGGAGGGCCCCACGCCGGCGCCGCCGGGTTTGGCCCCGGGCTGGCAGCCGGCTGGGCTTCTGGCCAGTTCCGATCCGCTTCAGGTGTGGGAGGCGGCGGGATGAACGGTGAGCAGCTGGAGCAGGCCTGGGCTGAGGGCCGGATCGTGCCTCTCGCGGTTCCGGAGCTACAGGCCGAGCTGGCGGCGGCGATCGGGCCCGCTGGAGCGGCCGCGGCGCTGGAGCCCCTGCAGCGCCAGTGGGGGCCCGGGGTTCTGGTGGGCAGTGGCGGCAGCAGCGGCCACCGGCGCTGGTGTCTGCAGCCGCTGGCCCACCTGCGGGCCTCAGCGGTGGCCACGGCGACCTGGCTGAGAGCTCAGGGGCTGGATCCTGCCGCCTGTCTGCACCTCAATCCGTTGCCGCTGCACCATGTGAGCGGCCTGATGCCCCTGGTGCGGGCCCGCCTCTGGGGTTGCGGGCATGGGCTGATTGCACCGGAAACGATGCGCGATCCGGCGGCTCTGGCTGCGGCTGTCCCCCTGCCTCCGGACCGCCCCGCCCTGATCTCCCTGGTCCCCACCCAGCTCCAGCGGCTGATGGCCGCACCCGCTGGCCTGGCCTGGCTGCGGCAGCTGGCGGTGATCTGGGTGGGCGGGGCGCCCCTGCCTGACCTGGCGGCGGCCCAGGCCCGCAGCGCGGGCCTGCGGCTGGCCCCCTGTTATGGCGCCACCGAGACGGCAGCGATGGTGTGCGTGCTTTCACCGTTGCGGTTTCTGGACGGAGTGTCCGGTTGTGGGCAGCCGCTGGCCGATGTGCAGCTGCAGATCGCCGAGGGCCACATCACCGTGGGGACGCCCCGCCTCAGCCCCGGCTGGCTGGAGCAGGGGGTGTTGCGTCCTCTGCCCGGAGCTGCCGGGGGTCGATGGTGCAGCGGTGATGGTGGCCGCCTGATGCCGGAGGGCCTGCAGGTGCTGGGACGCCTCGATGGCGCTATCCACAGTGGCGGTGAAACAGTGTTTCCAGAGGTTCTGGAGGGGCGACTGATGGCAGTGGCTCAGGCCGCTGGCTTGCCGCTGGTGGCGGTGCTGTTGCTGGCTGAGCAGGATCCGGAGTGGGGCGAGCGGCTGGTGGCACTGGTGCGGCTGGAACCGCAGGGAGCCGGGCTGGATCAGCTGGTTTCCCTCACCAGAACCTGGACACCGGCGGAGCGGCCCAGGCGTTGGCTCCCCTGCCCGCAGCTGGCGTGCCCAGCCGATGGCAAATGGCAGCGGGGCTATTGGCGGGGTTGGCTTCGCTCGCTAGAAGCAGAGTGAATGCGGCCGCCCGATGACCACCCTCTCCGACGCTGAGCTCAGCAATAAGAAGTTGGCGGCGGGTCTCACCGGTATCTTTCTGGGTGCATTCGGCGTTCACAAATTCATCCTCGGCTACACCAAGCCGGCGGTGATCATGCTGGTGGTGTCACTGGCCGGTGGAGCTGTCACCTGCGGATTGCCAGCTTTGTGATGGGTGTGATCGGCCTGATCGAGGGCATCATCTATCTCACAAAGACTCCTCAGGAATTCCAGGAGATGTATCTCGACGCAGAGAAGGACTGGTTCTGATGGCGGCATTGCAGCCGAGGAGCAGCCGATCCCTGCCGCTGCTGTTGCTCGCCCTTGCGGCGCTGGCCAGTTTCGTCAGCTTCGCTGCGGTTCACCATGACGGCGTCCAGCCGCTGGCCCAGCTGGCCTGCCTGCTCCCCTTGCAGCTGGCTGCGTTGTTGTTCGTCCGGCAGGGCGCTCGCCGCTGATCAGGGGGATCTGATCAGAGCGGTTGGATGCTGCTGCCCAGGCTGGAGGCCTCCAGCCAGCGGTTGATCGCCAAAGGCAGGGCACAGCGCTGGCGGCTGCTGGCCTGAAGGGCCAGATGGCGCGTGAGAGCCTGGGCCACGGGCTTAGGGTCGCTGCCGACGCTGCGCTGGAAGCGGTAGTGCAGTTCGAAGCAGCCTGGATCCAGGCGGCGGGGTTCCAGTTGGATTGCCAGCGGATCGCCCACCACCAGCGGCGCCAGGTAGTCGGCCTGGCAGTGCACGATCGGCAGGGCGACATCCGGGGTGGCACCGGGTGCGGGAAAGATCGTTGTGGCGGTAAGACCGAATCGCTCCAGGCTCTCCTCGTAAGCCTCATGGCACCAGCGCAGCAGCTGCTGGAAATGCATCACACCCGCAGCATCGGTGTCGCCGAAGCGCACGGTGCGGCAGAGCCGTAACCAGGTGCTGGGTTCCAGGGGGTGACCGGCGGTGGGTCGCACCCTAGTTCTCGGAAGGGTCTTGGGCTCTGCGATGCTCCAGCATCAGGTGCTGGGAAAGGATTCGAGTCTGAGGCGCAGCAGCCAGTAGCTGATCAGGCCGATGCCCGTTGCGGCGAGGAGCGCGCGGGTCAACAGGCGGCTCAACCCGTTGAACAGCAGTGGTCTCAACAGTTGTCGTTGTTGCGTTGCCCTGACTGACCACCAGACCAGGCCAGCCGCCACCACGGGGCCGAAGGCGTGGTGCTGCACGGAGTTCGCCAGATCTCCCCGCAAAGCCAGCACAGTGGCGCGGGTGAGGAAGCAGGTGGGGCACGGGATGCCCGTCAGCGCCCGCAGCGGGCAGGCCCAACCCGGCAGGTGGGGAACACTGCCTTTGAGCCACAGGTAGGCGGTGAGGGTGGCGGGGAGCAGAAAGCCCGCCTGCCGGAGGCGGCGCAGAAACCGGTTCAGCGGTCGTGGCGGGTGCAGCGGTGCAGCCTGCTCAGCGGTCCACGGAGCCCATGATCACGTCGATCGAGCCGAGAATCGCCATGATATCGGCCACTTTGTTTCCCTTGAGGATGTGAGGGAGGATCTGAAGATTGTTCTGGTCCGCAGCACGGATCTTGAATCGCCAGGGAGTTA
>JAYKHC010000074.1:0-4415 GCA_035285465.1 Cyanobacteriota bacterium
GTGCGCATCTCCCCGTTCAACGCCAACGACAAGCGCCAGACCAGCTTCGCGGGCGTGGAGGTGATGCCGAAGATCGAGGAGGAGGTGAAGCTCGATATCCCGGATAAAGACCTGGAGATCACCACCAGCCGCTCCGGCGGCGCCGGCGGTCAGAACGTGAACAAGGTGGAAACGGCTGTGCGGATCCTGCACATCCCCACCGGTCTGTTCGTGCGCTGCACCCAGGAGCGCTCCCAGCTGCAGAACAAGGAGAAGGCGATGGCGCTGCTGATGGCCAAGCTGCTGGTGATCGCCCAGGAGCAACGGGCGGCCGAGATCGCCGACATCCGCGGCGACATCGTGGCAGCAGCCTGGGGCAACCAGATCCGCAACTATGTGTTCCACCCGTACCAGATGGTGAAGGACCTGCGCACCCAGCACGAGACCACCGACGTGCAGGGCGTGATGAACGGCGACCTCGATCCTTTCATCCAGAGCCTGCTGCACGCCGGCGTGGAGGTGGGCGGAGGAGCTGGCGATGGCTGAACCCCCAAGCCAGAGCAGCGAGAACCCCAGCTTCGTGAAGCTGGCCATGCGCAACATGGTGCGCAAGGGTCGTCAGAGCCTGCTGCACTTCGGCCT
Source organism: Cyanobacteriota bacterium (assembly GCA_035285465.1). GTDB lineage: Bacteria > Cyanobacteriota > Cyanobacteriia > PCC-6307 > Cyanobiaceae > UBA5018. The sequence goes on from JAYKHC010000074.1 coordinate 622, forward strand.
CACCGCGCTCGGTCTCACTGGATTCCTGGTGTTGATCGCCTGGTTGGGCCGTCCCCAGGTGCCAGGAGGCTGAGGTTGGTGCCCGATCTGGATCTGGCCTTCACCACACAGCCCGATCTGCCCACTGATCTGTATGAGCAGGCGGAAGGTTTCGCCGATCCTGATCCCGGGGAAAGCCGCTGGCAGGCGCTGCTGAGCTTCTGGCTGGCTGAGCTGAGCGACCAACTCGCCGTGCCCCTGAGAGCACAGAGTTATTCGCTCGGACTGAGCTTTGTGGACGATGCGGCAATCCGCCGACTCAACTACACCTGGCGACAGCGGGACGAACCGACCGATGTGCTTTCGTTCTCAGCCCTCGAGCCGGACAGCACCGGGGTGACGATGCCAGCCCAACCCTTGGGAAAGGCAGTCTCCAACGTTAATCAGCTCTGGCCGGAGGAATCGCTCGAGCTGGGCGACATCGTGATCTCGCTGGAGAGAGCCTCTTGCCAGGCACGCCATCATGAGCACTCCCTCCCCTGGGAGCTTCAGTTTTTGGCCTGCCACGGACTTCTTCACCTCCTGGGTTGGGACCATCCCAACGACGAGCGGTTGCAATCGATGCTGGCCTGCCAGGACCGGCTTCTCCAGGCTGCCAGGAGAGCCGCCCTCGCATGAGCTCCTCACAGATGCAGCCCCGCATCCGGATCCGACAGGGCCATGGCGGAAGAGGGCCCAAGCGGCTCGGGGCCTGGAAGGTGGCCAACAACATGCCCGCCAGCTTCCGTTATGCCTTCCAGGGACTGGCCTATGGGCTCAGCAGCCAGCGCAACTTCCGCTTCCATGTGATCACGGGAACCATCGTGTTCGGACTGGGGATCTGGCTGAATCTCCCCTCCTCCCAACTGGCCGTGCTGGTGCTCACCGTGGCCGCCGTGCTGGTGCTTGAACTGATCAACACCGCCGTTGAAGCCGTTGTCGATCTCACCATCGGCCGGCGCTTCCACCCTCTGGCCCGCATCTCCAAGGATTGCTCGGCAGCTGCCGTACTGGTGGCAGCGGTGGCTTCCCTGATCATTGCCGCCCTGGTGGTTGTGCCTCCGTTGATCAACCGACTGGGCCTCTGAGCGGATGCTTCTGGTTCTCGACAACTACGACAGTTTCACGTTCAACCTGGTTCAGTACCTGGGCGAGCTGGCCGTCGACTTTCCTCTGGCAGCCGACCTGCGGGTGGAACGCAATGACGCCCTCAGTCTTCAGGAGATCCGTGCGTTAAGTCCGACTGCCCTTGTGATCTCACCTGGCCCTGGGAACCCGGATCAATCAGGGGTCTGCCTGGAGGTTCTGCGTGAGCTCAGTCCGGCGATTCCCACCCTGGGCGTCTGCCTGGGCCATCAGTCGATCGCTCAGGTGTTCGGCGGGAAGGTGGTGAGGGCCCGCGAGCTGATGCACGGCAAAACGTCCCCGGTGCTGCACCGCGGCCAGGGAGTCTTCGCCGGTCTGCCGAACCCGCTCACCGCGACCCGTTACCACAGCCTGATCGCGGAGCGGGAGAGTCTTCCAGACTGCCTCGAGATCACCGCCTGGCTGGAAGACGGCACGATCATGGGATTGCGCCATCGCGATCATCCCGGGATTCAGGGAGTTCAGTTTCACCCTGAAAGCGTTCTCACCCAGGAAGGCCATAGTCTGCTGGCCAACTTCCTGCGAACAGCCCAGCACGAGTAGGGTCCAACAGAGACGAAAGCACCGACGCCTGTGCGCTCCCTCCTGAGCATTTTCCGCCTGAGTTCGCTGGGCACAGCCTCAGCCCTGGCGATCGCGCTTCCGGCCCAGGCCAATGGAGGTGTGTCGATCACGAGCTTCGGACACAGCGCGCTGCTGATCCGGGGCGGGGGTGCCACGGTTCTGGTGAACCCATTCCGAGCCGTGGCCTGCGCCGCAGGCCTGCGTGAACCGAGGGTCAGGGCCGACGTGGTCCTGGCCAGCAGTCTGTTGCCCGATGAGGGCGCAGCGGTGGCCACCGGCAAGCTTCTGGTCAAACCGGGCTCCTACAAGATCGCCGGGTTGAAGATCGATGCGATCACCGCTCCCCACGACCGGGTGGGTGGCCGCCGTTTCGGCATGGCCACCTTGTGGCGCTGGAAGCAGGGCGGACTCGACATCGCCCACCTTGGAGGCACAGCGGGCCGGATCGGTCCGGACGATCGGGTGATGCTGGGACGGCCCGACATCCTGATCATCGGCGTCGGTGGCGGTGCCAAGGTCTACGACGGCAAGGAAGCCGCCGAGGTGGTGCGCGAGCTGCAGCCTCGCCGGGTGATCCCTGTGCAGTACGTGAGCGGCAAACCTCCCAAGGATTGCGACCAGGAAGGGGTGAAACCGTTCCTGGATGCGATGGCAGGAACCAAGGTCCAGCGCAGCGGGCCCAGCATCAGCCTGCCCGGCAAGCTCAGCGACTCCACTGAGATCCTGGTGATGCGCTGATGGTCGACGGTGCAGCTTCACCCCCATGCATCAGCTGCGACTGGCCCTCTCCAGCACGCCGCCACCGGCACCACAGGAGGGGGGTTCTCCACAACCCAACAGCTGCCATCCAGCTGGCGCAAAGCGAAGAAGGTTCCGCCCGGCCGGCGGTTGGCCCCAACGCTCCGCCTCGCTGAGCGGCCGCAGCTGATGCGAGTCACCCTCGGCACTCACAACCCCAGCTCCAGACAGGTCGCCCAGAACCGCTCCATCTGCTCCAGGGTTCCGATGCTCACGCGCAGAGACCCCTCGATCAGGGGCTTGCCGGCCATCGAGCGCACCAGGATGCCAGCCTCACGCAGGCGGGCCTCCACCTCTGGGGCCGAACGGCGGGGCCAGATCAGCAGGTAGTTGCCACCACCGGCGTGATGCCGCACACCAGAACTCTGAAGCCGACCCATCAGCCAGTCGCGGGCTCGCTTCACCTCAGCCACATAGGCATCGGTGTAGGCCTGATCAGCCAGGGCCGCGAAGGCGGCGCTGACGGCAAAGCTGTTGACGTCATAAGGACCGGTGACCCTGCCGATGCGGTCGATCACGGGCGCTGCACCGATCGCAAAACCCATCCGCAACCCAGCCAGACCGGCGGTCTTGGCCAGTGAGCGCAGCACCACCAGGTTGGGGGTGGCGGTGAAGTCCGCCAGGGGGAGCACGCTGTCGCCGCTGAAGGCCTCATAAAGCTCATCCACCACCACGAGGGTGCCGGGGGCCGCTGCCGCCAACGCCAGGATCAGCTCCGGAGCCAGGCGGGTGCCGGTGGGATTGTTGGGGTTACAGATCAGGAGCAGCAGAGGCTGGCGGGCCAGGGCAGCTCTGATCTCCGGATACGGGAAGCTGAAATCAGGCAGCCTGTAGGGAATCGCTTCGATGCCCATACCCTGCATCCGTGCGCAGGGGGCGTAGTACCCGAAGGTGGGGCTGGTGGTGAGCAGAGTGCGGCCGCGGTCGCCGTAGGCATGAAAAAGGGCGTGGATGGCCGCGTCCACTCCATTGAACACACCAACCTGGTCGGGGCTGAGGGAGCCTGCGCGGGCAGGCGAGCGATCGGACTGAGTGGCGGCCAGGTTGGCAATCACCGCTTCCCGCAGGCCGTCGTATTCCGGATACACGGCGATCTGATCAGCCGGGATGGCCCGCAGCGCCTCCACAACCTTCGGGCTGGGCCCGACGGTGTTCTCGTTGAAATCCAGGCGCAACATGCCGCGCCTGCCCTCCAGGGGAGCGCTGTATGCCTGCAGTCCCTCCACCTCAGGGCGGCAGGGGGGGAAGGTGTCAGAGGTCAAGGTGTG
>JAYKHC010000075.1:0-11137 GCA_035285465.1 Cyanobacteriota bacterium
CTGGCGGCTCTGGACGCCAGCCTCGATCAACTGAAGAGCCTTGACTGGGCCGCTCTCGATGCCGCCGGTGTGGCCTCCTCCCCCCCTGCTGATCCCCCCCTCAGCGAACGTCTGGCCACCGCACCGGTCTTCGTGCGGGAGGTGATCGCCCCGATGCTGGAGCGCCGCGGCGATCAGCTGCCGGTGAGCGCGATGCCCTGTGATGGCACCTGGCCGACCGGCACGGCGCGCTGGGAGAAGCGCAACATCGCCACCGAAATCCCGGTGTGGGACAGCGAGCTGTGCGTGCAGTGCGGCAAGTGCGTGATGGTGTGTCCCCACGCAGTGATCCGGGCCAAGGTGGCTCACCCCAACGCCTTCGTCGCGGCTCCGGAGGGGTTTCGCATCGCTCCGGCCAGGGATCCGGCCTTCCGTGGTGACAGTTTCACGATCCAGGTGTCCGCCGAAGACTGCACGGGCTGTGGCCTGTGTGTGGAGGTCTGTCCGGCCCGCGATCGCCGCGAACCGAAGCGCAAGGCGATCACCATGGCCCCCCAGCGCCCCCTGCGCCAGCAGGCTCGTGGTCACTGGGATTTCTTCCTGGAGCTCCCCGACGCGCCCAGGGCCGCTCTGAACCTGCACAGGATCGGCCAGCAGCAGCTTCAGCAGCCCCTGTTCGAGTTTTCAGGGGCCTGCGCCGGCTGCGGCGAAACCCCCTACCTCAAGCTCGCCAGCCAGCTGTTCGGTGACCGGATGCTGGTTGCCAATGCCACAGGCTGCAGTTCGATCTACGGCGGCAACCTGCCCACCACACCCTGGAGCACCAATGCTGAGGGGCGCGGGCCGGCCTGGAGCAATTCGCTCTTTGAAGACAATGCCGAGTTCGGCTATGGCATGCGCGTGGCGCTTGACCAGCAGCGCCAGACAGCCCAGCAGCTGCTTCGGTCGTTGGCCGATGCCGACGTGCTGCCTGCCGACCTGGTGGCGGCGATCTGCACGGCCGACCAGAGCGATGAATCCGGCATTGCGGAGCAGCGCCAGCGGGTGGCCGACCTCAGGGCGCTGCTGCAGGTCGCCCGGGTGGCCGACACCTCGGCCCTGGCCGATCAACGACGCCAGCTTCTGGAGCTGGTCGATGCCCTGGTGAAGACCAGCGTGTGGCTGGTGGGCGGCGATGGCTGGGCCTATGACATCGGCTTCGGGGGGCTTGACCACGTGCTGGCCAGCGGTCGGGATCTGAACGCCCTGGTGCTCGACACCGAGGTGTACTCCAACACCGGTGGCCAGAGCTCCAAAGCCACGCCGCGGGGGGCCGTGGCGAAGTTCGCTGCCGCCGGCAAGGCCGCCCCCAAGAAGGATCTGGGCCTGATGGCGATGACCTATGGAACGGTGTACGTGGCCAGCGTGGCGATGGGAGCCCGCGACGAGCACACGATCCGGGCCTTCCTGGAGGCCGAAAGCTACCCGGGACCTTCGCTGATCATTGCCTATTCCCACTGCATCGCCCATGGCATCGACATGGCCAGGGGCATGGAACATCAGAAGGCGGCGGTGGATTCGGGCCGCTGGCTGCTCTACCGCTACGACCCCCGTCGCCTGGAGCGGGGCGAGAACCCCCTGCAGCTGGACAGTCCGGGGCAGCGGCGACCGCTGGCCGAAACGCTGGAACAGGAGAACCGGTTCCGGATGCTGCGCTACAGCCAGCCACAGCGCGCCCGCGACCTGGCCCGCGAGGCCCAGGTGGAACTCGAGAGGCGCTGGAGCACTTACCGCGCCCTGGCCCAACCCCTGATCCGCCCTGTGGACCCGAGCCGCCCTGCAGACCAACCCGGTGACCCCCGATGAGCGTGGATCTGGCTACGAACTACCTCGGCCTGAGGCTGCGCAGCCCGCTGGTGGTGGGCGCGGCTGCCCCCCTGAGCGAACATCTCGACCAGCTCAAGGCCCTGGAAGCGGCCGGGGCCGCCGCCGTGGTGCTCCACTCCCTGTTCGAGGAACAGATCGAACAGGAACAGCTCGATCTGCAGCATCATTCGGTTCAGGGAGCCGAGAGCTATGGAGAAGCGATCAGCTACCTCCCGGAACCCTCCGTGTTCCACCTGGGCCATGAGCTCTATCTTCGTCAGATCGAGCAGGCCCGCCAGCTCCTGAGCGTGCCGATCATCGCCAGCCTCAATGGCAGCGCTCCGGGCCGGTGGGTTCGCTTCGCCCGTCAGATCGAGCAGGCGGGGGCCGATGCCCTCGAGCTCAACATCTACAGCCTCCCCACCGACCCAGCCCTGAGCAGCGCGGCTATCGAAGCCCAGGTGGAGGAGATCGTGCGGGAGGTGCGGGCGGAAGTGAAGCTGCCTCTGGCGGTGAAGCTCAGCCCGTTCTTCACCAACCTCAGCGCCATGGCCCGCCGCCTCGCGGAGGCCGGTGCCGATGGGCTGGTGCTGTTCAACCGCTTCTACCAGCCCGACATCGACATCGAGGAGCTGGAGCTGCGGCCCAACCTGCTGCTCTCCACCCCCCACGACCTGCGCCTGCCGCTGCGCTGGATCGCCCTGCTGCATGGGCGGCTGCCTGTGGATCTGGCCGCCAGCGGTGGCGTGCATCGCGGCACCGACGTGGTGCGGCTGCTGATGGCCGGGGCGGTGATCACCCAGGTGGTGGGAGCGCTGCTGCGCCATGGACCCGGCCGGCTCGCCGGCCTGGAGCAGGAACTGGCGCTCTGGCTCGAGGAGCACAACCACACCACACTCCAGGAGTTGGTGGGCTGCATGAGCCAGCAGCGCTGCCCCAACCCGTCGGAATACGAACGGGCCCAGTACCTGCGGGCCATTCAGGGCTACAGGAGCTGGGACGCGATCCGTGCACCCGGGCCATGGTGAACACCGGGGCCGAGGCGGCTCAGATCCAGGCCGTTGCGGACCAGCTGGCCCGCACCGCCACCCGCCCCTGGACGCTGATGGAGGTCTGCGGTGGCCAGACCCATGCCATCCTGCGCTGGGGCCTTGATCAACTGCTGCCAGCGGGGCTGCGTCTGATCCACGGCCCGGGCTGCCCGGTGTGCGTGACCCCGGCCGAAACCCTTGATCTGGCCCAGCAGCTGGCCCTGCATCCCGATGTGATTCTCGGCAGCTATGGCGACATGCTGCGGGTGCCGGGCCGTGGCGGCAGCGACCTGCTGGGCGTGCGGGCCGCCGGCGGCGAGGTTCAGCTGCTCACCTCGCCGCTGCAGGCCCTGGCGCTGGCGCGGCAGCATCCCGAGCGGCAGGTGGTGTTCCTGGCGGTGGGCTTCGAAACCACCGCCCCCGCCACGGCAGTGCTGGCCCGTCAGGCCCTGGCCATGGGGCTCGCCAATCTCTCCCTGCTGGTGGCCCATGTGCGGGTTCCACCGGCGATGGAGACGATCCTGGCCGGTGAGGGCAACAGGGTGCAGGGGTTCCTGGCAGCTGGCCATGTGGCCACGGTGATGGGCATGGCCGAGCTTGAGGAGCTGGTGCACCGCAGCGGGGTGCCGATTGTGGTGACCGGCTTTGAACCCCTGGACATCCTCGCAGGGGTGCTGCGCTGTGTGGAACAGCTGGAAGCGGGGACCGCAGAGCTGCACAACGCCTATGGCCGGGTGGTGCGCCCGGAGGGCAATGCCCAAGCCCGGGCGCTGATCCGGGAGGTGTTCGAACCGGTGGATCTGCCCTGGCGTGGCTTCGGCCCGCTCAAGGGTGGTGGCCTGGCGCTGCGGGGTCCCTACCGCAGGCTGGATGCCCGCCGGCGATTCCACGGATCCTTGCCCCAGATCGGCACTCCTCCCGATCCCCTCGGGTCTGAGCAGCAGGAATCCTGCCTGGCCGGGCTGGTGCTGCAGGGGCGGCTCAACCCCGCCGACTGCCCCAGTTTCGGCAAGCGCTGTACTCCTGAGCATCCTCTCGGGGCGCCGATGGTTTCCAGTGAGGGAGCCTGTGCCGCTTACCACCGGTACAGGTGCATCCACCGGCAGCCCCATGACTGAGCGCATCCAGCTGGCCCATGGCGGCGGCGGCACTCTGATGCAGCAGTTGATCGAACAGGAGCTGAAGCGGCTCTATGCCGATCCGTTGATGCTGCTTCACGACGCTGCCAGCTTCCCGATTCCGGCGGGACGCCTGGCCTTCAGCACCGACGGTTACGTGGTGCAGCCGTTGGAGTTTCCCGGTGGCGACATCGGCAGCCTGGCCGTGACCGGTACCGCCAACGACCTGGCGATGGCCGGTGCCAGACCCTGGCAACTCAGTGTGGGGCTGATTCTGGAGGAGGGATTGGAGCTGGCGCTGCTGCGTCGGGTGGTCGACTCGATGCGGAAGGCGGCCCGGCTCTGCGGTGTGCAGGTGGTGACGGGAGACACCAAGGTGGTGGAGCGTGGCAAAGCGGATGGTCTGTTCATCACCACCAGCGGCATCGGGTTTGTGGAGGCTGCCGTGGATCCCCACCCCAGCGCGATCCGGCCCGGTGATCAGCTGCTGGTGAGCGGTGATCTCGGCCGTCATGGCGTGGCGATCCTGGCGGCTCGTCATGGCCTGGCTGTAGATCCTGTGGTGAACAGCGATTGTTCGCCGCTCTGGCCGCTGGTCGAGCAGTTGCTGGCAGCGGGCGTTCGCCCTCGCTGTCTACGCGATCTCACACGCGGCGGGCTGGCCGCAGCCCTTCAGGAGCTGGCGGCAGCGGTGAGTCGGTCGTTGCTGATCCATGAAGACAGGATTCCCGTGAGCAAGCCGGTGCGGCTGACCTGTGAGCTGCTCGGTTTTGATCCGCTGCATCTGGCCAATGAGGGACGGCTGCTGGCGGTTGTGGCCCCGGCTGATCGTGCTGCGGCTGAAACGGTGCTGGAACCGTTGGGGGGGCGCTGGATCGGAGAGGTTGGAAGGGAGGACCTGCCGGATTCTGGGGACAGTTCCGCACTGGTGAGGCTGCGCACCGCTCTGGGCACTGAGCGGCTGCTGATTCCACTCAGCGGAGAGCTGCTGCCGCGCATCTGCTGAACTGTTAACAATGAAGCGTCAACCGTTGCTCAGGCGAAGGTGATCCGCCGTTTCGGCCTGGGCTTTCCCTACGGTTGAACCACATTCGGGGCACCCTCCAGTGCTCTCGGGGACGATGGATCTCACCCCCTTCCTCGAAAGCCTTGACGGCACAACCCTCGACCAGGTGCTGCTCTCGGTGGCGATCAGCGGCAAGGTCGCCATCGCGATGAAGGGACGGTTCCTGTTGCGGGCCGTCTGCGAGAGCTTTCAGGACCGCAGCCGGATCGGCTGTGCCGTCACCGATGAATCCACCTGCCTGGGCTATCTGTCCGACGAGCCCTATGAGCTGCTGATCTGCACCGACTACCTGGAGAACGGCAACGGTTTTGAACTGGCCCGCAAGGCCCGGGAGGCCCATCCATCCCTGAAGGTGGTCGTGCTTGCGCTGGGCGACGTCATCCCGGCTCAGTATGTGAATGCCCCCTGGTTGGAGGCGGTGGTGGCAGAGGCGGATTTCATCGGCGATCAGCGACCGCTGCAGGCGGCGGTGATGGCGGTGATCGGACATCACTCCTACCGCAGCCCATCTCTGCGCAGCGGAACCTTGCCCTACCTGAGCTGCCCGAGACTCACCAAGCGGGAATACCAGGTGCTGGATCTACTTGCCAGCGGACTATCCGATCGTGAGATCTCTGAGCAGCTGGTGGTGAGTGAGGAGACTGCACGCACTTACACCAAGCGATTGCTACGCACCCTCGATGTGAACAACCGCCTGCAGGCCGTGCTCAAGGGAATGCGCTGCGGCATGGTGAAGATCTAGCTCTGGTTCCCCCGGCAACATTCACACCACGGCTTTTTCTGCGTTCTTCTCCAGCCCTTGTCCCCGGCCCATGTCGCCGGCCAATTGTCCCCGGCTGGGGGGCTCGCAAACTGTTCGTCAGGCTCCACAGTGGTCACACCCAAGGCCGATCCGTTCCGCTCCCGCCATGACCCGAGCCCCTGCATCACCGGCCCTCACAATCGGCGAACTGGAAGCCCAGTACCCCACCTACTGCAAGGCCCTACGGCTGCTGATCCGGGAGGGCAAGAGCCTGGCCAAGATCCGTCGCACTGTCTGCTGGGAGCGCCTGGAAACACTTCACAACTGTCTGCCGAGCCGCTACCGGGAGCCTGGCTATCTGTTTGCGCTGCTCAGCCGCGAGCTCAAACCGGCGTGAGGCTCCAGAGCGCCAGTCCACCACCGCGGCCCCGGGCCGCCAACCAACCCTTCGCTGCCCCCTGATGCCTGTCTGGGCCGGCGGCAATCAAGGCAAAGAAGGGCTCCTTGTCTGCGGCCGGGGGTGGGAGTGAGGCCTCCCACAGGGGCTTCTCCAACCAGAGCAGCTGCATCCGCTCAAAGTGGAATCGCAGGAGTGGACGTCGGCCACACAGCCGTCCCGGCCCCGTGAAACGCAGTTCAAGCGGGCCCAGACGCACGCTGTTGCGCAGCTCCAGAGCCATCCTGCGAGTTTCGATGTCCGTCCTGGCCGCGTCAGATCTGGCCTCTGCGGAACCGGCCTCCGCTGCACGGGCTTCCGTGATCGCCAGACAGGCTGAGAGGCTGCGCAACAGAGCGGCGGCGGCACCCTGGACCTGGCCCTGACGGCCCCAGAGCTGCTGCAGCCACCACTCCCCGATGATCGTTTCCGGAGCGATTCCGCTGCCGGCACGACGGGCTTCCTGCTCCAGTTTCAGCAGTTCAGCGCCGCTGATCATGACGTCCAGCCCCCTCAGGCAGCCTTGAGTTCAGGTTCGCGGTACGGGATGAAACTGGCCTTCCTGGCTCCGCAGATCGGGCAGCGCCAGTCGTCGGGGATTGCCTCGAAGGGGGTGCCCGGTGCCAGGCCGGATTCCGGATCTCCCGCAGCAGGGTCGTAGATCATCGAGCACACCTTGCAGATCCACTTTCCGGGGACGGGCTCGGCGGTTTCACCCACCTGCCCGCGCCCCTGCAGGGAATCCAGAGCCACGCCATAGCGTTCCGCGTGATGCTGCTCGATCGGGGCAAGGAAACCGAAATTGCTGGCCGCCCGGCGGAAGATCGCCGCATGGTCCTTCGATTCCGCAATCTGTCCGTCGAAATCAGCCGCCGCCTGATGATCGCGCTCAGCCCGGGCCTGGGCAGCGAATTCCGGATACATGCGGGTGTACTCGTAGGTCTCCCCTTCGATCGCAAGTTCCAGACAGCGGCTCAACAGTTGCTGTCTGCGCTCATCGCTGAGCGAATCGGGATCGCTCACCACGAGCTCCGGATGCAGCAGCCTGAAGTGGGCGAAGGCGTGCTCGGTTTCCTGGTTGGCTGTATCGCGGAACAGCCGGGCGAGTTCGCTGTGGCCCAGTTGCCGGGCCAGCTCAGCGAAAAACAGGTATTTGCGGTTCGCCATGCTCTCGCCGGCGAAGGCGCTCTCCAGGTTTGAGGGGGTGCTGGGCTGGGTTGAGTCCATGGAGGTTGGGGGAGCTGGGTGGGAACAGTCTGTCCGGCAATCCCGACAGATTTCATCAACCGATGTGTGCGACTCCGCCGTTGCCGCTTCAGCCGGGCTAGCCCGGAGTCTGATCCCCTGGCGTTTGGGTCTTCATGGCGTCTTCGCTGCTCTCTGATCCCGCCGCCCCTGCGCCGCCGCTGTTGCGTGAGAGCGGCCAGCGGGAGGTGTTCTGCGGCCTCACCTCGATTGTCTGGCTGCATCGGCGCATGCCCGATGCCTTTTTCCTGGTGGTGGGCTCCCGCACCTGTGCCCATCTGATCCAGAGTGCCGCCGGCGTGATGATCTTCGCGGAACCCCGCTTCGGCACCGCAATCCTGGGCGAGAGAGACCTGGCTGGCCTGGCGGATGCCAATGACGAACTCGACCGGCTGGTGGGTCAGCTGCTGGAACGGCGCCCAGAGATCCGCACCCTGTTTCTGGTGGGAAGCTGCCCCAGTGAGGTGATCAAGCTCGATCTGGCCAAGGCGGCCGAACGTCTGAACCGCCAGCACATCGGTCGGGTCACCGTTCTGAATTACAGCGGCAGTGGGATCGAAACCACCTTCACCCAGGGGGAGGACGGTGCCCTGCAGGCCCTGATCCCCCTGATGCCCACTTCACAGACCGAGCAGCTGCTGATCGTCGGCACCCTCGCCGATGCGGTGGAGGACCGGCTGGTGGGGCTCTTCCACAAGCTCGGAATCGAACGGGTCGCCAGCCTGCCGCCACGGCGATCCACAGAACTTCCCAGCGTGGGCCCCGGCACCCGGCTGCTGCTGGCCCAGCCGTTCCTCTCGGGAACGGCCCGGGCGTTGATCGATCGCGGGGCCACCCTCCTGCAGGCGCCTTATCCCCTCGGGGTGGAGGGCAGCCGTGCCTGGATGGCGGCGGCGGCCACGGCCTTCCGGATCCCGGCTGAACGCCAGGCTGAGCTGCTGGATCCGCTGGTGGAGCGGGGCCGGCGCGCTCTGGAACCCCAGCGCGAGGTGCTGGCCGGCCGGCGCTTGTTCCTGCTGCCGGATTCCCAGCTCGAGATTCCCCTGGCCCGGTTTCTCCATCGGGAGTGCGGCATGGAGCTGGTGGAGGTGGGAACCCCTTACCTGGATCGGAAGCTGATGGCCGAGGAGCTGGCCCTGCTGCCCGCCGGAACCCAGCTGAGCGAGGGCCAGCACGTCGACAACCAGCTGGAGCGGGTCCGCGCGGCGCGGCCGGATCTGGTGCTCTGCGGGCTGGGGCTGGCCAATCCCCTGGAAGCCGAGGGGATCGCCACCAAGTGGTCGATCGAACTGGTGTTCAGCCCCATCCACGGCTGCGATCAGGCGGGTGATCTGGCGGAACTGTTCGCCAGGCCTCTGCGTCGTCGTTCGCTGCTGCAGTTCAGCTGATGGCGGCCGCTGCAGCAGAACCGAACTCCCGACTGCTGCTCCATCCGCGGGGTCGCAATTCCCCCCTTCCTGAATCACCCTTTCCTGAATCAGCTCTTTCCCGAATCACCATGGAGCTCACCCTCTGGACCTACGAAGGCCCGCCCCATGTGGGCGCCATGCGCATTGCCACCTCCATGGAAGGGGTGCACTACGTGCTCCATGCCCCCCAGGGCGACACGTATGCCGATCTGCTGTTCACGATGATCGAGCGGCGCGACCGGCGCCCACCCGTCACGTACACCACCTTCCAGGCCCGCGACCTTGGGGGCGACACCGCCGAGCTGGTGAAGCGCTCGATTGCCGATGCGGTGGAGCGCTTTCAGCCGGAGGCTCTGCTGGTGGGCGAGAGCTGCACAGCGGAGTTGATCCAGGATCAGCCCGGTGCCCTGGCCTCCGGCATGAATCTGGGGGGCATCCCGATCGTGAATCTGGAGCTGCCGGCCTACTCCAAGAAAGAGAACTGGGGAGCCGCTGAAACCTTCTACCAGCTGGTGCGCACGCTGCTGAAGCCCCAGCTGCCTCCGCCCGGCAGCCCCAGACCTGATCCAACCCGCTGGCGTGCGGAGGGTCGGCGGCCCCGGGTGAATCTGCTGGGTCCGAGCCTGCTGGGCTTCCGCTGCCGTGATGATGTGCGCGAACTGACGCGGCTGCTCGGAGAACACGGCATCGATGTGGCGGTGGTTGCTCCGCTGGGGGCCAGAACCGCCGACCTGATGCGCATCCCAGGCGCTGATGTGAATGTGTGTCTGTATCCCGAAGTGGCAGGAACGGTCTGCAGCTGGCTGCAGCGCAGCTTCGGGCAACCGATTGTGAAGACGGTGCCGATCGGGATTGGCGCCACCGTGGAATTCCTGCGCGAACTGCACGGGGTGCTCGGCCTGGAGCTGCCCGGGGAGCTCCAGGTCGGCGCCGACGGGGTGTGTGAGGTCGAGCGGCGCTCGCGGCTTCCCTGGTATTCCCGTTCCGTCGACTCCACCTACCTCACCGGCAAGCGGGTGTTCATCTTCGGTGATGCCACCCATGCCATCGCAGCCGCCCGCATCGCCAGTCGGGAGCTCGGATTCAAGGTGGTGGGGCTGGGCAGCTACAGCCGCGAATTCGCCCGTGAGCTGCGTGCAGCAGCGTCTGAGCTGGGCCTGGAGGCGCTGATCAGCGACGACTACCTGGCGGTGGAGGCGGCCATGGCGGAAGCGGCCCCCGAGCTGGTGCTCGGGACGCAGATGGAGCGTCACAGCGCCAAACGCCTGGGGATCCCCTGCGCCGTGATCAGCGTGCCTCTGCACGTCCAGGACGTGCCGGCCCGCTATGCCCCCCAGATGGGCTGGGAGGGGGCCAACGTGATCTTCGACAGCTGGGTGCATCCTCTGATGATGGGTCTGGAGGAGCACCTGATCGGGATGTTCCGCCACGACTTCGAATTCGTGGATGGTCATCGCAGCCACCTCGGTGATGGCGCGCCAGCCCCGCCTCAGCCCCCTGCAGCTGCTGCTGTTGAGACCCCGAACCCCGTGGGACCGCAGGGCCTCCACTGGACCACCTCAGGGGAGGCTGAACTGGCCAAGATCCCCTTCTTCGTGAGGCCCAAGGTGCGGCGCAACACCGAGACCTATGCCCGGGAGCGGGGGCTCGATGCGATCACCGAAGAGGTGCTCTATGAGGCCAAGGCCCATTTCAGTCGCTGAGATGGGCTGGATGATCCAGGTTCTTCCCGGGACGGGATGTTTCGCTTTGCGTGATCTGCCCCAATCTCTGGCCGATGACACCTGGAATGGAATTGCAAAGGCCTTTGTGCCCCGGCAGCTGCTTAATCCATGACCACCACGCTCCAGCCTCCGGCCGCCACCGCTCCCGATGGTGAAGGCAGCGTTCAGGTGCACCAGGACCCCACCCTGCGGATCGAGGAGGGGGCGCTGGTGATCGCCGTGTACGGGAAGGGGGGAATCGGCAAGAGCACCACCAGCTCCAACCTCTCGGCGGCCTTTTCAAAGCTCGGCAAGCGGGTGCTGCAGATCGGCTGCGACCCCAAGCACGACTCCACCTTCACCCTCACCAAACAGATGGTGCCCACGGTGATCGACATTCTCGAAACCGTGGACTTTCACACCGAGGAACTGCGTCCCGAGGATTATGTGTTTGAGGGCTTCAATGGTGTGCAGTGTGTCGAGTCAGGCGGGCCCCCGGCCGGTACAGGCTGTGGTGGGTACGTCACCGGCCAGACGGTGAAGCTGCTCAAGGAGCACCATCT
>JAYKHC010000076.1:0-11754 GCA_035285465.1 Cyanobacteriota bacterium
GAGGCAACATTGCAAGCCTGCCTGGCGGGGTTGGCAGCCCAGGAGGGAATCAGCGAGAGCGTGGAATGGATTTTCGTGGACAATGGCTCCAGCGATGCTTCTGTCCAGATCCTGCGAAGTGATCCACGCGTCAGACTGCTTTACGACAAGCGGCCTGGTGCATACAGCGCTCGTAACCACGGTGCGACTGTGGCGACAGGCCGAATCCTGGCCTTCACCGATCCAGACTGCGTGCCCGGGCACACCTGGCTGCGATCGATGCTCGACACGCTAAAGAAGCCAGGGATTGGCGTAGCACTCGGCGTGCGTCGACCGTCGCCGGATACAGGGATGAATCGCATGCTCGGTGACTACGACACAACCCGGGACGAATGGACGCTGACTTGTGGGGAAGCGGAAAAATATTACGGCTACACCAATAACATGGGAGTGAATCGAGAGATCTGGGAACGCTATGGCCCATACGATGACCGCCCGCGTGGGGCCGACACCCTCTTCGTGAGGCGGGTGGTGGAGGGTGAAGGCTGTGCAGCCGTTCAATTTGTCCCGACCATGAACGTCTCCCACCTCGAAATGGATGGAGTCAGAACCTATCTGCTGAAGATGTTTACCTATGGCAAGAGCCTGCAGAGCTATCAGCGCAAAATCAGAGTCCGCCCATTGTCGATGCGAAACCGGCTAACAGTCTTCCGCGAGACTATCAACAGCAAATCCTATGGCTGGCTACAGTCGTTTGCCCTGGCTACACTGCTTGTCTTTGGGCTTGCAGCGTGGGTCGCTGGACGCCTTTACGGCCACCTCATCACTCTCTGAGCCATGGTGCTAAACACGTGTCCAAGTTTTAGCATCGTCATCGAGACGGACAATCTCGCCATTGTCGATCTCAGGGAACTATTCCGCTGCCTAGACAGCATCGCCTCGCAGGGTGACATTCTGAAACTTGCTGACGGCGTATTTGTCGCAGACGGTGGCATTGTTCCCGAATCAGTCCTTGTTGAGCTGCAACGCCGATATCCTTGGATCACCATCGTCCATGCGGCGAATGGAACGTCCTACATCAACCTGAAACTGGCAGGCGCCAGCGAAACAGGATCGGAACTCATCGTGTTCTGCGATGGAGACATTTCCTATGAGGCAGGCTGGCTAGAGGCTCTCCTCGACGGCTTTCGAAAACGCCCGGATGCCGATCTGATCGCTGGGGAGACGACCACCCCGATCACCGGACCCTATTCACTCGCTTTTGCCATCACCTTCAACTTTCCCCGTCTCACCGGTGAATCAGCCTTGGCTCCATCAACAACCTATTGGGCGAATAACCTCGCGGCACGCCGTGAAACCCTGGTGCGTGTTCCTTTGCCGGATCCGTCTGAGCTGTACCGCGGGCAGAATCTGGTTCACACGGCACGGATGCTGCGGCATGCAGCAGTGATTCTGCGGCAACCCATGGCACGGGGCTGGCACGCTGTTATTGCACCATCCGAAATCATTCAGCGCTACTACATGCTCGGAAAAGATGCAGCCTCGGTGCGTGCCATCACCCGGCTTGAAGGTGGGTCTCCTCACCTAGGAGCCATGGCACCAGACAAGCCCGGCCATGGTGTCGTCGGTCGCATCGTTGGCAGGCTTCAGCAAATCGCACGGACCCAGCCTAAGGCCCTGATTTACCTGCCGCTCTCCATACCTGTCCTCTGTGTCATGGGGCTCGCGTACATGACAGGACGCATGAGGATGGCTCGTCACTGGAAGTATGGTCGGAGCGCATCTAACGCAGTCGTAACTTGATGTGAGCATTCCTAGGCAGAAAACGGATTACCCTGAACTCGGCAGATGCCGAAGCGATCGCAACCATCGCGAAAGATCCAGAACGCGCCCAACCACGTGCCGGGGTGCGACGCCGCAGGCACGATAGACATGTCGAGCAGCTGCAGGGATCGAACCGGCCGCCAAGGCCAAGCGCGCCTCGCCCAGCAGGGCGTCAGCATGTCCGGCCGGATGGGCAGCCAACAGGTGCCGATGTTTGCGTTCGAGTTGCTTGATCCCGCGCATGCGCTTGCCAACGTCGCGAGAGATATGTTGGCCTCGATCCCGTGATAACTGATAGGTGATTGCTGAGATCCCAGCAATCGAGCAGACAGCATTCAGGCGCAGGAAAAGATCAATCCAATAGCAGCTTTCCAACTCCTCATCAAAGCCTCCGAGAGCGAGCAGGATGGTCCGGTCGACAACAAGCGTGTTCTTCGTGACATGTGATCGCCCGGGAGGTAGTGGCTCGAGTGAAAAATGTTGTCCCCGGGGATGGCTCGGTGGAAAACGGCGTTCGAGGACATCTCCGCTCGGGCTAACGACTTCAAGACCCGAAATCACAGCCACAGGTGCTGGCAGGACAGAGTGGGAGATGGCCGCCATCGAGACGCTGGCCATCTGGGGCAACAGGCGATCATCATCATCCAGGAAGGTGATGTATCTCCCCAGAGCAGCGGCCAGGCCCGCATTGCGAGCGGCAGCTTCACCCTGAGGGCCCTCCAGGCGGAGACAGCGCAGACAGCGATGCTCCGGGAGCACAACAGGCGGGGAAGAGCCGTCATCAACAACGATGACTTCAACGTGGCACTCCAGCTGATCGAAGGCGCTCTCGACAGCCCTCATCAGCTTGTCGGGGCGATTGTGAGTAGGGATCACAATCGAAAGATCCGGATTTGATGTCATCACCAGCTTCCCCGAAACAAGACCAGCGTGCAGGAGTGAGAGTCTTGCCCCTCAGAGGGGGCCCAACGGGCATTCAGCCCAGGCTGCCGCGGGCTCCAGCCGGCAGCCGCACGGCGGTGGCCAGGCCCAGACGGCGCAGAAGCCTGATGTGCAGCCAGGTGAGGTCGATCTGGCGGCCGAAACCCTGACGGGCTGAGTGGGGAAAGGCGTGGTGGTTGTTGTGCCAGCCTTCGCCGAAGGTGAGCGCCGCCACCCAGGGGTTGTTGCGGGAGCTGTCGCCGCTGGCGTGGGCGGCCTCGCCCCAGAGGTGGGTGGCGGAATTCACCAGCCAGGTGCAGTGATACACCACCACCAGTCGCAGGGGGATTCCCCAGAGCACCAGGGCCCAGCCGCCGGCTCCGGTGGCCGTGCCGATCCAGAACAGCAGGCCGGCCAGGGGCAGCTGCAGCAGCAGGAACCAGGTGTTCAGCCAGCGGTAATAAGGATCCTTGGCCAGATCACCCGTGAGCCTGGGAACGGCGCCCATGGCGGGGATGGTCTGGAACATCCAGCCCATGTGGCTCCACCAGAAACCGCGCAGGCTGGAATGGTGATCCACCTCCGTATCGGAGAACTTGTGGTGATGCCGATGCAGGCCCACCCAGTCGATCGGACCATGCTGGCAACTCAGCGCCCCGCAGGTGGCGAAGAAGCGCTCCAGCCAGTGGGGCACGCGATAGGCGCGGTGGCTGAGCAGACGGTGGTAACCCATCGTCACGCCCAGACAGGCCGTGAGCCAGTAGAGCACCAGGAAGCTGGCCACGGCCGGCACGCTCCAGAAGCGGGGCTGCAGGGCCACGACCGCCAGCACGTGGATGGCCACCATGAAACCGATGGTGCCCCAGCGGGTCCCCATCTTCACCGTGGGATCGGGCTCTCCGGCTCTCGGCATGTGCAGGGCCGCGGCGCGGCGGCCACGCCCCACACCGCGGTTGATCACCGCGGGTCGGCGGGTGCCCCGGGAGGCAGAGGAGCGACCCGACGGTCGGGCTGGGGCAGCGGTCATGCGACCTTTTCCGGAGAAGTGCGTAAGATGGTAGCAATACGAAATCGGATCGCAGCGCAAGCTCGATACGAACCGCCGTAACACCGGCCGTACGCGCTCCCGTACGGATCCCTGATTTCCGCCAGCCACAGGAGGGTCGCGCGTGGGCTATCGCGAGGATCTCGCCGCCGGAAGGATCGCCTTTGCCCATCTGGTCCGGGTGTGGCACGAGCGCAACGCCTGGAGCCACAAGGTGCTCCCGGCGCTGGCCGAGGCCCTGGATCTGGGCCGGGTGCACAACTCCCAGATCTCGATGCTGCGCAACGGCAAGCTGGCCTCCCCCGGCCCTGAGGTGTTCCTCGCCCTCGGACGCATCAACCAGCTGCTGGCGGCTGATGCCGGACCCAGCGGACTGACGCCGGAACTGCGTCAGCGGCTGGCCGATCGGCCGGAGCTGGTGATGGCCCTCGAGAGCTCCGCCCTGCCCGTTCAGGACGATGGAGCCCCCGTGCTCGGTCCTGGGGAATTCCTGGAGGTGTTCGTGGGGCTGCGGCAGCCGCCGCTGGCCTTTGATCTGCGCATCAGCGAAGCGGAAGCCGCCGAGCTCAGCGAGGCCCTCACCGAGCTCTTCAGCGGTGGACGGCCCTGGCGACTCTGCCGCGATGAGGTTCTGACCGCTTACCCCGCCAGTCGGCGTCAGCGTCGTGACCGCTTCACCCAGGTGATGGCGGGCCTGAGGGATTACACAGCCGGAGAACTCGAGGCCGAACTGCCGGAGCTGCTGCTCACGGCCCGGAGTCTGGGAGTGAGCGGCGCCGCCGAGATGGGAGCCGACGGACTGCTGGACCGGCTGCGACAGCGGCGGACTGAACCGGTTGCGACAGCGGTAGAGTGAACCGGCTGCGACAGCGGTAGAAAGGTGAGCGCCGAGCCGCTGGGCCAGCAGGTGTTCACCCATGAGTCTTCAGCACTGGGCCGCTGACTGCGTTGACGCCGCCGAGGCCTCAGTGGCCCCGGCCATCGCGCGCCACTCCGCGGCGGTGACGTCGCGGCTGGAGCGGGTGCTGGCGGCCTTCCAGGCGGAGCGTGTGGGGGTGCAGCACTTCGCCTCGGTGAGCGGTTACGGCCATGGCGACCAGGGCCGGGAGGTGCTTGACCGGGTGTTCGCCCGGGTGCTGCAGGCCGAGGCGGCTGCCGTTCGGCTCCAGTTCGTGAGCGGCACCCACGCCATCGCCGCCGCCCTCTACGGCGTGCTGCGGCCGGGAGATCGGCTGCTGGCCCTCACCGGCCGCCCCTATGACACGCTCGAGCAGGTGATCGGCGTGCGCGGCAGCGGCCAGGGCTCCCTGGCGGAGTTCGGCATCCGCTACGACGAACTCGACCTCCTGGCCAGTGGCGAGATCGACTGGGAAGGAATTCCGGACGCGCTGGCCCCGACCACCCGCCTGGTGCTGATCCAGCGCAGCTGCGGCTACAGCTGGCGGCCCTCGCTCAGCATCGAGCAGATCGGGCAGCTGGTGGAGCGGGTGCGCTCCCTGCAGCCGGATTGTCTGGTGTTCGTTGACAACTGCTACGGCGAACTGGTGCAGGACCTGGAGCCTCCGGCTGTCGGGGCCGATCTGATCGCAGGCTCCCTGATCAAGAATCTCGGGGGCACGATCGCCCCAACCGGCGGCTACGTGGCCGGGCGCGCCGAGCTGGTGGAGCAGGCCTGCTGCCGGCTCACCGCACCTGGGATCGGGCGGGAGGGCGGCACCAGTTTCAACCTCAACCGTCTGCTGTTCCAGGGAGTGTTCCTGGCACCGCAGATGGTGTCTGAAGCCCTGATCGGAACGGAACTGGTGGCCAGCAGCTTCGCCCGGCTCGGATTCGCCGTGAAGCCGCGGCCTGGGAGTGAGCGCAGCGACGTGATTCAGGCTGTGCAGCTCGGCTCCGCGGAGCTCCTCAAAACCGTGTGCCGGGCCTTTCAGGCCGCGTCCCCGATCGGCTCCTATCTGGATCCGGTGCCGGCGCCGATGCCCGGCTATGCCAGCGATCTGGTGATGGCCGGAGGCACCTTCATCGATGGGAGCACCAGCGAATTCAGCGCCGATGGGCCCCTGCGCGATCCGTTCGTGCTGTTTGTGCAGGGAGGCAGCCACCATGCCCATCTGCGCATCGCTCTGCGACAGGCCCTTGTCGCCCTTGCCGAGGCCGGGCTGGTGGAGCAGCGCGGATAGCCGGCACACTGGTGGAGCTTGAGCCGGCCGCTCCCCCGATGGCGCTTTCCTTCCCTGATGACTGCCGCTATGCCGACAGCCATGAATACGTACGCGCCGACGCGGACACCTGGCGTCTCGGCATCAGCGCCTTCGCCGTGGACCAGCTCGGGGACATCGTGTTCGTGGAACTGCCTGAGCTGGGCAGCAACCTCAGCCGAGGTGAGAGCTTCGGCTCGGTGGAATCGGTGAAGGCCGTGGAGGATCTGATCGCTCCGGTGAGCGGAACCGTGGTGGCCCGCAACGAGGCGGTGCTCGCCAGCCCGGAGGAACTGCAGAACGATCCCTACGGCGAAGGCTGGCTGCTTCAGATCAAACCCAGCGATCCGGCTGAGCTCGAGGGATTGCTGGACGCGACCAGCTACGGCGCCAAGGTTGACGGGCACTGACCCAGCCGGCGGCCGCCCCGACCGGTCTCCCTAAGATCCGCAGAGCCATGGCCCTCCCTTGAGCAGCGCCCCTTTGAGCCCCTTCGCGGCCCGCCACATCGGTTTGAGCGAAGCCGACCAGGAGCGCATGCTGGCCGAACTCGGCTGCCGTGATCTGGAGAGTTTCGTGAGCGAGGTGGTTCCTCCAACCATCCTGCTCGACCCCATCACGGCATCCAGACAGCTGCCTGAAGGCTGCTGCGAGGCCCTGGCCCTTGCGGAGCTTCAGGAGATTGCCTCGGCGAACCTGGGCAGACGCTCCCTGATCGGTCTGGGCTACGCCGGCACCGCCACCCCAGCGGTGCTGCAGCGCCACATCTTCGAAAATCCCGCCTGGTACACCGCCTACACCCCTTATCAGGCGGAAATCGCCCAGGGGCGACTGGAAGCGTTGCTCAACTTCCAGACCCTGATCAGCGAACTCACCGGCCTGCCCATCGCCAATGCCTCGCTGCTGGATGAGGGGACGGCCGCTGCAGAAGCCATGGCCCTGAGCTTCGGGGCCTGCAAACTCCCGGAGGCCCGGCGCTTTCTGGTGGATGCCGATGTGCTCCCCCAGACCCTGGCGGTGCTCCAGACCCGCGCCGAGCCGCTTGGCCTGGAGGTGGTGACCCTCGACCCTTCCACCCTGCTGACGGCTCCTGAAGAGCTTGAGGGCGCCTTCGGGCTCCTGCTGCAGCTGCCCGGGGCCAGTGGTCGGCTGATCGACCCCGCGGCCCTGATCGCGTCGGCCCGGGCTGCCGGGCTGATCGTGACCGCCGCAGTGGATCCGCTGGCCCAGGTGCTGCTGGCGCCGGTTGGAGCGCTGGGCGTGGACATCGCGGTGGGCAGCAGCCAGCGCTTCGGCGTGCCGATGGGTGGCGGCGGCCCCCACGCCGCTTTCTTCGCCACCACCCCAGCCCACAAGCGACAGATTCCCGGTCGGCTGGTCGGGCAGTCGTTGGATGCGGAGGGCCGCCCAGCCCTGCGCCTGGCCCTCCAGACCCGCGAACAGCACATCCGCCGCGACAAAGCCACCAGCAACATCTGCACGGCCCAGGTGCTGCTGGCCGTGATGGCCGGTTTCTACGCCGTGCACCACGGCCCCGAGGGCCTGACGGCCATGGCCCGACGCATCCTGCGGTTGCGGGAGGCTCTGCGCCTGGGCCTGGCGGCCATCGGCCTGCCCGCTCGCTCCGAAAACGGCTTCGATACGCTCAGCATCGACACCCCCCGGGCCTCGGAACTCGCCGACCGCGCCGAGGAGGCCGGCTTCAATCTCCGCCGCCAGCCTGCGGTGCTGGGGATCAGCCTGGATGAACTCAGCGACGCCGACGAACTGGATCGGCTGCTGGTGGCGCTGGCGGACCCAGGAACCCGAGTGCCTGAAGCCCGTGCCCTGCTCGCTCAGCTGGATCAGGAGCTGACCGGAGCCGGGGCCCAGCTCGCTCCGGAAGCATGGCTCTGGCGCGATCGGCCCGACGCTGCAGCCATCCCCCTTCGCGAAGGTCGCTGGCTGAGCCAGGAGGCCTTCCATCGCTACCGCAGCGAAACCGATCTGATGCGGTACATCCAGCAGCTGGTGAGTCGCGACTTCTCGCTGGTGCACGGGATGATCCCCCTGGGCAGCTGCACGATGAAACTGAATGCCGCCGCTGAACTGCAGCCGGTGAGCTGGCCGGCCTTCGCCCAGCTCCACCCGTTCGCACCGGCAGGGCAGCTGCGGGGCTACAGCCGGCTGGTGACCGACCTGGAGCAATGGCTGGCGGTGATCACCGGCTTCGCCGGGGTGTCTCTGCAGCCGAATGCGGGCTCCCAGGGTGAATATGCCGGACTGCTGGTGATCCGTGCCTATCACGGCAGCCGTGGCGAAGCCCACCGCAACGTCTGCCTGATCCCCACCAGCGCCCACGGCACCAACCCTGCAAGTGCCGTGATGGCTGGGCTCCATGTTGTGCCGGTGACCTGTGACGAGCAGGGGAACATCGACCTGGTCGACCTGGAGGCCAAGGCCTCGCAGCATGCCGACCGGCTGGCGGCGCTGATGGTGACCTATCCCTCCACGCACGGGGTTTTCGAACCGGCCATCCGCGAGATCTGCGAGCTTGTGCACCGCCATGGCGGCCAGGTTTACCTCGACGGGGCCAACCTCAATGCCCAGGTGGGGCTCTGCCAACCGGGCCGCTACGGAGCCGATGTCTGCCATCTCAACCTTCACAAGACGTTCTGCATTCCCCATGGCGGTGGTGGACCGGGGGTGGGTCCGATCGCGGTGGCCGCTCATCTGATTCCTTTCCTGCCCGGCCATCCCCTGGCGGACTGCGGCGGCGAGCAGGCGATCGGTCCGGTGAGCGCTGCCCCCTGGGGGAGCGCTTCAATCCTGCCGATCAGCTGGATGTACATCCGGATGATGGGCGGTGCAGGCCTTCGTCAGGCCAGCGCTGTGGCGCTGCTGGCCGCCAACTGGATCGCTGAACGGCTCGAGCCCCATTTCCCCGTGCTCTACCGCGGAGCAGGCGGCAGGGTGGCTCACGAATGCATTCTTGATCTGCGGCCGCTCAAACGCAGCTGCGGCCTGGAGGTGGACGATCTGGCCAAGCGGCTGATGGACTATGGCTTCCACGCTCCGACCGTGAGCTGGCCGGTCGCCGGCACGGTGATGGTGGAGCCCACCGAAAGCGAATCGCTGCCGGAGCTCCAGCGCTTCTGCGAGGCGATGGCCGCGATCCGAGCCGAAGCCGCCGCGATCGAGAACGGTGCGGTCGATCCCGCGGATAACCCGCTGAAGCGGGCTCCACACACCCTGGCGGCGGTCACCGGCGATCACTGGGATCGCTCCTACAGCCGTCAGCAGGCGGCTTTTCCCTCCGGTGAGCAGCAGTACAGCCGGAAGATCTGGCCGGCGGTGGCGCGGATTGACAATGCCTATGGCGATCGTCATCTGGTCTGCACCTGCCCCAGCGTGGAGGAGCTGGCGGTGACTCCGGCCGCCTGATTCCAACAGCCATGAGATCGGTGCCCGGGGGGCTTGAGATCAGAGCCTTGATGCCGCAAAATAGGCGCGCTGCTTGAGGTTGATTTCAGGCGTTTCTTCGGATCTTTTGAAGAAACCTCAGCACAAACTCGCCTTTCATCATCACGGGGACCATGAACGGCAACGACATCAACAACCACACCCAGTCCAGCGAGGGCACCAATGTTGTGAGGGTGGCCTTCGGTGTGCGCAGGCCCCAGAGGAACAGGCCCAAGCGTCCGGATCATTGGGCCACGCTGGTGATACCGTTTCAAGCCGACAGTGATCCGACCCCCCCGCCCCAGGCGGCCTGAAGACGGGTTCAGTAACTGGCCCCGCTGCGGCGTTGATGAACCGCCGTGACGGCCGCTGGATCGAGAAGGCCACCGTGGCTCACCTGGGCGTAAACCAGCCAGTGATCGCCGCACTCCATCCGCTGGGCCACCGTGGCCTCCAACCAGGCCAGAGCATCCGGCAGGATCGGTTGCCCCGCGGGACTCACGTCCAGATCCAGCCCGGCCAGTCGGTCGCTGCCGGGGCTGAACCGCTGCAGGAACTGCTTCATGGGACCGGTTTCCCGGCCGGCTGCCAGCACATTGAGGCAGAAACGATCCCCGGTGTGCAGCAGGGCTTCAACAGCCCGGTCCCTGGCCACCGCCACCGTGAACCCCGGAGGAGTGAAGCTGGCCTGGCTCACCCAGCTGGCGACCATGGCACCGCGGCGGAGGTTCTCACCCTCTCCCCGACAGGTTGTGAGCACGCACAACGCCCCCACGACCCGACCCAGGGCCTGCATCGCCGGAGCACTTCGACTGTCCTGCAAGCCACCGGCAACCCGCCGCTCCTGGCGACGTTGATCGGACTGGAGCTGGCGGCCCAGGGCGGTGCCGGTCTCCTCGATGGCCTGGATGCGCTGTGAATCCGGGCTGAACTTCACCTTGATCGGCTCAAAGGCAAAACGGAAGCCGCCATCGCGGAGCTTTCCCTCCAACAGATCCAGGGCCTCGCCACTCCAGCCGAAACTCCCGAACACACCCACCGGCCGGGAGCGATCAGCTTCCGCCAGCACCGTGCCCAGAGCGGAGACGATCGGTGTGGGCGCATGCCCTCCCAGGGTGGGAGAACCGATCAGCAAGGCATCGCTGCTGCGGATGGCCTTCAGCAGCTGCTCGGGCTCGCTGAACTCGCAATTCAGACTCTCCACCCGTACGCCGGTGCGCGACACCCCACGGGCGAGCGCATCAGCAATGGCAGCCGTGTTGCCGTAGGCACTGGCATAGAGCAGGGCCACCGAGAGTCGGGAACTGTTCTGGCCCTCGCCCCAGCGACGGTAATCGGCGAGCAGGCTGCGCCAGCTGGCCGCGATCGCCGGACCGTGGAAGGGGGCGATCGTACGGATCGGCAGCTCGTCGAGGCGATCCAGCACCGCATCCACCTGCCGGGCCATCGGCGCCATCAGGGAGTCGTAGAACCAGCGCCGATCCTCTTCGGTGCTGCTGCGGTTCACCTCAGCGAAAGCCTCGGTGCAGAGGTGTGCCGAGAAGAACTTGCTGCTGATCAGCAGACCGGTGCTCTCCTCAAAGGCCATCAGCGCACCGGGCCAGCGCGGGCTGGGAGTGGGGATCAGACGCAACCGCAGCAGACCGGCAAGGGGCCGAGCCACCTCCTGCTTCACCACATCGATCGCGGGCAGAGGCGGTCGGGCTTCTGGCTCAGCCCCGGGCCGACGTTGTTCCCAGAGCTCCCGCAACAGCTTGGCGCCCGGATTGGACGCCACCAGCGCCAGATCCGGCCAGCGGAGCACCATGGAGCGGAGCAGTTCCACGCGGTTGGGATTGACCACCCCAACCACCACCTTGAGCGCGGCGTCCGGCGGAACCAGCTCCGCCAGGGCAGCGAAGAAAGGCTCGGCGTACGTCATCCCGGGGGGATGGACCAGAACCGGCGGCACGGAATGCCCGTCGGCGGCGGTGCCAGCCTCGAACAGAAAGCTGTTGGCGGTGGTGCCCCGCTCCAGGCCGTATTCCACCTCAAATCGCAGCCTGCGTGGGCTTAAGCCACGCAGGCAGACGACACCCTGCTCCACAGGCAGGACCAGCACACGGCGGGCGTGGCTGGCCGACTGACCGGACTCAGCCACGGAATCCTGCTCCAACCATGGCCGTGGGATCAGCCCAGGGCCTTGGCCTTCGCCACCACGTTGTCAACGGTGAAACCGAACTGCTGCATGCACACCGGGCCGGGCGCGGAGGCGCCGAAGCGGTCGATCGAGACGCTGTCGCCTTCGAATCCGGTGTATTTGTGCCAGCCAAAGCTGCTGGAGGCCTCAACCACCAGACGCTTGCG
>JAYKHC010000077.1:0-9789 GCA_035285465.1 Cyanobacteriota bacterium
ACGTGTGTGTGCGCACCCTGGCCGGCAGCGGCGTGGCGCTGCAGGTGGTGGCCCTGGCCCTGGTGGTCGCCCTGGCCGTCGGGGTGCCGCTGGGCATGCTCAGCGGCTATCTCGGCAGCTGGGCAGACCGCATCCTGGTGCTGCTGATGGACACCCTCTACACCCTGCCGGTGCTGTTGCTCTCGGTGGTGCTGGCCTTCCTGCTGGGCCGCGGGCTCACCAATGCCGCCGCCGCCCTCTGCGTCGTGTACATCCCCCAGTACTTCCGGGTGGTACGCAACCAGACCGCCCAGGTGAAGGCCGAGTTGTTCGTGGAGGCGGCCCGCTCGCTCGGCGCCGGGCCGATCTGGATCCTGCGCCGCTACCTGCTGCGCAACGTGATCACCTCGGTGCCGGTGCTGCTCACCCTCAACGCCGCTGATGCCGTGCTGGTGCTCGGCGGGCTTGGCTTTCTCGGGCTGGGCCTGCCGGAGACCATCCCGGAATGGGGTGGCGATCTCCAGCAGGCCCTCACCGCCCTTCCCACCGGCATCTGGTGGACAGCGCTCTACCCGGGGCTGGCGATGTTCGTGCTCGTGCTCGGCCTCTCCTTCCTCGGTGAGGGGCTGGAAGCGTGGCTGAGCGGCACCGCCCAGCAGCCGGCAGAATCGATCGGAGGCGAGGTCTGACCATGCCCTGGTGGTTTGATTTCGTTCTGCTCGGTGGTTCGGTGGCCCTGTGGGTCTCCGGCTGTGACGAACGCGATGAGGTCTGGGGACTGTTCCAGAAGCTGCTGGGCGTGATGGCTCTGCTGGTGGTGATCCTCAGCGGCCGTCAGGTGGTGCTGGAACTGGCCGGCCTCGCTTTGGCCCTGTGGTTGCCCGGCGCCTCCAGCCGACGGTTGCTGAGTCTCAACAACCGCGGTGAGCCGATCGGAACGGAGCAGGATTCCCAGGATCCAGATCGACGCTGAGGGCCGGATAGGGCCGCCCCTGCTGCTGACACTGGGCAGCCAGGCGCGGATAGGCCCATTCAAACAACAGCCGCGCGTATCGATCGGGATCCAGCCCCTCCCCTTGGCTGGGCACCCGTCCGGCCGCCTGCCGTTGCCTCAGCGCCTCGAACAGCAGCACGGCCGCGGCCACACTCACATTGAGCGACTCCACCATGCCGCCCATCGGAATCACGATGGCCTGATCCACCACAGCGGCCAGCTCGTTGCTCAGACCCCAGCGCTCAGCGCCGAGCACGAAAGCCGTGGGGCCGGTGAAATCGCAGCAGCGATAGTCGAGGGCATCGGCGGCCAGCCGGGTGCCGTACAGCCGAAAGCCCTGCTGCTTCAGGGCCTTTGCTGCCTCCAGCCCGCTGGCATGACGGTGCAGCGGCACCCATTTCTCACTCCCCCTGGCCGTTTTGTTGAAGGTGGGCAGACGCCCCCGCAGGCACACCCCATGGGCCTCCAGCACCCCCACCGCATCGCAGCTGCGCAGAATCGCCGAAAGGTTGTGTGGCTTGTCCACCTGCTCCAGCAGCACCGTGAGATCGGCCATGCGCCGATCGAGCACGGCCTTGAGCCGCTCCAGCCGCCTGGGCAGCGGGGTCATGGGCAGCATGGGGTGATGGGCATGCCCAGCTTCGATCAGCGGGTGCTGAAGGCCGTGGCCATGATCCCCCGCGGCCGGCTGGCCACCTATGGCCAGATCGCTGAGCTGATCGGTGCCTATGGCTGCGCCCGACAGGTGGGCTGGGCCCTGCGCCGTCTGCCGCTGCCCAGCCCGGTGCCATGGCACCGGGTGGTGAATGCCCGTGGCCAGGTGAGCCTCAGCCCCAGCCGAGAAGGAAGCGACTGGATTCAGCGCCAGCTGCTGATCGCCGAAGGGATCCCGGTGGATGGCGAGGGCCGGCTGGAGCTTTCCCGCTTTCGCTGGCGGGTGGAGAGCCTGCCGGTGCCACACGATGGTGAGATCCCGCCGCTGCCGATGGCTGCCCGCTCACCTGCCACACCCTCTGACGTGGCGTCAGCCACCTCCCCGCCGGGGCTGGAGGCCCGCCACGCGGCCTGGCAGGTGCTGCAGGCGGTGGCGGCCGGTGCCTATGCCGATGCGGCCCTGGAGCGGGAGCTGCAGCGCAGCCAGCTGGAGGGCGCCGACCGGGGACTGGCCACCGAACTGGCCTATGGCGCCATTCGCCAGCGGGGCCTGCTCGATGGCTGGCTGGATGCTGTCGGCCGGGTTCCCGCCCAGCGACAGCCACCCCGGCTGCGCTGGTTGTTGCATCTGGGGATCTATCAGCTGCTGTTCACAGAGCGGGTGCCGGCCGCGGCCGCGGTGAGCACCACCGTGGAACTGGCCAAACGCACCGAGCTGGCGCGACTGGCACCGGTGGTGAACGGGATGCTGCGGGAGGTGCTGCGGCGCCGGGGGACTGCGGCAGCCGCAGCAGACGCAGACGCGTTGCCCTGGCGGGGCCTGGAGCTGCCGCCGGATCCCGTGGCGGCTCTGGCCCTGCGCAGCTCACTGCCCAGCTGGCTGGCCGAACTCCTGCTCCAGTGGCTGCCGCCCGATCAGCTGGAGAGCTTCACGGCAGCGGCCAACCAGCCGCCGGGCCTGGATCTGCGGGTCAACAGGCTGCGCACCAGCCGCGATGACCTGTTGGCCGCCTTCAGTCAGGCCGGTGTGGCGGCCCGTGCGATCGCCGATCTGGACGCCGGCGTGAGCCTCGGCAGCAGCCGCGGCGAACTCCATCGGCTGCCGGGGTTCAGGGAGGGCCAGTGGTGCGTGCAGGACCGCAGCGCGCAGCGGATCGCTCCCCTGCTGGCTGTCGAGCCTGGCCAGTGGGTGCTGGATGCCTGCGCTGCACCGGGCGGCAAGAGCACCCAGCTCGCGGAACTGATGGGAGATCAGGGCTGCATCTGGGCGGTGGATCGTTCCGATGCCCGGCTGGAGCGGCTGCGACGCAACGCGGCACGGCTGGGCCTGAGCTCGATTTCCACCCTGGCCGCCGATGCCCGGCTGCTGGCAGCAGATCAGCCTGACTGGCTCGGCCGCTTCGATCGAATCCTGGTGGATGCTCCCTGCTCGGGTCTGGGCACCCTGGCCCGTCACCCCGATGCCCGCTGGCGGATCCGCCCGGAGGCCATCATCGGACTCACCGAGCTGCAACGGCAACTGCTGGAGGGGCTGATTCCCCTGCTGAAACCTGATGGCCGGCTGGTCTACGCCACCTGCACGGTGCATCCGGCCGAGAACAGCGAGCTGATCGAGAGCTTTCTCGAGAAGCACCCGCAGCTCGAGCTGCTCCGGGCCCGGCAAAGCTGGCCGGGCCCCGCCGGCGACGGCTTCTTTGACGCGGTGATCGAACCCCGCCGCGGTTGAGCCGCGCTCAGGGCTGAGGTGGGACGAGCAGCGGCGGTAGCTCCGGCGGAAGCTGCGGAGGTGGAGGTGCCGCCATCGGTGGAGCGGGCCCACTGTCCTCAACCGGGAAGGATCCAGCCGGCGCGGCGGCTTCGCCGGGAGACGGCTGGGCAGGCTGCTCGGCCGGCTTGTTCGCGTCGTCAGGGGGCTTGGGGGATGCCTCGGCGGCAGGCTTGCGATCTGTTTTGCGATCCCCCTTGTAGGTTCCCGTCAGCACCGGCTTGGGTGGGAACTGCCGCACCGGCAGATCCCTGGAGATCGGGGCCATGAAGTTCTTCCAGGCCAGCGTGGCCACCACCGAGGTGGTGCGCGTCTTACGGCTGTCGTCATAGCCGAGCCAAACCCCGGTGGTGAGCTGGGGGATCGAACCGATGAACCACAGATCGCGGCCCCCTTCGGAAGTGCCGGTCTTGCCGGCCACCGGCCGATCCGCCAGGGCGGCTCCGCCGCCGGTGCCGCCCTTCACCACCTTCTGCAACATCCAGATCATCGCGTCAGCGAGATCACTGGACACAGCCCGTCGCCCCTGGTCGCCATCCACCCGGCGACTCCAGAGCAGCTCCCCATTGGGCCCGAGAATCTCCTCAAACGGGGTGGGTTTGACATAGAGGCCGCGGTTCACCATCGCCGCGTAGGCGGCCGTCATATCAAGCACCGTCTGCTCATAGGCCCCGATCGCCATCGGATAGAAGCGTCCGAGCGGCCTGCTCTCACCGATCCCAAGGCTGTTGGCCGTCTCGATCACCTTGTCAAAGCCGAGCTCCTGCAGCAGCGACACCGCCACCACGTTGAGGGAATTCTGCAGAGCCACCCACATCGGCACCTTGCCCATGTAGCGGTTCCCGAAATTGCGGGGGCAGTAGCCACTGAAGCAACGGGCTGCATCCTTCATCACCCGCTCCGGCTTCATCCCCTCCTTGAGGGCGGCCAGGTACACGAACAGCTTGAAGGTGGAGCCGGGCGAACGCAGGGCCTGAGTGGCGCGGTTGAACTGGCTCTTGGCGTAGTCCCTGCCACCCACCATCGCCCGCACCAGGCCCGTGCCGGGTTCGATCGCCACCAGAGCGCCCTGCATCTCGCCGGTGGCGTAGGCATCCACCGTTTTCTGAGCCTGCTGCTGCCAGCGGAGGTTCACACTGCTGCGCACGGTGAGCCCCCCCATCTCCAGCTGTTCAGGGCTGAGCACCCGAGGCAGTTCCTGCTGCACCCAGCTGCTGAAGTAAGGGGCCCGACTCGCCCAGTACTTCGGTTCGGCCGGCCTGAGGGCCAGAGGTTCGGCCTGGGCCGCACTGCGTTCGGCCTCCGAGATGAAGCCGGCGTCCTTCATGCGCCGCAGCACGATCGCCCGCCGTTCCAGGGCCAGATCGGGATTCACCAGCGGCGAATACACCGAAGGGGCCGGTGGCAACCCGGCGATCAGGGCTGCCTCGGAGAGGCTGAGGTCAGCCGGCGATTTGGAAAAGTAGATCCAGGCGGCGTCGGCCACGCCGTAGGCCCCGGAGCCGAGATACACCACATTGAGGTATTCGGTGAGGATCTGCCCTTTGCTGAGCTGGCGTTCGAGCTTGCCGGCGAGCGCCGCCTCCTTGAGCTTGCGCAACAGCGTGCGGTCCTGGCTGAGGTAAACGGTTCTCGCCAGCTGCTGGGTGATCGTGCTGGCCCCTTCCTCAACCGAGCCCTTGCTGATGTTGCGCACCAGGGCTCGCGCAATGCCCACCGGATCGATGCCGTGATGCCCGTAGAAGCGACGGTCCTCCGCGGCCACGAACGACTGCTCCACCAGGGGCGGCACCTGCCCGGTGCTCAGCTTCTCCCGGCTGGCCGGACCGATCGTCTGCACCACCTCCCCATCAGCGGAAAGAATCGTGAGCGTGCCGGGTCGGTTGAAACCGCTGATCCGACGCGCATCCGGCAGCAGCGCATCCAGGCTGCTCATCAGGGCGTTCTGGGCCAGGGCCACCCCAGCCCCCACGGCAAAGGCCACCAGACCCCAGCGAAGGAGGTGTCTCCGCCCCCGTCGCTTCACATCAGGCCACCAGAACGCTGTGACCGACGGCCAGGGCCGTCACCAGCATCCCCAGCACCAGGAACGGCTGGGCGCTGGCCTGGTATTTCACGTCGAAAGCCACCGGATCACGCAGCAGCCAGATGTCCTGGAAGGTCATCTGGGGAACGATCAGCAGCACCAGCAGCACCGCGGCGAAGTGCTGGCCGATGGCGATCAGCACAGCCACCATCGCCAGCTGGAAGAGATCGATCATGCCGGCGCTGATCCAGCTGGCGCGCTCAATGCCGAACACCACCGGCAGGCTCTGAAGCCCGAGGGCGCGATCGCCCTCCACGCTCTTGAAGTCGTTCACCACCGCGATGCCCAGCCCCGCCAGCGAGTAGGCCAGGGTGAGGATGGCGGTGGGCCAGGTGAGCTGGCCGAACAGCGCCTGACCGGCCCACCAGGGGAGGGCGATGTAACTGGCCCCGAGGGCGTAGTTCCCGAGCCAGCCGTTCTGCTTGAGCTTCAGCGGCGGGGCTGAATAGATGAAACTCACCAGCGACCCCCCCAGGGCCAGCAGCAGCAGCACCGGGGTGGTGTGGCCGGCCCAGAGATCCAGGCCCCAGGCCACCGCCAGCCCGGCCAGCAGCAGCACCCAGATCTGTACCTTCACCTGCCAGAGCGGGATGGCACCGGAGGGGATCGGCCGGTAGGGCTCGTTGATCGCGTCGATCTCGCGGTCGTAGTAGTCGTTGATCGTCTGGGTGTAGCCCGCCAGCAACGGTCCGCTCATCAGCATGCAGGCGATCGATGCCCCCAGCTCGGGCAGGGTCCAGTGGAACCGGCCGGAGGCGGCCGCACCGCAGATCACTCCCCAGATCAGGGGGATCCAGGTGACCGGCTTCATCAGCTGCAGCCGGATCTTCCAGATGCTGGAGGTGCCGCCGGCGCCCTTCATCCCGAGCAGCTGGCGAGCCGCAGCGCCGCTGGTGGCCTCGGGATTGGGGCTGTTGCTCAAGGTGGACTCGGATCGGAAGAGGAGGGGTCAGGCGAGGGCGATTTCGTCGTCGAAGAACCAGGCGGTCTGACCGCTGCTGAGGCTCACCACGACGCCGATTCCCTTGCCATCCACGGTGCGGAACCCGGTCACCGTGCCACTGGCATCGGACTTGAGAGCCTCGACGAGGTCGGCGGGGATCCGATCACGGACCCGGGTGACGCGCACCTTGGAACCGACCTGCAGGGTGTCTGGAGTGGCAGCCTGGGACATGGCCGGCGCGACCGTAAAGGTGGCGCAACACTACCAGCGTCCAACGGGATGCCTGCCGGAGTCGCCCCATGGTTGCCAGACGGATCATTCCCTGCCTCGACGTGGCCGATGGACGGGTGGTGAAGGGAGTGAATTTCGTGGGCCTCCGGGATGCCGGCGATCCGGTGGAACTGGCCTGCCGCTACAGCCGATCGGGAGCGGATGAACTGGTGTTTCTGGACATCGCCGCCAGCCACCAGGGCCGAGCCACCCTGGTGGAGCTGGTGCGCCGCACCGCCGAGACCGTGACGATCCCGTTCACGGTCGGTGGAGGCATCAGCAGCGTGGAAGGGATCACCGAACTGCTGCGGGCCGGGGCCGACAAGATCAGTCTGAATTCCTCGGCGGTGCGCGACCCCGCTCTGGTGAAGCGCGGTGCCGAGCAGTTCGGCTGTCAGTGCATCGTGGTGGCGATCGATGCGCGCCGCCGCGGTGCGGAACCGAGCTGGGAGGTTCATGTGAAGGGCGGCAGAGAACCCACCGGCCTGGATGCGGTGAGCTGGGCGCGGCAGGTGGTGGAACTGGGGGCAGGCGAGATCCTGCTCACCTCGATGGATGGTGACGGCACCCAGGCCGGCTACGACCTGGAACTCACCCGGGCCGTCGCCGGGGCGGTGCCGGTGCCGGTGATCGCCTCCGGCGGTGCCGGCTGCATCGACCACATCGCTCAGGCCCTCGACAGTGGCACGGCGGGGGGGAACGCTTCAGCCGCGCTGTTGGCGTCGTTGCTGCACGACGGAGTGCTGAGCCTTGAGGCGATCAAGACCGACCTGCTGGCCCGCGGCCTGAACGTTCGCCCCCTGGAGCGGGACGATCAGCCCTTCGACGCGTGACTCAACGTAAAGCGTCTTAACATTGGCTCTCATTTATGCCGTAACGGCGCGCTCAGGTCTGTGGTGTCTGCACCGGTCGCCCTGCCACCTCCCCTGCTCACCGCCCTGGCGCTGCTGATGGTGGCCGCGGTGATGGCCCTTGTGGCCTGGGCTCTGCGCTTGATGCAGGCCGCCAATGACCGGCGTGAATTCTCGTTGATGCTGGCCGGCTGCATGGTGTGCTCGGCTGCCGTGGGCCTGGCCACCGTGATGGTCATCACCCTCACCACCCCCGATTCGCTGTCGACCACCGCCCTGGCCGGCACGGCCGAGGCTGGGGTGAGCCTCGATGCCATCGTGCTTCCCTGGGATGGCGGGTTTTAAGCCGGGTGATCCCGGCGATGTGCGGGCTCTGTTTGACGGCATCGCTCCCGGTTACGACCGGCTGAACGATCTGCTCAGCCTTGGATTGCACAGGCTCTGGAAGCGACGGGCCATCGCCTGGTTGCAACCGCGTGCCGGTGAGCACTTTGTGGATCTGTGCTGCGGCACCGGCGATCTCGCTCTGGTGCTGGCAGAGAAGCTGCGGCCCGGTGGCCATGTGCTGGGCCTGGATGCGGCGGAAGGCCCGCTCAGGCTGGCCCGGCAGCGTTCCAGCCAGCAGCCCTGGCTGCCGGTGGAGTGGCGTCTGGGTGATGCCCTGGCCACAGGGCTTCCCGACGCTTCGATGGATGGAGCCGTGATCGGTTACGGCCTGCGCAACCTGGCTGAACCCGCCGCCGGCCTGGCTGAACTGCGTCGGTTGCTGCGACCCGGTGGACGGGCGGCGGTGCTGGATTTCAACCGTCCCGATCCGGAGGGTGCCGGCGGTGCGATCGCGGCAGGCCTGCAGCAACGCTTTCAGCAGATCTACCTGCGCGCTCTCGTGGTGCCCGCCGCCGGCTTGTGTGGGGTGCCGGAGCACTACGCCTACCTGGAGGAGAGCCTGAAGCGTTTTCCCACCGGCCGGCAACAGCAACAGCTGGCCGTGGCTGCCGGCTTCCGGCAGGCCCGGCACCGGCTGCTGGCCGGCGGCCAGATGGGATTGCTGGAACTGGTGGCCTGAGCCGACGGATCGCGGCTCACAATGGCGGCACGACCAGGCCGCTGCCGCCGTGCACTTTCAGGACATCATCAGCACCCTCAACCGCTTCTGGGCCGAGCGGGGCTGTCTGATCCTGCAGCCCTACGACACCGAGAAAGGCGCCGGCACGATGAGCCCCCACACGGTGCTGCGGGCGATCGGTCCGGAGCCCTGGGCGGTGGCCTACCCGGAGCCCTGCCGGCGGCCCAGCGACGGTCGCTACGGCGATAACCCCAACCGGGCGCAGCATTACTTCCAGTACCAGGTGCTGGTCA
Source organism: Cyanobacteriota bacterium (assembly GCA_035285465.1). Lineage (GTDB taxonomy): Bacteria > Cyanobacteriota > Cyanobacteriia > PCC-6307 > Cyanobiaceae > UBA5018. The sequence continues at coordinate 8,902 of JAYKHC010000077.1, forward strand.
AGCCCAGCCCCGATGGCATCCAGGAGACCTACCTCGCCTCGCTTGAGGCCCTGGGCATCAGGCAGGCCGACCATGACATCCGCTTCGTGGAGGACAACTGGGAATCACCGACGCTGGGGGCCTGGGGTGTGGGCTGGGAGGTGTGGCTGGACGGCATGGAGGTGACCCAGTTCACCTACTTCCAGCAGTGCGGCGGTCTCGACTGCCGGCCCGTGTCCATCGAGATCACCTACGGCCTCGAACGCCTGGCGATGTACCTGCAGGACGTGGAGAACATCTGGATGCTCAGCTGGAACAGTGAACGCAGCTATGGCGATCTCTGGCTGCCGTTCGAGAAGGGGCAGTGCAGCTACAACTTCACAGCCTCCAACCCCGAACGGCTCAAGCAGCTGTTTGCCATCTACGAGGCCGAAGCCGCGGATCTGGTGGCGAAGCAGCTGCCCGCACCGGCCCTTGATTTCGTCCTCAAGTGCAGCCACACCTTCAACCTGCTCGAGGCCCGCGGTGTGATCTCGGTGACGGAGCGCACCGCCACCATCGGCCGCATCCGCAACCTGGCTCGGCAGGTGGCTGAGGCCTGGCTGGCGGAGCGGGAAGCGCTGGGCTTCCCGCTGCTCGAGCGCTAGGAGTTTGCGGAAAAACCGCCTGATGAGGCGCGTTTTTCTCTCCTGATCGCTGTGATCGTGCTCTGTTCGGGCTGGTTTTCAGCGTTTCAGCAGATCGGAACACCCGATTTCAGGCGTTTTGTCCCTTTGTGGCGCTCTGATTGCTGCTGCTTGGCTACACCTCTGGGCAACCACCTGTTCATGCTGCTGCCACCGCCGGGTTGAGCAGGTTGCCCAGCCGGATCAGGTTGTAGGCGATCACATGCAGGTCAAACACGGCGCT
>JAYKHC010000078.1:0-14374 GCA_035285465.1 Cyanobacteriota bacterium
TCACTGAGCTTGCCCCCGAAAGCCGGCATGGCGTTTTTGCCGTTGGTGACCTGGTAGGCAATGGCGGCTTCATGACCGCTGCTGTAGTCGGCCAGGTAAGCCTCGAGAGCTTCTTTTTTGAGGGTTCGCTCAGCATTCACCACATTGCCGCCACCCATGTGGCAGGCGGCGCAGTTGGCGGAAAAGATCTGACCACCATGGGCCACGTCAGCGGCGAAGCTGGGAGCTGCGCCCAGCACCAGGGCCAGGCAGAGAGCAACGAAAGAGAGAAGACGGCGCATGGAAGGCGCTGAAGAGCAGGTGCAACGTCAGAAAAATTAAGCCCCTGAAGTTCCGCCTGTGGTCCCGGTGACGCAGGTTCGCAACATTTGCCACAAACCCGGCGCCTCTTCAGACCCCCATCACACAGCGCAGGAACGGTTCAGAGAGCCTGCGCCAACAAGCCCGCCGCAGCCTTGCCGGTTTCGAAGAACACCCGGGCGTTCTCCTCCGGAGTTCCCGGCAGGATCCCATGGCCAAGGTTGAGGATGTGGCGACGCCCCCAGGCTTTTTTCACCGTGTCCAGGATCCGTTCACGGATCGCTTCCGGGGTGCCGAACAGGAGACCGGGATCCACATTCCCCTGCACGCCCACGTGAGCGGGCAGACGGGCTAATCCATCCGCCATATCAACGGTCCAGTCGAGCGAAACGATGTCGACCCCGGTCGTCCCCATCCGCTCCAGCACGCCCGCGCTGCCTGAGATGTACAGGATCAGCGGCGTGTCCGGATGCGTGGCCTTCACCCGGTCAATCACCCGCTTCTGATAGGGGGCGGCAAACAGGTCGTAGTCCATCGGGCTGAGTTGTCCTGCCCAGCTGTCGAACATCTGGACAACCTGAGCTCCCGAATCAATCTGATAGCGCACATAGGTGGCGATCGAATCGGCCAGGTGAGCCAGCAATTGGTGCAGGAGAGCCGGCTCCCGAAACGCCATCGCCTTGATCACCGAATAGGTCTTGGAGCTCCGCCCTTCCACGGCGTAGGCGGCAAGCGTCCAGGGGGCTCCCACGAAGCCGAGCACGGCCGCATTCGAGCCCACATCAGCTCTGAGACGGCCCAGCACCTCACCGACGAACGGCAGGGCTTCGGCAGGATTCAACGCACGCAGGGCATCCACCTGGGCCTGGCTTCTGATCGCTGGCTCGATGACAGGCCCCTTGCTTTCGATGATGTCGAAGTCGATTCCCATCCCCGGAAGAGGCGTGAGAATGTCGGAAAACAGGATCACACCATCAGGCTGGAAAGCGTGGTAGGGCTGCATCGAGATCTCATAGGAGAGGTCGGGATGCTCCGAACGTTCCCGGAAGCCGGGATGGCGATCGCGCAGATCGCGATACACCTTCATGTAGCGCCCGGCCTGCCGCATCATCCATACCGGTGGGCGTTCCACCCGCTCACCTCGGGCAGCGCGCAGCAGCAGGGGGGTAGGTGCGGTCATGGAGTGGGTCAGGGACCCTGGGGAACCTACTGGAGCGTCGTGACCGGGCCGAGGCTTCGTTACACAGGCGTCAGCTCCTGGGCTTCGAGCTGACTGCGCTTTTCATCCCTCTTGAACACCATCACGGCCAGAGGGGGCAGGCAGAGATCCAGGGAGTTCTCATAGCTGTGAATCCCCCACTCATCTGTGAATTTACCGCCGAGGTTGCCGAGATTGCTGCCCCCATAACGCTCGGCATCTGTGTTGAACACCTCCGCATAAAATCCGGCCAAGGGAACCCCAACCCGATAATGAGAGTGGCTCTGCGGGGTGAAGTTGGCCACCACGACCAGCCACTCACCTGTGAGGTTCTCGCGCCTCATGAAGCTGATCACGGAGTGACGGTTGTCATTGCAGTCAATCCACTGGAAGCCGAATTGATCGAAGTCCTGACGCCAGAGTGCTGGCTCAGCCTTGTAAAAACTGTTGAGGTCATCAACCAAACGCTGAATGCCTTGATGAGGTTCGTACTGGAGCAGCTCCCATTGCAGATCTCCCCAGACGTTCCATTCAGAGCGCTGGCCAAACTCCATTCCCATGAAGATGGTCTTCTTGCCGGGATGTGTCCACATGTAGGCGAGAAGAGCACGAACATTGGCAAATTTCTGCCAATCGTCGCCAGGCATCTTGTGAAGAAGATTGCTCTTACCGTGCACCACTTCGTCGTGACTGAGCGCCAGCATGAAGTTCTCTGTATAGGCGTACCAGATGGAGAACGTCACATTGTTCTGGTGGAACTGACGGAACCATGGGTCCAGCTCGAAATAATCGAGCATGTCATGCATCCAACCCATATTCCATTTCAGATTGAACCCAAGACCTCCCATGCTCGTCGGCTGGGTCACCATCGGCCAGGTGGTGGACTCCTCCGCGATGGAGAGGGCCCCAGGAAAATGCTGAAACAGCACGTGGTTAGCCTGCTGCAGAAACTGCACAGCCTCTGTGTTTTCCCGGCCGCCGTGCTCATTCGGAAGCCACTCCCCATCGGGCCGCAGGTAATCGCGGTAGAGCATCGAGGCCACAGCGTCCACCCGGATTCCATCAATGTGGAATTGCTCAAACCAGAACACAAGGTTGGCGACCAGGAAGTTACGAACTTCGTTGCGGCTGTAATTGAAGATCAGGGTTCCCCACTCCTTGTGTTCGCCGATGCGCGGATCGGCATGCTCATACAGGTGCTGACCATCAAAGAAGGCCAGGCCGTGGGCATCCTTGGGGAAATGTCCGGGGACCCAGTCGAGGATCACGCCGATTCCGGCGGCGTGGCATCGGTCCACAAAGGCTCTGAACTCATCCGGCCGGCCGAAACGGCTGGTCGGGGCATACCAGCCCGTCACCTGGTAGCCCCATGAGCCATCAAAGGGATGCTCCGAGACGGGCATCAGTTCAATGTGCGTGAAGCCTCGGGCCTTCACGTAGGGGATCACCCGATCCGCCAGCTCCGGGTAGGTGAGCAGCCGTGCACCCGGCTTGAGATCGGCCGCCGGCACCGGCCCACGAGGGGTCCCGTCGGCTTCGAGATAGGGCTGATCGGCGCTGGCGTGCATCCAGCTGCCCAGGTGCATCTCGTACACCGCAATCGGCTGGTCAAGGGGGTTCTGACTGTCTCGCTGTTGCATCCAGGCACCGTCGCTCCAGCTGAAGCCCTCGAGCCTTTCCACGATCGAGCCGTTGTTGGGACGCACCTCGTGGCGGAAACCGTAGGGATCGGCTTTCTGGTAACAGTGGCCCGCCTGGGTGCGGATTTCATATTTGTAGATTTCGCCGGGCCTGAGTCCGGGGATGAACAACTCCCAGCCGCCGCCGAGCCGGCTCTGCATGGGGTGATGACGTCCATCCCAGCTGTTGAAGTTGCCCAGCACCGAAACGCTGCGGGCATTGGGAGCCCACAGGCAGAACATCACGCCGGCGACACCCTCGCGGGTCACCACGTGGGCGCCCATGCGCTGCCAGATGTGGTGGTGGTTGCCTTCGGCGAACAGATGGCGATCCATCTCGCCCATCCACTCGTCGCGGAAAGCCCAGGGGTCGTGAGCCTCATGCTCGATTCCCCCTCTCAGAACCCGCACCCGGTACGGAGCGCCGGGACGGCCGGCCAGAGCGGTCTCAAAGATCCAGGGGTGGTTTGGGGTGGTCAGCAACACCGGGGACTGGCCCGGCAGCAGCAGCTCCACCCGCTCGGCTTCCGGCATCCAGATCCGGACCGCCCATTGCCCATCTCCCAGAGGTTGAGGACCGAGAACCGAGAACGGGTGGTCATGACGACATTCCGCGAGCCTCTGCCCGTCCTCCACCATCCAGTCGAGGCTGATCGGGGGCATGGCGGAGAGTCGTGGTGGCGCGAGCTTACGACCGCTTCGCGAAGCGGAGGCCTCGGCCGTCAGTTCTGGCCGCGCAGTCGATCCACCTCATGGGGAAAGTCCACGTTGAAGATCAGGTGGTTGGCGTCCAGCACGACAAACAGGTTGTCGGTGAGACGGTTGAAGGTCGTGTTCACCAGAACCAGGGTCTGTTCTGCGTTGCTGCCGGCCTCGATCACCCGGTTCACCTTCAGGAAATTGCCGGTTTCCCGTTGAAGTCCCTGCCAGCGGGCCTGCAACTGTTCGGTGCTGACCTCACGCTGCAGACTCGGCGTCAGAAAGCTGCGGGCCGTGATGTAGTGCCCCGAGCTGAGTGCCTTCACAAACTGCTCGGCCACCTTGCTGGGGGCCTCATCGGTGCGGTCGGTGTAATACCCGGTGATCTGGGCCTCCGGATTCAACAGGATGAAGACGCTCTGCTTCCCGCCCGCCGTGTCCACAGAGGCCTCCACTGTGGTGGTCTGGATGCCGCTCTGAATGCTCAGAAGCGTCCATCCCCGGATCGCAGGACGCCTGGCCATCGTTTCGGCGATCATGGCCGGGCTTGTCACGGCCTGAAGTTCCGGGGAGAACTGGCGGAAACGGGCCTGGGCATCGCGGCGACGTTCTGCCGCAAGGATGTTGTTGACGGCAGCTCGTGCCTGCTCCACCGAGAGGGCCGGTTGGTTGGCGCCGGCAGCGGCTGTTGGACCCGGCTGGGCCAGGGCAGGATCGGGCCGCGCGAGCGGCAGGGCAATCGGCAGGGCGATCGCCATCAGCGCCACGGCGGATGCGAGGGCTCTGGGCAGCATGGACGGGAGGTTCAGACCCCCCCACTCTGCCTGAGCTGATCGGCCCGTCCCCCGACCAGGGGCCCCAGCTGCAGTCGGGCACCCCTCAGGGAGAACGAGAGGCTGATCACCCGGTGCTCCGGACCGGTCGGTCCGAAGGGGATCGTGCCATCCCCAGGATTCACCGCGATCTGAGGCCAGGCCGCTCCGGCCAGGGACAGCCTCAGGCGATCCCCGGCCTCAAGCCGGGCCAGCAGGGGTTGAAACTTCAGCCTGAGCCACTGTGTCTCCAGGCAGGCGCTGCCACGCTGACGCAGCACGCCGGTGCAGAGCTGCTGGACCTCTCCCGTTGCCCTCACCCTGGAGAGAGCGGCGCACAGATCGAATCCCGGTTGATCGGCCCGCACGCCGAGTTCCAGTACGGGCGTCCCCAGCCACTGTTCCGTTCCGGGCAGCGGTGGACCGGTGAAACAGGCCACATCGCAACGCGCATCGAGATCGCCGCGCTGGCAGGCGCCGGCGTCAAGCCCAAGATGGCCGCCCCGGCCCGGGACCGGTCGCCAGGGATCGTGCACCAGGGTGACTCCGCCCTGGCCGGAGCTGCCGGGGATCAGCACACCCTCCTGAGGGTCCACAGCCGCCAGCCCCTCGCTGACGAGCCCCCAGGCAGGCCAGTCGGCATCGTTCAGCAGCGCCGATTCCAGCCCCTCAGCGGGGTGCAGCAGCCAGTCGAGGGTCGTCTGGCATTGCAGCCTTCCCCATCCCACCTGCGTCTGCCGCTCAACAACCTGCTCCGCAGGATGGCTCACCCCGAGATGCTCCCGGAAGAAGGCCAGCTGCTCTCGATCAACACCCCCCTGCCAGTTCAGATGGGTCCAGGCACCGATCAGCAGCTCAGGGTTTCCCGCCCGCTGCCTGGCCTGGTGCCACACCTCGAGAATTCCCTCGAGGTGCGGGTCGTACCAACCGCCGATCAGCAACATGGGCCGTCTCAGCAGCTCCGGCAGCACAGGATGCTGCTTCCACCCCCCGGCGCGCTGAGGATCAGCCGCGAGCCAACCGGCTGCCATCCCATCGGGATCAAGCTCTGCAAGCAGCTCCGCCCCGTTCCGCAGGAAGGCGCCGGTCTCGAGGCTGGCGCGCAGGCGCTGCCAACCGGCCGCATCACCCAGGCGTGCGCAGCGCAGGGCCGCCAGCTGCAACCCCCAGCCGAGGCCCAGCGCCCACCAGTGCGCCCCTCCGCTGCTGGCCCAGTGCTCGCGTTCCCACAGTCCAGCCATGGACGGAGCCAGGCAATCCGGCAACGCGGCTGGGTCTCCGTTCCCGCCGTCGTTGAGCAGCTGGGTCAAGCCCTGATAGGAGAACCCATAGGTTCCGAGCCTGCCGTTGCTGCCGGACAGGCCCCGGGCCCAGAGCACCGCATCGGCGGAATCCGCCGCTTCCTGGACAAATCCAGCAAAGCGACCTTCCGAATCGCCCATCCCGCGGACATCCTGGACCACCACAACAAAGCCCTGGCCGGCATACCAGCGGGGATGGGCGTAGGTGATGGTTGACGCGATCGCCCGGCCGTAGGGCTGACGCATCAACAGGACCGGCCACGATCCCTGGCCCGACGGGCACCAGACTCTTGAAGCAAGTCGGATGCCATCACGACAGGGCATCCAGAGATCCCTGCAATGGATGGGCTGAGCTTCAGTGCTCAAAGCATTCAGCGCACGTCCGGGCAGTACATTCCAACCACATAGGTGGCCAGCACTTCGGCATCGACGGAATTGAGACCCTGCTGCCTGGCGATCAGGGCGACGGCCCGATCGGACGTGGAGGTGTACCCCTGAGTGTTGAGCTGTTTCAGCTGCTCGCAGATGGCCCTGGCCTGGGCTGGGTTGTTCTTCACGGAATCGAGCAGGGCCGACTGGGCACCGGCCGGGTCAGGCTTGATCAACGGCAAGAAAACCGCCAGCAGGAGCAGCACCGCTCCGGCCGGGTGGCTCGACCGCGAGCGTGATAACGGCTGAGGCGAGATAGAACCCCGAAGCCATAAGCGAGGCGGTACCCGAAACACTAAAAGGGGGCGCAGGAGGGGTGAAACGGACGCCATCAGGCTGATCCGCAGGTTTATATCTTCATTAAACGCCTGCTGCTGCACACCGGTGCGCTCAGGGGTCAGTTCCCCGAGCGACCGGATGCGGGTCCAGTTCCGTCTGCTCCGAAGATCACATCCACCGAGCCCTTGATCAGATCCCGCTGGGCCTCGGCAAGAACGACGGGTCTGCTCAGCCCCTCGCCGGCTGGTTCAACCCGGCGCAGCCTCACCACCACCCTTCCATCAGCGGTGCTGCGGCCACTGCCACGCAGATTTCTGGCCAGTTGTTCCACGGTGGGGGCGTAGGCCTGCGGGGGCAGATCCAGCGGGGCAGCCGCCACCACCAGATCATTGCCGTTGTCGAAGACCACAGGGACGGACACGGCCCCCGGAATCGTCTGGCGAGGGCTGTAGCTGATGGCAAACGCCACGCAGGAGATCGCCAGGAGCGTGGTGAAGCTGGTGATTCCCACGAGCCGGAAACGAATCCCCCAGCGGCCCGCAAAGCCAGCCACCATCAGCAGAGCCAGGACGCCGCTGGCCATCCCGAGCCAGCGGCCGGCCAGAAGCAGGATCGGATCGGCAGCATGCATGGTCGGGTTCCCTCTGTGTCGGTCTAATCAACGGGTCGGCCTCATCGACGGGGTCGGCCTCATCGACGGGGTCGGCCCCATCGACATTCTCGGGCCAGAACCGCTCCCTGCCCAGCAGGGATGGCATCCCCTGCCGACAGGGGGCACGATGCCCGTCAGCCCCGATCCACGCACCTGCCCGCACGTCCTGAAGGCCGATCCTCCCGTCCAGCGGTCACCCTGCTGGCGGCGGCAACCCTGCTGGGAGCCTCCGCCGCAGGGATCTGGTGGACCGATCGCAGCCTGCGTCAGGCCTACAACCAGTTGCGGGTGGGTCTTGAGCGTCAGCTCAGCCAGCTTCTCGGCCACCCGCTGCAGATCGGTCCTTACGCCGGCCTGGGCTGGGGCGGGGTTGAACTGGGCCGATCACGGCTGCTGGCAGGCCCCCGGGATTCCTCCACCGCAACGGTGGAGCGCATTCAGGTGAGTCTCGACCCGCTGGCCACGTTGTGGCAGCGCCAGCCGGTGCTGCAGATCGGACTCCAGGATGCACAGGTCGATCTGCACCGCAACGCCGAGGGGCAGTACTGGGTGATGGGTCGTCCCAGGGGGACGGAACCGCCGCGGCTGATGTTGCGGTTGCGCCTTGTCGGGCCTGCCCGGGTCACGATCCGTCCACTCAATGAGCAGTGGCGCATCCGCGGCGCGGCGACGCTGGAGCCGGCCCGCCAGGTTCTGAAGCTGAACGCCCGGCTGCAGCCGGGCTCGGGTGGTGAGCTGCTGGCGAATCTGCAAGGCCGCTGGTCATCCGCTGAGTGGCGGCTGGCCCTGGAGGGCCGGACCCTGGAGCTGGATCCGCTGCGTCGCCTGCTTGGTCTTCGCGGAGAGCTTCAGGGGAAAGCGTCGGGCCGGCTGAACCTGCAGAAGGTCGCCGGGCGAGTCAGCTGCCAGGGCCGGTGGCAGGTCCCGCAGCTGCAGTGGCCGTCCGGAGCCGATCGTCGTCTGGAGGCCGACGCCCTCCGACTCGACTGCTCGGGGGGAAATCTGACGCTCAGCGCCCGTCGCTGGGGGGTTTCCGGCTGGAACGGGACAGCTCGTCTGGCCTTCACTCCCGACACGGGCCGGATCCAGCTGCAGGTTGAGGGTCGCCCCCCCGGGGCAGCGGCTGCCGGCCCCGTCAGCCTGTTGGCCCAGGGCACCCTCAGGGGCGGCCGACTGGAGGCTGTTCAGCTGCAGAGCCAGCACGCCGGATCCAGGCTCTCGCTGAGTGGTTCGGTCGGACCGGAGTGGAATCTCACCAGTCGCTTCCAGCTGAGGCCAGCCGAGCTGGCCAGGGATTCCTCACTGCCCCCTTGGCTGCTGGGCGACAGCCTCGATGGCCGGCTGCAGCTGAGCGGAGCGATCCGCCAGCCGGTGGTCAGCGGTTCGGTCGGGCAATCCGACCATCCCTTGCTGGGCCCCTGGCGCGCGGCACTGGCCTGGCGTGACGGCACGCTGCGCCTGAACGACCTCAGCAGCCCCCACCTGTCGGCGAGCGGAGTGCTGCCGTTGAAAGCCGGCGGATCCGCGGGCCTCGAGATCGGGGCACTGGATCTGCGGCTTCTGCTGCGCCGCTACCCCCTGGAACGCCTCAATCCGCTGGTGGGTACACGTCTGAAGGGAGAGCTGGAGGCTGATGGCAGCGTGCGAGGGCCGCTTGGAGCGCTCATTCCTGATCTGACTCTCACCGTCGATCGTCCCAGCGCCGGACCGGTTGGCCTCCAGGAACAGTGGAGCGGCCACTGGCTGGGAGATGCCCTCGGCGGTGGCCGCCTGAGCATGCAGGCCCTGGCGGCGGCCTCCCCAGGAACGCTCACGGCCCGTCTGGATCAGGGTTGGAAGCCTGTCGCCCTTCGCCTGGAGCGCGGCGGCGGCGTGCTCAGCCTGCGCGGGGAGCCCCGTCGTTATGCCTGGCAGGCCAACGGCCTGCCGCTGGAGGGGCTGGTGCTGGCGGTGGGGCCGGACTCCCGCTTCCAGCCTCTCCAGGGCCGACTCAGCGGCGAGGGCAGCCTCAATCTCCAGAATCTGGGCTTCGACGGCCGGGTTGAGATCGATCAGCCGGTGTTCCTTGGAATCCGCGGCCGCAGCCTCAACCTGCAGGGTCGCTACGCCGATCGGCGTTACAGCGCCAACGGTCGGCTCCTGCCCCAGCAGGAGGGAGAGCTGCTTCTGGCCTGGAGCGGTGCCTGGAAAGGCCCCTTCGTCAGCCGACTGGAGGGGCGTGGACTCGGTGACACGCTGTTCCGCCAGCTAGCGGATGCCTGGCCTCAGTGGCGCGATGGTCCGCCTCCCCGGGGCGGTTCGGCGAGCGACCTGGCCGGACTGTTCATCGACACCTTCGGAGGAACGGTTCAGGATCAGCTGCTCGCCCTCCAGAAAGCCCGGGAACAGCTGGCTGCCGTCCGCGGTGATCCGAGCACGGTCAGCCTCGAGGAGCGGCTGGACTCGCTCAGGACCCGGGTGGATCTCAGGCTGGACCTGCGCGGGCCCAATCTCGCTGCGGCCCGTGCTGACCTCGAACTGCGCAGCCATCTCTGGCTGGCCGGCGACGATGCCGACACGGCCCTGACCCAGACCCCGTGGGTGGCTCGCCTGGAGGGTCCGCTGAGGTCAGGGGGTGGTCAGTTCAGCTTCGAGCAGCTGCCCCTGTCCCTGCTGGCCATCCTCACACCGGTCCCCCCGGGGCTGACCGGAAGCCTGAAGGGCTCCGGGCGCTACCGGCTGGACAGCCGGGACGCCCAGCAGCTGGCTCTCGACCTCGCTCTGGAGGAGGCAGCCCTGCAGAAGACGCCCCTGAGCCTCGAGCGCGGGCTGGTGGTCCTGGAGGGCTCGCAGCTGCGGCTCGACCTGGCTCTGCGGGCGGAGGGTTCCTCCAGCAGTGTTGATCTGGCAGGCCTGGTACCGCTGAACCCGGCAGATCAAAACCTTGAACTTCGCCTCGCCAGCCGTGGCGATGGCATGTTCTTCATCGCCGGGCTGGCGGACCCGGTTCTGCAGTTGCAGAAGGGAAGTGCCGATCTGCAGCTGCTGGTGCGAGGCAGCCTGCAGCAGCCGATCGCCAACGGATTCGTGAGGGTCCGCGACGGAGAGATGCGTTTCATCGAACAGGAGGTGAGGGAGCTCAATGCTCTGTTGCTGTTCGACTTTGAGCAGCTGGAGCTCCAGCAGTTCAGCGCCCGCGTGGGAGCGGCAGGCCAGGTGATCGGCCAAGGAACCCTGTCGCTCTGGAATGCCCTTCCAGAGGGAAAATCCGCCGCCATCGCCCTCCAGCTCAAGGAGGTTCCCTTCAAGCTGCCGCGCATCCGGGCCGTGGCCGATGGCAGCCTCAGCCTGAGCGGCAGCCTGCGCGCCCCCAGTCTTGGAGGGGATGTGCGCATCGCCCGAGGCAACCTCAATCTCCAGGGCGGCAGCCTGGCCAGCGAAGACCAGGTCACGGCTCCGCCGCTGACCGTGCCGAAGCTTGTGGAAGCCGGCTGGGATTTCCAGAAACCCCTGCTGCTGCTGGGCCCCGAGGTGGAGAGTGCGGCCTCTGAATCACTCTCGGCCAACATCCCCCGGTTTTCGCCGCTTGCCTTCGATGGGCTGAGGCTGCGACTGGGCCCCGACCTGCGGGTCGGCGTCCCCAATGTGGCGAGCTTCAGCACCGGCGGACTGCTGCGCCTGAGTGGACGGCTTGATCCATCCCTGCGGGCCACGGGTGTGGTGAGGCTGCTGGGGGGGCGCCTGAACCTGTTCACAACAAGCTTCAGCCTCGATCCCGATGCCCCGAATGTGGCTGTCTTCACCCCGGCTCTCGGACTGATGCCCTATCTGGACATCGCCATGCGCACCCGTGTCGCGGACAGCCTTTCCACGCCCGGCATCGGCACCAGCGGCATCGCACCCTCCAACGCTCAGAACCTGGCATCGCTCCCGCAGACTGACTTCAGTTCGCTCAACCAGCTCAACCTGGTGAAGATCACGGTGAGTGTGAGCGGTCCCGGCGACCGGCTGGCTGACAATCTCCGACTGCGCAGCTCTCCGCCCCTGTCGCAGGAGCGCCTGATCGCTCTGATCGGCGGCAATTCCCTGGCCGGGCTGAGCGGCAGCGGCGCCGGGGCCGCGCTGGCCACCGTGCTGGGCCAATCGCTGCTCTCTCCTGTTCTGGGTGGGCTCAGCGAGGCCTTCGGTCAGAGGCTCAGCTTTGCGCTCTATCCCACCTACGTGACCCCAGCCCTTGACGATTCAGGCGAGATCCGCTCGGGCCAGGTGGCACCCCAGCTGGTTCTCGGCTCCGAAATCGGCCTCGACATCACCGAGCGGCTGAATGCCTCCGTGCTGGCGGCGCCCAATCGCTCCGACATCCCACCCCAGCTCACCCTCACCTACAAGGCTTCCGAGAACCTCGGCCTTCAGGGCGGCTTCGACACTCAGGGCGCCTGGCAGGGGGAGATGCAGCTGTTCTTCCGGTTCTGAGATGACGGATCAGCTGATCGGGGTCGACATCGGGGGCACGGCCATCAAGCTCGGGCGTTACAGCCGCAGCGGCGACCTTCTGGCGGAGCTGAGCACGGCCACCCCCCAGCCCGCGATGCCCGGGGCTGTGGCCACCGCCATCGTCGAGTCCATCGAACGACTGGATCCAGGCCGGGCGGCAGCCCGGGTCGGAATCGGCCATCCCGGTCCAGCCGATCAGACCTGTCGCACCGCCAGGCTGGCCATCAACCTGCCGGGCTGGAGCGATGTGCCCCTGGCCGACTGGCTGGAGCCGCTGCTGCACCGACAGGTCACCTGCGCCAATGACGCCAACTGCGCGGCCATCGGCGAAGCCTGGCTGGGAGCCGCCCGTGGTGCTGATGACGTGTTGCTGCTCACCCTGGGCACCGGGGTGGGGGGTGCCGTGCTGCTGGGAGGACGGCTGTTCACCGGGGGACACGGTGCCGCAGCCGAACCCGGACTGATCGGCATCGATCCCCATGGACCAGCCTGCAACAGCGGTAACCAGGGCTCGCTGGAGAGCTATTGCAGCATCCAAGGCCTGGCGCGGCTCAGTCCCCTGCCGCCACCCGAACTCTGCCGGCTGGCAGACCTCGGCAACGGCGCTGCCCTTGAGGTGTGGGGCGAATACGGCCGCCTGCTGGGGGTGGGGATCAGCTCGCTGCTCTATCTGTTCACCCCGGAGCTGGTGCTGATCGGTGGTGGGCTCAGTGGCGCCTTTCGCCACTTCGCCCCGGCCATCCGGCAGGAGGTGGACCGACGGGTGCTGTCGGTGAGCCGGGAGGGACTGCGGATCGAGCGTTGCGCGCTGGGCAACGGCGCCGGCCGGCTGGGGGCGGCGCGTCTCGCCCTGGAGCGGCTGGTGTGAAGGGCTGGCTTGCGAGAATGGCCCCATGAGCTTCTCCGCCGTTCCCGATCCCAGCCCCGAGCTGCTGGCGCGCGCCGCCGCCGTGCGCCGCAGCGCCAGTGCCCTGGCCCAGCTCAGCGACGGCCAGCGGCAGGCGGCCCTGGAGGCGATGGCGGCGGCCCTGGCAGAGCGGCGGGAGCAGATCCTGATGGCCAACCGTGCCGACCTGGAGGCCGCCGCCGCCGATGGCCTGACGCCGCCGCTGGTGGCGCGTCTGAAGCTGGATGGAGCCAAACTCGATGACGCCATCGCCGGGGTGCGGCAGGTGGCGGCCCTGGTCGATCCGCTGGGGCAGCGCCAGCTGCACACCGAGCTCGATGCCGGCCTGGTGCTGGAGCGGGTCACCGTGCCCCTGGGAGTGGTGGGGGTGATCTTTGAGGCCAGGCCCGACGCGGTGATGCAGATCGCTGCTCTGGCGATCCGCTCCGGCAACGGGGCGATCCTCAAGGGAGGCCGGGAGGCCCGCTGCAGCTGCTCCGCCATTCTCGAGGCCCTGCGGGCGGGCCTGGAGCACTCAGCGGTGGAACCCGCAGCCCTGGAGCTGCTCACCAGCCGGGAGGAGAGCCTGGCCCTGCTCAGGCTCGATGGCCTGGTGGACCTGATCATTCCACGCGGTTCCAACGCCCTCGTGCGCTTCATCCAGGACAACACCCGCATCCCCGTGCTGGGCCATGCCGAGGGCATCTGCCACCTCTACGTGGACCGGCAGGTGGATCAGCAGCAGGCCCTGCGGGTGGCGCTCGATGCGAAGACCCAGTACCCGGCGGCCTGCAACGCCATCGAAACCCTGCTGGTGCACCGGGAGGTGGCTCCTTCCTTTGTGCCCCTGGCGGTGGCGGCCTTCGGCGATGCCGGGGTGGAGCTGCGCGGCGATGCCGAAGCGATGGCGTTGGGGGTGGGGCATGCTGCCAGCGACGACGACTGGCGCAGCGAATACTCCGACCTGATCCTGGCGGTGAGGGTGGTGACTGACCTCGATGAAGCCCTGGCCCATATCGCCCGTTATGGCTCACGCCACACCGACGCCATCTGCAGCACTGACCCGGCGGCCGCCGAGCGCTTCCTGGCAGCGGTGGACAGCGCCGGTGTGTATCTCAACTGCTCCACCCGCTTCGCCGATGGCTTCCGTTACGGTTTCGGTGCCGAGGTGGGCATCTCAACTCAGACGCTTCCCCCCCGCGGCCCGGTTGGGTTGGAGGGGCTTGTGACCTACCGCTATCGCCTGCGGGGCGAAGGACACATCGCCGCCGACTACGCCAGTGGCGCGCGCCAGTTCAGCCACCGCGGCCTGCCGTTGTGAGGGAGGTGAGTGACGCGATCGTGGTGCGGGGCCTGCGGCTCTGGGCCCATGTTGGTGTGCTGGAACACGAGCGTGCCCACGGCCAGTGGTTTGAGCTGGATGTGCGGCTCGAGCTGGATCTCCGGGATGCCGGCAGCAGCGATGGCCTGGCCGACACGCTCGACTACAGCCAACTGATCACAGCCCTGCAGGCCCAGGCCCGCAGCGTGCGCTGCCAGACCCTGGAGCACTACAGCGAGCAGATGCTGGATCTGGCCGAAGAGCTCTACGGGCCCGTGCCGATCCAGCTGGAGCTGCGCAAGTGTGCCGCGCCGGTGGCGGGGTTCAGCGGTGTGGTGGCAATTG
>JAYKHC010000079.1:0-9886 GCA_035285465.1 Cyanobacteriota bacterium
TCGTTCATCGAGCCGTCCTTGGCCATCACCGTGATCAGCGGCAGGTTGTGGCGCTGGCCGATCGCGAAGTCGTTGGGGTCGTGGGCGGGGGTCACCTTCACGCAGCCGGTACCGAACTCCGCATCCACGTGGTCGTCGGCCACGATCGGGATCGTGCGGCCCACCAGCGGCAGGGTGAGGGTCTGCCCCACCAGCTCGGCGTAGCGCGGATCCTTGGGGTTCACCGCCACCGCCGTATCACCCAGGAGCGTTTCGGGGCGGGTGGTGGCCACCTCCAGGTGGGTGCGGCCATCGGCCGCCGCGCCGGCGGTGAGCGGATAGCGGAAGTGCCAGAGGTGACCATCCACCTCCTTCATCTCCACCTCCAGATCGCTCACCGCCGAGCCGGAGGCGGGGCACCAGTTCACCAGGTATTCGCCCCGGTAGATCAGCCCCTGCTCATGCAGGCGGTTGAAGGCCTCGATCACCGCCGCACTGCAGCCGGCATCGAGGGTGAAGCGCTCCCGCCGCCAATCCACGGAATAACCGAGCCGGCGCAGCTGGCCCACGATCGTGCCGCCGCTCTGGGCCTTCCACTGCCAGGCCTTCTCCAGGAAGGCCTCACGGCCCAGGTCTTCCTTGCGCTGGCCCTCAGCCTTGAGCTGCTTCTCAAGGATCGTTTGCACCGCGATCGAGGCGTGATCAGTGCCGGGGAGACAGAGCACGTTTTTGCCCTGCAGGCGCTGAAAGCGCACGATCGTGTCGATCAGGGCCGTGTTGAAGGCGTGGCCCATGTGCAGGCTGCCGGTCACGTTCGGCGGCGGGATCACGACGGAAAAGGGTTCGCCATCCCCCGCCGGATCCGGATGGAAGGCGCCACTGAGCTCCCAGGCCTGCTGCCAGCGGGCTTCCGTGCCTGCCGGTTCGTAGGTCTTGGGGAGGGGGGCGTCGGGCACGGCGATGGTGCAGGCGAGGGCCCATCGTCTCAAAAGGGAGCACCGTGGCCGGGGCGTAACGGGTGGCGGGACGGCATCGCGAACAGATCCGCCTGGCCCAGATAAGCCACCAGCAGCAGATTCAGCAGCAGATTCAACCCGCTGAGTTCAGCCCGCTGCCGATGATGGCACTCGGAACGCCCAGGCTCCCGTCAGCGGGAATCGGAAGCGTCCCGGAGTCGATTCACCGTGTTCTGCAGGAGGTCGATGCAAACATCTTCGGCGGAATTGTTGTCGGAAAAGCCGAAAGGGTTGTCGATGTCGTCGATGAGCCGCAGCAGCAGGATAACCAGGAAGGAGATGACAGCCAGGAAGAAGACGGATTCGATCAGGTTCTCGGATCTCGAAAGAATCAGGCCGGCGAACAGGAGGCTGGCGGCGGCATAGGCCATCCAGTACACAAGGGGCACAAAGCTGGTGTCTCTGATGATTTGAATCCGGTTGATTTTTTGCAGGATGATCCAGAGGTCCTGCATCAGCCTCCCCCGCAGCGTGGAGGCGTCCCCTTTGAATTGAACCGCAGCGAGAACAACCTGGTGATGAGTCTCTCGGTAACAGGCCATCAGAGAGTCCTGCTCAACCCGTTCCATCAGCCATGCCATGATCCGCTCGCCGAGTTCAGCAACGGAGTTGAGCGCTTCTGAAATCTGGGCTGTTGGGTGGTAGGTTGTGATTGCTTTCAACTCGAGCGAAAGTGATTCCAGGGATGTGGCGAGCTCTCCCGGGATTTTTTCACTCTCCTTGAAGTCTGTGAGCACCCCGCTCAACAGAAAGCCAAGAAGAAATACCGTGGACGCAACGATCGCCGAGAAAAGTTGATTGACGGAAATTCTTTCCAGTCCCAGGAAGTGAACGGCTGTCTTGGTTGAGCAGAGAGCAAGCACCTGCACGAACACAAGCCACACCTTGCGCAGGCGAATCCTGCGAGCTGAGCCTGGCTTGCCGGCCAGTCTGACGATGTCTCTCAGTCCCATCGAGGGAAAGGGGGCAGCACAGGGCAACGGCTCAGGATGCCATGAGAGCTCTGTCGCCCAGAACACAGGGGGGCTGTTCGGACGTGATTAGAGTCTCAGCAGGATCGTTCCGCTCGATGGTTGAAGCTTTTCTGGCCGCCGTCCGAGAAGATGAAAATCTGCAACGTCAGTTGCGCACCGTGACTGATTCCGCGGGTCTGGCCGAGGTAGCCCGAAACGCTGGAATCAGCATCGAGGCGGGGCCACTCGTCAAGGGCTTTGCCCGCTTGCTGCTCGAGGGCGATGACGCCTTGGCCGTCCGTAACTTCGACAATCTGGGTTGGGACGTCGGCGAGTTGCTCTGGGCCATCAAAACCTGGTCGCTCCCGGCGGAAGGCTGAACCGCTCAGCTTTGCGCCAGGCGGCTGAGATAGCCCTGGAGGCTTCCGGCGTTGATCCAGCCGGTGGCGATCGTTTTGGTGTGGTTGTGATTCACTCGCCCTCGGTGGATGTGGCTCGGGCCTGCGGGAAAGATCAGAAGCTTGCCTCGCTCGGCGTCTTCATGATGACCCTGCCAGTGGAATTCGGTACCGGCATCCGCAAGGGTGTTGCAGTAGAGAATCCAGGCCAGCACCCGATGCACGGGCTCGGTGGCCTCGTCGCTGATCGTCCAGTCGCAGTGCCAGCGATGGAAGCCCTCCCCGGGTGCGTAGCGCTGCAGGTTGAAGATCGGAGTTACGAACAGCTCCTGTTCCGGACAGGAATCCCGGAACAGGGGTCGCTCCTGCAGGTAGCGATCCAGGGCGGCCGACACGCCTCTGAGGATCACCTGCGCCAGGGCGAACGCCTCCGGGTCCGAGCGGTCGATCGCCACCAGGCTGATGTCGGTCGATCGCTTGGCGGGCTCAGGGTTCGGGTCTGAGCTTCCAGGGCCGAAGGCGATGCCCGGTCGATGGAGATCCGCACGGCGATCGAAGAAGGCCATCACCCCATCGGCCAGAGTCTCGAAGCCTGCGTTGCGGTAACGGGCGATCAGCTGCATGGTGACGGTTCTCTCCAGGGGATCGCCACGAGGGCGTCGAGACGCTGCCAGCGCGAGCGGTCCTGCACCAGCCGCCCGGCAAGGCCCACACGCTCCAGTGCCAGGGCGATGCGATCGGGCTGAAGCACCTCCTGGGCCGGTCCCAGGGGCACCACAAGCGCCTGCTGCTCGGCCGGATCGGCCAGCAGCCTCAGCTCGGGATCCTCGAGCTCCCGGGCGAAGAACACCCGTCGCATCCTGGTGGTGAGAGTGGGACCCAGAGCCGCGGCGAAGGCTTCCAGTCCGTCGCGCTCTCCGCTGCAGCCGCAGTTCAGGGCCAGCCAGATCAGCAGCTTGGCCCAGCTTTCTGTGCTCCAGAGCGGTTCGAAGCTGGAGCGGTTGGCGCGCACCAGTTCGGCGACGGCGAAGTCCACCAGCGTTCCCTGCAGGGACACCGGGTCAGGAGTTGGGGTGCTCATGGCTCCCATCCTCCCCACCGGTCGGCAAACTGCAGGCAGCTGCGCCCACTTTCGCGATGGCCCTGGATTTCAACGACCCTGATCTGGAGTTCTCTGATCTGGTGTACGCCTATCAGAGCTGGGTGATGGCGGTGATCAACGACGAGAAGCTTGGCGGTGAGAAGCTGCTCAGCGATGAGATCGCTGACGATGCCCTCAACGCCATGCGTTTTCTGCCGGGTGAGGTGACCAGCGCCATTGAGACCAGCCTGGCCCGCGTCTACGACGTGGATGCTGATGAGCTCGCCGGACTTCTGTTTCCTGAGGGCTGAGAGGGCCGTTCAGCGCCTGAGATCGCTGGGGCGGGTCACCACGTACACCACCGCGGCTGTCAGCACGAGTCCCACCACAATCAGGCCTGTGATGGCCCCGGTGTAGTCGATCGATTCCATGGTCACAGGTTGAGAGCTACCCCCAGCTTGTGCCATGGCCTCGGATACGGCCTATTCCACGGTGACGCTCTTGGCCAGGTTGCGGGGTTGATCCACATCCAGACCGCGATGGGCGGCGATGTGGTAACTCATCAACTGCATCGGTACCACCGTGAGCAGGGGGCTGAGCAGCTCCTCCACCTCCGGTACCGGCAGCAGCACGTCGAACAGTTCCGTATCCGGCCCCGCCGGGGCCACTCCGATCAGCTCTGCATCCCGGGCCTTGGCCTCCTGGGCGTTGCTGAGCACCTTGTCGAACACCGTTCCGGGCACCGCGATCGAAATCACCGGCACCCGAGCGTCGAGCAGGGCGATCGGCCCATGCTTCATCTCGCCGGCCGGATATCCCTCGGCGTGGATGTAGCTGATCTCCTTGAGCTTGAGGGCACCTTCGAGGGCGATCGGGTAGTTGATCCCCCTACCCAGAAAAATCACATCCTGGGTGCTCTCGAACCGGTGGGCCAGCACCTCGCAGCTGCGGTCGTGGTCCTCCACCAGCAGCTTCAGCTGTGCCGGGATCTGTCTGAGCCCTGTCACCAGCGCCTGCAGCTGTTCTCTGGAGATCGTGCCCCCTGAGGCGGCCGGACGGCCCACCCGCCGCTCGGCAAAGGCGATCGCCAGTCCGTAGAAAGCCAGCAGCTGGCCCAGAAAGGTCTTGGTGGCCGCCACACCCACCTCGATGCCGGCTCCGATGTCCACCACATCGCTCACCAGCCGGCCCAGAGAACTTTCCGGACGGTTCGTGATCCCCAGAAGCCGCGGCGCATAGCTGGGATCCGGCAGCAGTTGTCGCCGCTCACGCTCCATCACCAGGGCGGCCAGGGTGTCGGCGGTCTCCCCCGATTGGGTGACCCCGATCGTGAGGGTGTTCGCGCTCGGCGGAGGGGGCGCGTAGCGGAATTCACTGGCATGAAAAACGCTGGTGGGGATCCCGGCCAGCTGCTCGAGCAGGTGAGCTCCCACCATGGAGGCATGGCGGCTGGTTCCGCAGGCCAGCACCTGGATCCGTTCCACCTGCGCATAGAAGTCTTCATCCAGGGGCAGGGCCACCAGCGGCCCCTGCTCCGGCAGATGGCGGGCGACCCACAGGGCCGCCGTTTCCGGTTGCTCGTGGATTTCCTTGAGCATGAAGTGCCGGAAGCTGCGTTTGTCGGCCACGTGCTCGGTGCCGCTCAGCAGGCTCGGCGTGCGCTGGACGCGCCCACCCGCACTGTCGTAAAGCTCGATCCCCAGCGGGGTGAGCAGGGCCACCTCGCCGTCTTCCAGCGGCAGGATCGTGCGGGTGAATCCCGCCAGTGCCGGCGTGTCGCTGGCACAGAGGAACTCACCTTCTCCCAGGCCGATCAGCAGCGGTGCCGAGCGACGGGCCACCACGAGGGCGCCCGGGGCGTGGGCCCACACCACCGCGAGTGCGTAGGCGCCATGGAGCTGCGGGAGAACCTGCTGAACCGCCTCCAGCAACAGGGCACCGGAGGGTGTGCGATCCGTCGCCAGCATGACGGCCAGCTGCCGGGCCACCAGGTGGGGAATCACCTCGGTGTCGGTGTCGCTGCGGAAGCTGACTCCACCCGCCTGAAGCTCCTCGCGCAGGCTGCGGTGATTTTCGATGATGCCGTTCTGAACCACCGCCAGTTCGCCTTCAGCATCCAGGTGCGGGTGAGCATTGCGCTCCTCCGGCTTGCCATGGGTGGCCCAGCGTGTGTGACCGATGCCGCAGAGCCCGGGGGCCCGTTCAGCCTCGTAACGGGCGATCAGATTCACCAGTTTCCCCTCGGCCCGCAGGCAGTGGAGCGTTCCACCGCTGTCCGCAGTCGCCTCCACCGTCGCGATCCCGGCCGAGTCGTAGCCCCGGTATTCCAGTTGGCGGAGTCCTTCAAGCAGCTGTGGCGCCGCATCCCGGGATCCGATCAGCGCAACGATTCCACACATGGGTCTGGGGCCACAGAAAAGGCCCGGCTGGGGGCCGGGCCTGAGCTTATGGGACGCAGTCAGCGCTGCAGGCTGACCGGCGATGGCGATTCAGTCGGCCGGATCAGTAGGCCAGACCCATGGAACGGGTGGTTTCGTCGCCCAGGTAGACACGGATCGAAAGGAAGTCGGTGGGGCAGGCCGTTTCACAGCGCTTGCAGCCCACGCAGTCCTCGGTGCGCGGCGAGGAGGCGATTTGTCCGGCCTTGCAGCCGTCCCAGGGCACCATTTCGAGAACATCGAGGGGGCAGGCACGGACGCACTGGGTGCAGCCGATGCAGGTGTCGTAGATCTTGACGGCGTGGGACATGTGCCTCGGGATGCGTCAGCGGGTCTGAGCCGAAGGGAACGGCAAGGGGCTCAACGTACCCAAGGGATCCGTGCCCCAGGCATCGCCCTCCCCTGGCCTTCACCCTTGTTCATAAGCGAACAGGTCGGGATCGGAGGGCTCCAGGGCGACCCGTAGAGTGCCGCCATTCTCCCAGCGGCCATGTCCCAGGAAGCGATTTACGAGAAGGTTCGCTCGATCGTCGCCGAACAGCTCAGCGTTGACGCCGCCGAGGTGAAGCCCGAATCCAACTTCCAGAACGACCTCGGGGCCGACTCCCTCGACACCGTGGAGCTGGTGATGGCCCTGGAGGAGGCCTTTGACATCGAGATTCCCGATGAAGCCGCCGAGGGCATCGCCACCGTTGGTGATGCCGTCAAGTTCATCCAGGACAAACAGGCCTGAGCCGGCCCATGGTGCAGGGTCTCCATCGCGTTGTCGTCACTGGACTCGGTGCGGTCACTCCCATCGGCAATGACGTTTCCAGCTACTGGGAAGGTCTGTGCAGCGGACGCAACGGCGTTGCGTCGATCACGCTGTTCGATGCTTCTCGTCATGCCTGCCGGTTTGCTGCGGAGGTGAAGGGCTTTGACCCCACCGGCTGGCTGGAACCGAAGGAGGCCAAACGCTGGGATCGCTTCTGTCAGTTCGCTGTGGTGGCCGCCAAGCAGGCCGTCCTTGATGCCGGCCTGGCCATCCAGGGTCCGCTCCAGCAGCGGGTGGGAGTGGCCATCGGCTCCGGCGTGGGGGGGTTGCTGATGATGGAAACGCAGGCACGCGTTCTCAACGAACGCGGCCCGGACCGGGTGACACCGTTCTGCGTGCCGATGATGATTCCCAACATGGCGACAGGGCTGACAGCCATCGCCCTGGGAGCTCGGGGCCCCAGCACGGCCGTCGCCACGGCCTGTGCCGCCGGCTCCAACGCCATCGGTGATGCCTTCCGGATCATCCAGCTCGGTCACGCCGATGCCATGGTCTGCGGTGGTGCCGAGTCAGCCATCACCCCTCTGGGGGTTGCCGGATTCGCCAGTGCCAGGGCCCTCTCGTTCCGCAACGACGACCCGGCAACCGCCAGCCGCCCCTTTGACGCCGATCGCGATGGCTTTGTGATCGGTGAAGGCTCCGGGGTGCTGGTGCTTGAACGTCTGGAACACGCCCGGTCTCGCGGTGCCACGATCCTCGCTGAGATCGTGGGTTACGGCATGACCTGCGATGCCCATCACATCACCGCCCCTTCGCCGGGAGGCGTGGGCGGCGCCGAGGCCATGCGCCTGGCTCTTCAGGATGCCGGCCTGGACCCTGAAGAGGTGGACTATGTGAACGCCCACGGCACCAGCACTCCGGCCAACGATGCCAATGAGACCTCTGCCATCAAGAGTGCGCTGGGAGACCACGCCCGGTCCGTGGCCGTGAGCTCCACGAAGTCGATGACCGGCCATCTGCTCGGTGGTAGTGGTGGGATCGAAGCTGTTGCTGCGATTCTCTCTATTCAGAACGGCATCGTTCCACCTACGATCAATTTCCAAACGCCGGATCCTGCCTGTGATCTGGATATCGTCCCCAACCAGGCCCGGGAACGCAGAATTGATGTTGTGTTGTCCAACTCCTTCGGTTTCGGCGGACACAACGTCTGTCTCGCCTTCAGGCGACTGAGCGGATGATGCGTCAGCTCTGAGCCCAGATTCTCCCGAGCCTCCACTCCTCACACCCCCTGCCCGATGGTTGTCGCCACCCCCTCGCCCGTCTCCGCAAGCCAGGTGGAGTCGCTCTGCATCAACAGCATCCGATTCCTGGCAATTGACGCCGTCAACAAGGCCAATTCCGGACATCCGGGATTGCCCATGGGCGCGGCCCCGATGGCCTTCGCTCTCTGGGACAAGGTTCTCCGCCATAACCCGAAGAACCCCAGGTGGTTCAACCGCGACCGCTTCGTGCTCTCAGCCGGCCACGGTTGCATGCTGCTCTATGCCTTGCTGCACCTCAGCGGCTACGACTCGGTGAGCCTGGAGGACATCAAGCAATTCCGCCAGTGGGGGAGCCATACCCCGGGTCACCCCGAAACCTTCGAGACCGCCGGAGTCGAGGTGACCACCGGCCCGCTCGGACAGGGCATCGCCAACGCCGTCGGACTGGCCCTGGCGGAGGCTCATCTCGCCGCGAGGTTCAACAAGCCGGATTGCCAGGTGGTCGACCATTTCACCTACGTGATCATGGGTGACGGCTGCCACCAGGAAGGTGTGAGCTCCGAAGCCGCTTCCCTGGCCGGACACCTGGGTCTGGGCAAGCTGATCGCTCTCTACGACGACAACCACATCACCATTGATGGAAACACCAATGTCTCCTTCACGGAGGATGTGCTCAAGCGTTACGAGGCCTATGGCTGGCACACCGTCCATGTCGCTGATGGCAACACCGACGTAGCGGGGATCGCCCGGGCGATTGAGGAGGCCAAGGCGGTCACCGATCGTCCCTCGATGATCAAGGTCACCACCACCATCGGCTACGGCTCCCCCAACAAGGCCAACACCGCCGGCGTGCACGGCGCGGCCCTGGGTGCTGAAGAAGCCGAGCTCACCCGCAAGAACCTCGGCTGGTCCTACGGACCCTTCGAAGTGCCCGATCAGGCCTATGACCACTGGCGACAGGCCTTGCAGCGTGGCGAAGCGGCCGAAGCGGCCTGGAATGCCACCCTGGCCGACTACCGGGGCCGGTACCCCGCCGACGCGGCCGAGTTCGAGCGTCAGCTGCGCGGTGAACTTCCCCAGGGCTGGGATGCTGCCCTCCCCGGTTACACCGCTGAAGACAAGGGTCTGGCCACCCGCCAGCACTCCTACAACTGTCTCAATGCCATCGGCCCCCGGCTTCCCGAACTGATCGGCGGCTCTGCCGACCTCACCCACTCGAACCTCACCGACATCAAGGGGGAAAAGGGGTTCCAGAAAGGTGCTGAAGCCAATCGATACCTGCATTTCGGAGTGCGGGAGCATGCGATGGCCTCGATCCTCAACGGGCTCGCCTACCACGGCAGCGGTCTGATCCCCTACGGCGGAACCTTTGCAGTGTTCGCCGGCTATGCCCTGGGTGCCATCCGCCTGTCAGCGCTCAGCGAGCTGGGTGTCATCTATGTGCTCACTCATGATTCGATCGGCCTCGGTGAGGACGGCCCCACCCACCAGCCGATCGAAACCCTCGCCACCCTGCGCTCCCTGCCCAACCTGCTGGTGATCCGTCCCGGCGACGGCAACGAAACCAGCGGTGCCTATCAGCTGGCGATCGCCAACCGCAGGCGTCCCACCGTTCTGATCCTCAGCCGTCAGGCCATGGCCAACCAGGCCAACTCCAGCGCTGAGGCCGTCGCCAGGGGTGGCTACATCCTGGAGGACAGCACCGGCACCCCCGACCTGATCCTGATCGGCACCGGCACAGAACTGGAACTGTGCACCAAGGCAGCGGCTGAGCTGCGTTCCGAGGGGCGCCAGGTGCGGGTGGTGTCGATGCCCTGCGTGGAACTGTTCGAGGAGCAGGATGCCGCCTATCGCGAGAGCGTTCTCCCGGCCGCCGTGCGCAAGCGTCTGGTGGTTGAGGCCTCCAGCAGCTTTGGCTGGCACAAATACACCGGATTCGAAGGCGACAGCGTCTCGATCGACCGCTTCGGCGCCTCCGCGCCCGGCCCGGTGTGCATGCAGCAGT
>JAYKHC010000080.1:0-3791 GCA_035285465.1 Cyanobacteriota bacterium
CCGTCCTCCTTGCAGAGAATCTGGGTGGTGGCCACCACGTCGCCGCGCTTCACGGTGATGCCGTCCTCCACCTGAAGCTCGGTGTGGGTCGATCCGTGGCTGGCATCGGAGAGGGTGTCCCGACGGACCAGCAGGCTTTCCAGGATGGTGAGCTGGAGGCGCTCGATCGTCTTGGCGCGCTTGTCAGGCATTGCTTCCACATCCACCGTCATCTGGGGAGTGGTGTCATGCGTTTCAAGGATCAGCTGGGTGCGAAGCAGTTCCACACCCTCCACGCTCTTGATCAGTTCACCATCCTTGAAGGCCAGGCGTTGGGTGGCGCGGAGGGTCAGGGAGGGGCCGCCGCTCTGTTTCACCGTGCTCAGTTCGGGAAGGTGGGCGGCGTCCGGGATGGTGTATTCCTCCACCGGGCGCAGCAGCAGGGCGCTGCCTTCAGGGGTCTCCACCGTTTCGACGAACTTCATCGCCTCGGCTTTGAGATCCTTGGCGATCTCTTCATCCGGCATCACCATCCGGCCTTCTGAGTATCTGGAGAGCGTCTTGCTGTCACTCAGCAGGTGCAATTCTCCGGATCGCACAATGATTTCTCGCAGAATGTCGTTCTTCTGGGTCACGGTCACGATGCCGGCGGTCTGACTGAAGATGTCCTTCACCACTTCGGTGCCGGCTTCAATCCACTGTCCGTCCTCGATCATCAGCAAGGAAATGTCCTTGTTGATTTCATGGGTTTCCTGGGGGATCCACAGCAGGGTGCCGCCTTTGCTCACCTCGAAGCCGTTCTTCGCGGTCCTGGCCTTCTTGATCGCCAGGCCGGGAGCGAACTTCACGGTGCCTCCGGTCTGGGTGCGGAAGCGGTCGTCCGCCAGTTCGGCGATCACCTCGCCGCTGGCAATCTTGCTGCCCGGTTGGGTTTTGAGCAGGTAGCGCCGGCTGTCTTTCCCATCCAGGTGCCAGATTTCACCGGAGTGGGTGGTCTGGCCCACCAGCTTGCAGTCCTTCAGCGTGAGGCTGGCCGTCACGATCTGCACCTCGCGGGAGTCCCCGGCGCTTTCACGCAGCCTCACCGCTCCGCCGTACTCGCTGACCAGGCGGCTCTCCGCCAGCACCTCGCCGGTGGTGACGGGTTTGTTGCCCTCCACGACGGGCAGAGCGTTCGGGGGCAGGTTGTAGACGTCGCCGCTGAACACCCAGATCCGGCCCAGTCGCTGGGCCTTGAGGGTGATGTTGCCCTGGCGGTCGGTGACTTCCCGGGGTTGGATGGCATCTTCGTAGCGCACCTGGCCAGCGAGATCGCAGATCACGTCTTTGGTGGCTTTCTCCACGCTCTTCTTCACCGCTGCTCCCGAAGAGATCTGGGCCACGATCGTGTCCGAGGCAGCCTGCTGCCCATCGGTCACGAACAGAATCGAACCCGGGGTGATGGCGATGGTCTGAGCTCTGCCCTTGCCCAGCGGTTTCACCGTGAGGCTGAAATCGTTCTCGGCGATCTGGGCTTCCACGCCATGGGGAGTCCTGTAGGAGCGAACCCTGCCCTTGGCCCCGAACTCGATCGTGCCTTCCACGGTGGAGCGCACCACACCGGTTTCGGCGGTGGACACCCCACCGGTGTGGAAGGTGCGCATGGTGAGCTGAGTCCCCGGCTCACCGATCGACTGGGCCGCCACGATGCCCACGGCTTCGCCCAGATCGACCAGTTCGTTGTGGGCCAGGGCCCAGCCGTAGCACTTGCGGCACACGGAACGGTTCGCTTCGCAGGTGAGCGGCGAGCGCACCACCACACTCTTCACGCCCGCCGCTTCGATGCGGCGGGAGAGCGGGCTGTCGATTTCCCCATCTCGATCAACGATCAGCGCACCGTCAGCGTCGAGAACGGGTTCAGCGGCCAGGCGACCGATCAGTTTGCTGGCGTAGAGCCCTTTCTCGTCGGCATCGATCGGGATGCCACGGCTGGTTCCGCAGTCATCCTCCCGGACGATCACGTCCTGGGCGACGTCGACCAGGCGACGGGTGAGGTAACCGGAGTCGGCCGTGCGCAGGGCCGTGTCGACGAGGCCCTTGCGGGCGCCATAGGAGGAGATCACATATTCGGTGACCGTGAGCCCCTCTCGGAAGTTGGTGCGGATCGGCAGGTCGATGATCTCGCCCTGGGGATTGGCCATCAGGCCGCGCATGCCCACCAGCTGGCGCACCTGGGACATGTTCCCGCGGGCACCGGAATTGGCCATCATCCACACCGAGTTGAGCGGGTCGTTGTGGTGGAAGTTGCGGCGCACCGCCGCCACCAGTCGCTCGTTGGTTTCGGTCCAGGTGTCGATCACCTTGGTGTGCCGTTCCACTTCGGTGATCTCACCGAGCCGGTAACGCTCCTCGGTTTCGGTGATCTGTTGCTCGGCCTCCTCAAGCAGGGCCGCCTTGTCTCCGGGGATGCGCAGATCGTCCACGGAGATCGACACTGCGGCCTGGGTGGCGTAGTGGAAGCCCAGATCCTTCAGTTCGTCGGCCATGGCGGCGGTGGCCGCGGTTCCATGGTGTTTGTACGCCCAGGCCACCAGGTTGCGGAGGGCCTTCTTGTCGATCACCCGGTTACGGAACGGCGGTGCCTGCTTGCTGAGCGCCGCAGTCGTCCCGGAGGCATCGGGTTCAGGGCTGCTCTTCTTGGCGTGGGAAGCGGTCATGACGGCGCGGGGTGTGGAGGGCTGGACGGAAGGGTGAACGGGGGCTGGGTTGCGGGTCAGGCGGCTGCCACGGCGTCGAGGATGGTGTGGTTGATCACGATGCGCCCGACGGTGGTGAGCAGATAACGGCTGATCAGGGCGCCGTCCTCATCGAAGCGATCACGACGGAACTGCCATTGCTCCACGCGGGTGCCGTCGCTGAGCGTCTCCTGGGACTGGGGGGTTTTCTCCTCCTCGTCGCATTCCACCTCCCCGTTGAAGCGCACCCACACCCAGTCGTGGAGACTCAGGTGCCTCTCCTGAAAGGCAGCGATTGCATCATCCAGACCGGCAAAGGTGCGGCTTCTGTCGCCGAAGGTCGGTTTGGGGGCACCGGGCTGTTCGGCGGTGAGGTAGTAGGCCCCGAGCACCATGTCCTGCGAGGGGGTGATGATCGGCTCACCGGTGGCCGGGGAGAGGATGTTGTTGCTGGCCAGCATCAGCATGCGGGCCTCGGTCTGGGCCTCGATCGCCAGGGGGACGTGCACGGCCATCTGGTCGCCGTCAAAGTCGGCGTTGAAGGCAGGGCACACCAGCGGGTGCAGCTGGATGGCACGACCATCGACCAGCTTGGGCTCGAAGGCCTGAATGCCGAGGCGGTGCAGGGTGGGTGCGCGGTTCAGCAGGATCGGGTGACCATCGATGACCTCCTGCAGCACCTGCATCACTTCATCGTCAGCTCGCTGAATCAGTTTCTTGGCGGCCTTGATGTTGTTGACGATGTTCTGGCGGATCAGACGATGAATCACGAACGGCTGGAACAGCTCGATCGCCATCTCCTTGGGGAGCCCGCACTGGTGCATCTTCAGTTTCGGCCCCACCACGATCACGGAACGACCGGAGTAGTCGACCCGTTTGCCGAGAAGGTTCTGGCGGAAGCGACCCTGCTTGCCTTCGATGATGTCGCTGAGGGACTTCAGGGCACGGTTGTTGGCTCCCACCACGGTGCGGCCGCGGCGGCCGTTGTCGATCAGGGCGTCGACGGCCTCCTGCAGCATCCGCTTCTCGTTGCGGATGATGATCTCGGGGGCCAGGATCTCCTGAAGCCGCGCCAGGCGGTTGTTGCGGTTGATCACC
>JAYKHC010000081.1:0-4010 GCA_035285465.1 Cyanobacteriota bacterium
TCCGTCGGGACACCCTCTCCGATGCCAGCCACGGATCGACCCACACCGAGCTTCAGGTGGAGGACGGCATCACCGTGAAGCGCGGCGACGTGGTGGCCACCACCCAGATTCTCTGCAAGGAGGACGGTGTGGTGCAGCTCCCTGATCAGCAGGAGGGCGAGGCCATCCGCCGACTGATCGTGGAACGCGATGACGACACCCGCCGACTCGAGGTGGGTTCCGGTTCCGTTCTGGTGAACGTCGGCCAGCGTGTGGTCGATGGGGATGCTCTGGCTGAAGGGGTGGAAGCACCCTGCTGTGGCCGGGTGGAGTCGATCGAGCCGGGCAGCATCACCGTCCGGCTGGGGCGCCCTTACATGGTGTCCCCGGACTCCGTGCTCCATGTGCGCGACGGTGAACTGGTCCAGCGCGGTGACGGCCTCGCCCTGCTGGTGTTCGAGCGCCAGAAGACCGGCGACATCGTGCAGGGTCTGCCCAGGATCGAGGAGCTGCTGGAAGCCCGTCGCCCCCGCGACTCGGCCGTGCTGTGCCGCCGATCCGGCACGGTTGAAATCAAGCAGGGTGAGGATGACGACACGATCACCGTGTCGGTCTCCGAATCCGATGAACAGGTGACCGACTACCCGATCCTGCTCGGCCGCACGGTCATGGTGAGCATCGGTCAACAGGTGAACGCCGGCGACCTGCTCACCGACGGCCCGATCAACCCCCATGAACTGCTGCAGTGCTACTTCGAAGATCTGCGCAGCCGCAAACCCACCATGGAAGCCGCCCAGGAGGCCATTTCCAAGCTGCAATTCCGAATGGTTCAGGAGGTGCAGAACGTCTACAAGAGCCAGGGCGTGTCGATTGACGACAAGCACATTGAAGTGATTGTCCGCCAGATGACCAGCAAGGTCCGGATTGAGGACGCCGGCGACACCACCCTGCTGCCGGGCGAGCTGATCGAGCTGCGCCAGGTGGAGCAGGTGAACAGCGCCATGGCGATCACCGGCGGGGCTCCGGCCGAATTCACGCCGGTGCTGCTGGGCATCACCAAGGCCTCGCTCAACACCGACAGCTTCATTTCCGCAGCCTCCTTCCAGGAGACCACCCGGGTGCTCACCGAGGCCGCCATCGAAGGCAAGAGCGACTGGCTGCGGGGGCTCAAGGAGAACGTGATCATCGGGCGTCTGATCCCTGCCGGCACGGGCTTCAGCGGCTTCGAGGAGGAGCTGCGGGCTGAAGCGGGCCCCCATCCCGACATCCTCGAGGAGGAGGGTGGTGGCTATCGCCGCATGCAGAACCTGCGGCCCGACTACACCGTTGAGATCCCGGCGCCATCCGTGTCGTCCGCCGTGCTGGA
Organism: Cyanobacteriota bacterium; assembly: GCA_035285465.1. Taxonomy (GTDB): domain Bacteria; phylum Cyanobacteriota; class Cyanobacteriia; order PCC-6307; family Cyanobiaceae; genus UBA5018. The sequence continues at coordinate 1,346 of JAYKHC010000081.1, forward strand.
CGATCCCAGTGAGGAGGATCTGGAGGCCACCCGCAGTCGCCATGGTCTCGAGGCGAGCGTGGCTGCGGCCTTCACCCGCCCGACGCTGGATGAGGCCCTCGAAGAGGAGTTGGTGGCGGATCCCTCTGCCCTGGAGGGCCTGCAGGAGGAAGGGCTGCTCACCGATGATTGATCGGCACACCGATGATTGATAATCCCCGGGCCTGATTGATGAGCACACCCCCCCTCACCCCGCTGGGGACGCCGATCCCCCAGCGGCGCCTTCCCCGCTTCGGGTTTCACACCCACACCGAGCGCCTCAATGGCCGCCTGGCCATGCTCGGCTTCATCGCCCTGCTGCTGGTGGAGTGGAAACTCGGCCACGCCCTCCTGGTGTGGTGAGTCCGCCCCTGCTCGGGCAGGGTCTCGCGGCCCTCGAGCAGTGGGCCCTCGAGCAGGGCCAGCCAGCCTTCCGGGGCCGGCAGCTTCACCAGTGGATCTATGACAGGGGAGCCCGCAGCCTCGAGCAGATCACCGTTCTGCCCAGGGCATGGCGTGAACGCCTTCAGGCTGATGGTCTCCCGGCCGGTCCGGTCTCGATCGGTCGCTGCAGGGAACTGCACCGCGCCATTGCGGCGGACGGCACCACGAAGCTGCTCCTGAGCACCGACGACGGCCACAGCTTCGAGACCGTCGGGATTCCGACCGCTGACAGGCTGACCGTCTGTGTGAGCAGCCAGGTGGGCTGTCCGATGGCCTGCCGGTTCTGCGCCACCGGCAAGGGGGGGCTGCAGCGGTCACTGGCTGTTCACGAGATCGTGGATCAGGTGCTCAGCATTCGTGAGGCCCTGGGTCAGCGACCCAGCCACGTGGTGTTCATGGGCATGGGCGAACCGCTGCTCAACCTGGAGGTGGTGCTGGATGCGATCGCCTGCTTCTGTGGCGATCTGGGCATGGCCCAGCGCCAGATCACCCTGAGCACCGTGGGGGTGCCCCGCACCCTGCCTCTGCTGGCGGAGCGGGCCCTGGCGCGGCTCGGCCGGGCTCAGTTCACCCTGGCGGTGAGTCTGCATGCTCCTGATCAACAGCTGCGGGAACAGCTGATTCCCACCGCTGCGGCCTACCCGCTTGAGGCGCTGCTGGCTGACTGCCGCCGCTACGTGGCGATCACCGGCCGCCGGGTGAGCTTCGAATACATCCTGCTGGGAGGTCTGAACGATCAGCCCGTGCACGCCGCGGGGCTGGCCAGCCTGCTGCGAGGGTTCCAGAGCCATGTGAACCTGATTCCCTACAACCCGATCGCCGAGGAGGAATTCCAGCGCCCCAGCCCAGCGGCGGTGGAGGGCTTCAAGCGCGAGCTGCAAGCCCGGCACATCGCCGTGAGTGTGCGCGCCAGCCGCGGCCTCGATGCCGATGCGGCCTGCGGTCAGCTGAGGCGGCGGCTCAGCGCAGGTTCCGAGCCCTCCTAGGGTCCCAGCATCGCCTTTCTGGCAACGGCCGATGGCCCTGATCGACTGGTTGATCCTGATCGTCTACCTGGTGGCGAGCTTGCTGCTCGGTCTCTGGCTGGCGCGTCGGAACAGCGATCAGGCCGATTATTTCGTGGCCGGTCGCCAGCTGAAGGGCTGGCTGGCCGGCGCCTCGATGGCAGCCACCACCTTCTCAGTGGACACCCCTCTCTACGTGGCGGGTCTGGTGGGCGTGCGAGGGCTTTCCGGCAACTGGGAATGGTGGAGCTTCGGTGTGGCCCATGTGGCCATGGCTGTGGTGTTCGCCCCACTCTGGCGACGCAGCGGCGTGCTCACTGATGCCGCCTTCACCGAACTGCGCTATGGCGGGACGGCAGCCGCCTGGCTGCGCGGTCTCAAGGCCTTTCTGTTCGCACTGCCGATCAACTGCATCGGCATCGGCTATGCCTTCCTGGCCATGGCCAAGGTGAGCGAGGCCCTGGGGCTGGGCAGCAGCCCCCAGAGCCGGCTGATCCTCCTGGCCGCCGTGGGCGCGCTGGTGCTGATCTACACCGCTGCAGGCGGCCTCTGGGCCGTTGTGGTGACGGACATGCTGCAGTTGGTTCTGGCTCTCGGCGGTGCCTTGGCGGTGGCGGTGTTTGCGGTGCATGCCGCCGGCGGCATGGACGCCCTCTTGGCAAGCGTCCGGGAGCTGAACCGACCAGAGCTGCTGGCCCTGGTCCCCTGGCAGCTCCAGGACGGCCAGCTGCGCTGGATCGATGGGGCCGGCATTTCCCTGTCCACGTTCAGCGCCTACATCGCTCTTCAATGGTGGAGCTTTCGCCGCAGCGACGGCGGGGGGGAGTTCATTCAGCGGCTGCTGGCCACCCGGGATGAGCGCCAGGCCCGGATCGCCAGCTGGGTGTTTCTCGGCGTGAACTACCTTCTGCGCAGCTGGCCCTGGATCCTCGTGGCTCTGGCCGCGGTGGTGCTGCTGCCGGAAAGCACCGACTGGGAGCAGAGCTATCCACTGCTGGCGGTGAAACTCCTGCCGCCGGTGGCCCTGGGCCTGGTTGTGGTCTCGTTGGTGGCCGCCTTCATGAGCACGGTCAGCACCTCGGTGAACTGGGGCGCCAGCTACCTCACCCACGACCTTTACCAGCGCTTCATCCGACCATCCGCAGGAACCGGGGAGCTGCTGATCGTCGGGCAGCTGGCCTCCGTTCTTCTGGTGATCC
>JAYKHC010000082.1:0-10555 GCA_035285465.1 Cyanobacteriota bacterium
TGCTGAGGACCCTGAATTCGAAACCTTCTACACGAAGAACATTCTTCTGAATGAGGGTCTGCGTGCCTGGATGGCACCGGCTGACCAGCCGCACGAAAACTTTGTCTTCCCTGAAGAGGTTCTTCCCCGTGGAAACGCCCTTTAATTCCGGATTGATCTCGGTCGGGGGAAAAGACCTCGACTCCACCGGTTATGCCTGGTGGGCCGGTAATGCCCGTCTTATCAACCTCTCGGGCCGCCTCCTCGGAGCCCATGTCGCCCACGCCGGCTTGATGGTGTTCTGGGCAGGAGCCATGATGTTGTTTGAGGTGAGTCATTTCACCTTCGACAAGCCGATGTACGAACAGGGGCTCATCTGCATGCCCCACGTAGCCACTCTGGGTTACGGCGTTGGCCCTGGTGGTGAGGTCACGGACCTCTACCCGTTCTTCGTGGTGGGTGTGCTCCACCTGATCAGCTCAGCCGTTCTGGGCCTGGGAGGCTTGTATCACGCTCTGCGTGGTCCAGAAATTCTTGAGAACTACTCCACGTTCTTCTCGCAGGACTGGCGTGACAAGAATCAGATGACCAACATCATTGGTTATCACCTGATTCTCCTTGGAGTGGGCGCCCTGCTGCTGGTCTTCAAGGCGATGTTCTTCGGTGGCGTTTATGACACCTGGGCTCCCGGCGGCGGCGATGTGCGTCTGATCACCAATCCCACCCTCAACCCAGCTGTGATCTTCGGCTACCTGGGCCGGGCTCCCTTCGGTGGCGAGGGCTGGATCATCGGGGTGAATTCCATGGAAGACATCATCGGTGGCCACATCTGGGTTGGTCTGATCTGCATCTTCGGTGGGATCTGGCATGCGGTGACCAAGCCTTTCGGCTGGGTACGTCGAGCCTTCATCTGGAACGGAGAGGCCTACCTGAGCTACAGCCTGGGTGCCCTCAGCCTGATGAGCTTTGTGGCCTCGGCCTACATCTGGTTCAACAACACCGCCTACCCTTCTGAGTTCTACGGCCCCACCAATGCGGAGGCCTCCCAGGCTCAGAGCTTCACCTTCCTGGTTCGCGACCAGCGCCTCGGCGCCAACATCGGTTCAGCCATGGGCCCAACCGGCCTGGGCAAGTACCTGATGCGTTCTCCAACCGGCGAGATCATCTTCGGTGGAGAGACGATGCGCTTCTGGGATTTCCGTGGTCCGTGGCTTGAGCCTCTGCGTGGTCCGAATGGTCTGAGCCTCGACAAGCTTCAGAACGACATTCAGCCCTGGCAGGTGCGCAGAGCTGCTGAGTACATGACCCACGCCCCCAATGCCTCCCTCAATTCCGTGGGCGGCATCATCACCGAACCCAATTCGGTGAACTTCGTCAACATCCGTCAGTGGCTGGCTTCCACCCAGTTTGTGCTGGCCTTCTTCTTCCTGGTCGGTCACCTCTGGCACGCCGGCAGGGCCCGCGCCGCTGCTGCTGGCTTTGAGAAAGGCATCGACCGTCAGGCCGAACCCACTCTGGCCATGCCTGACCTCGATTGATCCTCCCGATCCTTCGTGGTCCATTCAGCCCCCGCCGGAAGGCGGGGGTTTTTTGATGGGCATGCCACAGTCCGTTTGGGCACGATTGGGGTGATGAACGTCAGCCTGCTGGCGGTGGGCGGCTACCGCTCTCTGCAAAACCTGGTGTTGCCCTTGGCGCCGCTTACGGTGATCAGTGGCGCCAATGGAAGTGGCAAGAGCAACCTCTATCGAGCCCTGCGACTGCTGGTGGCTGCCGCCCGGCGTGATCTGGAAGGGGAATTGGCCCGGGAAGGGGGCTTACCCGCAGTGCTCTGGGCGGGTCCTGAGCAGATCAGCCCAGCCATGCGCCGCGGTGAGCAACCGATTCAGGGCGGTGCTCGACGTGAACCGGTACGCCTGCGGCTGGGCTTTGCCGCTGATCCGATGTCGTACGCCCTTGAAGTGGGCTATCCACCCCTGGATCGCAGTGCCTTCACGCTCGACCCCAAGGTGAAGGATGAATGGATCTGGGCAGGTGGAAGCTTTCATCCGCGGGCTCTTCTGGCCAGGGGGGCAGGCAGCCTCTCCGGCGATGCCGAACCTGAACATCAAGCGATCGCTGCGGCGCTACGTGAGCAGATCCTCAGCTGGCGTTTCTACGACAACGTGCGGACCGACCGCGATGCCCCAGCTCGCCATCCTGGAATGGCTACGCGGTGTGAGGCGTTATCGGATGACGGCCGTGATCTGCCTGCGGCCGTGCAAACGATCCGGGAAGTTGGCGATTGGAGCGGTTTCAGTGCTGCAATTCGCGATGCCTTCCCTGGTTGCGAACTGGGTGTTGAGACCACCCATCCGGTGTTCCGCCTGCAGCTCAGGCAACCAGGATTGCTCAGGCCGCTTGAAGCCGCGGAGCTGTCCGATGGAACCCTGCGCTATCTGCTGCTGGCGGCGGCGTTATTCAGTCCGCGTTTGCCACCTCTGCTGGTGCTCAATGAACCCGAAAACAGCCTTCACCCGGAACTGTTGGCACCTCTGGCGCGCATGATCAATGCAGCAGCCCAACGCACCCAGGTCTGGGTGATCGCCCATGCTCCGGATCTGGTTCAGACCCTCACGGAGAAGGAAAATGCCTGTCACCACAAACTCGAGCGCGAGCATGGAGCCACCGTGTTACCCGGGCAAACCAGGATCGATCGAGCAGCCTGGCGCTGGCCGGCATGAAATCAGCTGAATTCAGGCTGTCATTCGATGTGCACAGGCCCGCTCGACAGCCAGGAAATGGCCCGCATCATCGCCCTGGAGATGCCTGCGGGAAGGATCCCTGGAAGGCTTGCTGTAGTCAGAACAGCCTTCACTCCAACACCCTCACGGGCTCCATGCAAACCCAGGTTCAGGAAATCCCTTTCGCCGACAGAAAGCGGCTGTCATAGAAGCTCGGTTGCCCCTCGGGACTGACACGGCTCTGCACGCGCCATTGCTCACGCTCGCAGCTCAGCGTGAGGGTGAGCCTGCCGCCACTGGGCTGACCGATGCGGAACAAACGATGTCCATCGTAGAGGCCAAGCGCTGTGGCCTGGATGAGGAGGGCCTGCCCAGAGGCGCACTGCAGCAAACAGCTTTCAGCAGAAACACCGCACAAGCACTTTTCGCCGGCCCTGCAACTTATTTCGCAGACAAGCTGAATATGTCGTTTCAGACTACAGGCCATGGCAAAGGAATTTTCCAAACCGCTGATCGCCGGAGGCGGCAGCACTAAAGGTGCAATGCTGATCGGGGAGGTCACGCTTCTGCTGCAAGATGATGGGCAGTTGATTGTGACCTATCAACTGGATGAAAGTTTCGCAAACCAGGAAACAAGTGGCGACAGTCGCGATGACTGGAGCCTGTCTGAGATTCACTTTGATTTTGGCTCTGAACAAGACAGCATCCCGGTGACACGTGCTGGGAATCCACAGATCGGCCGGTTCGACTTCGGTGGCAAAACGGTAACCTTCCTGGAAACAAGTGATTCATCTGTCATCCGTTTCAGCGTCGAAGACGTCGCTTTATCCGATTTGAACTTCTGGGCTGCGCACGCAACAATTTCCCAGCGTGACGCGGTGGAAGCCTTCAACGAAAGCCTGCCGGAACAGGTCACCCTCAGGATGACCGATGGACCCAGCCCCGGAGATGACAGCTACTGGAAAACCACCGTGACCAGCCCTGAGGAAACCTGGCTGGATGGCACCTTCAACGGCTGGTGCGTTGATACGGGCCGGACCATCGCCACGAACACCACCTACACCGCCAACGTCTACAGCTCTCTGGAGGGCGACCTTTCAGGAGTTGTGGATAAGGGTCTGAATTTCGATCGGGTCAACTGGCTCCTGAACAATGCCGAACTCCTGGTTGGTGAAACACTGTATGATGAGGTGTCATACGGATCCGGCAATGCTTCTCCCGAAGACTATGAAAACGGTGGCGAGGTCAACGATCTACTTACAGGGACAGGAACGGGAAACAACCTTGGCGAAATCACATATGGCGACATCCAGAGAGCAATCTGGGGCTTGATTGACAACACAACATCAACTGCTAGTCTCAGCAGCTGGAGCTTGGCCAGGGCTGATGAGATTGCCGATCGCGCTTACATCGAAGGAAGGGGATTCAACGACAAACTCGATTGCGACGATCAGATCGCCGTGATCTTCCAGCCGATTAATGCTTCCGGTGAAACCTCTCATCAGGTCACCATCGCTCAGGTCACGTTGGTTGCGCCCGGTGGATCCTGCGATGGCAGGGAGGAAACGGCCTGGGCCATCGACGGAGGCCCCGGCGGACTGGGAGGCCTGGGTTCCTTTGGTGGCAGCTCATGGGCTGAATACAACCAGGTGCCTCAGTTGCTGGGCTGACTGACCGGGCGCGGGGGCGGGCGTGTTCAGAACAGCCACTCAGATGAGCTCGAACAGCAGCAGGTCTGCACCAGCATCTCCCGCCCTGAAGGCCTCAAGCTGACCTGCATGGAAGCCCAGTCCATCACCCCGCAGCAGAACCTGGGAATCGGCCATGCCGCCCCCTTCAATGATCTGAATCCAGCCCTGGCGGTCGCTGCCGATCGCCAGGCTGAGGGCCTGGCCAGCTCCGGGCTGAGCCCGCCACAGCCTCACCGGCCTCTGAAGGGCCATCGCTCCAGCCTGTCGGTCGGGATCGATCAGAGGTGTCCAGCCCGCACCGATGCGGAAGGGTTTCTGTTCATAGGCCGGGGCCACGCCTGAACGACTCGGCTCAATCCAGATCTGCAACAGCCGACAGGACTGGCTGCCCTCGTTGATCTCGCTGTGCATCACACCCGTGCCGGCACTCATCCGCTGCACCTCTCCGCTTCGCAGCACCTCGGCATGCCCCATGGAATCGCGGTGATTCAGCTGGCCCTCCACCATCACCGTCACGATCTCCATGTCGCGGTGGGAATGCATCCCAAAGCCTCGGCCGGCGGAGATGCGGTCGTCGTTGATCACCCGCAGGGGGCCGAAACCCATCCAGTCCGGATCCGAGTGGGTGGAGAAGGAGAAGCTGTGCCAGCTGTCCAGCCAGTCGAGCCGGGTGTGGAAGCGCTCTTCGGCCGGGCGGAGCACAAGGCCGTGTGGATTGCTGCCGAGGGTGGTGGTACTCATCTCTGGGATTATCGGTTGCAGCGCCCACGGGGTAAGCGATCGGCGGCGGCGGTGATGGCGTCACTCCGCTGGAAGTGGGACAGTGCTTTCCGCAGGGCGGCCAGAACTCCATGCGTTTCATCCACACCGCCGACTGGCAGATCGGCAAGCCCTACGGCACCGTTGCCGACGAGCAGAAGCGCTTCCGACTGCAGCAGGAGCGCCTGGCCGCCCTCAGCCGCATCCGCGAGGTGGCCCGGCTTCATGGAGCCCAGCTGATGCTGGTGGCCGGCGATCTCTTTGATTCCCCCGCTCCGACCCCTGCTGCGGTGCTCGAAGTTCTGGAGCAGATCGGTGCCATGGAGGTGCCGGTGCTGGTGATCCCCGGCAACCACGACCACGGCGCTCCGGGCACGGTCTGGCATCGCGACGACTTCCAGCGACACCGGCGCCAGCTGGCCCCCAACCTGCTGCTGTTGCTGGAGCGCCAGCCGCTGCTTCTCGATTCAGCCGTGGTGCTGCCCTGCCCGTTGCTGCGCAATCAGGACAACAGCGACCCCACCCAGTGGTTGCGAGGTGTCGACTGGAGCAGCCTGCCCGCCGATCGGCCCCGCATCGTGCTCGCCCACGGCGGCGTGCATGGCTTCGGGGGGAGGAACTACGAGGCCGACGGGGAGGCCCAGGCCGGCGCCAGCAACCTGATCAACCTGGCGGTTCTTCCCGCCGACCAGATCGACTACATCGCTCTTGGGGACTGGCACAACCTCAAGCAGGTGTCCGTCCAGGCCTGGTATCCCGGCACGCCGGAGCCCGATCGCTTTGATCAGGGGGAGGGAAACCAGCGCGGTCAGGTGCTGCTGGTGGAGCTGCAACGCGGCAGCACACCGGAGGTGAAGCCCCTGCCCACCGGCCGGATCCAATGGCACAACCTCTGCTTTCGCTTCAGCGCCGATGGCGATCTCGATCGTTTTGAACGCCAGCTTGAAGACCTCACGGCCGGACGGGTCGCCCGGGACCTGCTGCGGCTGGAGGTGAGCGGCAGCCTCAGCCTGGCGGGCCATCGCCGCTACCGGCAGCTCATCGACGACCTCCAGAGCCGGCTGCTGCGGCTGCGGATCAAGGGCGAGTGCCAGCAGGCCCCCGAGGCCAGCGAACTGGAACAGCTCACCGCCCGCAGCGAGGACCCTCTGATCGCCCGGGTGGCACAGCAGCTGAAGCAGCGCCTGATCCAGCAGAGCGATCCGGATTCTGAAGAGGCCAGCCGGATCCGCACCGCCCTCTGTGAACTCTTCCGCTTCACCACCACGCACTGAACCCGCCATGCGTCTGCTCCACTGCCAGCTTCAGAACGTGCGCCTCCATGAAGACCTGGAGCTCAGTTTCTCGCCAAAGCTCACCCTGATCGGTGGACCCAATGAATCCGGCAAGAGCACCCTGGTGGAAGCCCTGCACCGGGCTCTGTTCCTGAAGGCGTCGGCCACGGGTGCCCCGGTCGAGGCGCTGCAGTCGCGGCTGCACATCGGCCAGCCGGTGGTGCAGATCAGCTTTGAAGCCAGGGGCGATACCTGGACCCTGCGCAAACGCTTCAGCGGCAGCACCGGACAGGTGAGTCTCCAGGCTGGGAGTGGCGGGGCGTCCCTCTCGGGCCCCCGGGCGGAAGAGCTGCTCGCGGAGCTGCTGGGGGTTGGCGAAATCGTGGGCAGCCGCCAGGCCGGCACCGTGCTCCCCAGCCGCTGGGCCCACCTCTGGGTCCGTCAGGGCCTCTCCGGCGATGACCTGCTGAGCAGCGGCAGGAGCGGCTATGACTTCGACCAGCTGCGCCTGCAGCTCGAGCGCAGCGGTGGGGCCGCCGTGCAGCAGTCCGCACTGGATCAGCAGGTGGAGCAGAGCATCGCAGCAGCACTGGCGGAGAACTTCACCAGCCGAGGCACCAGGAAGAACTCCCCGCTCCATGAGCGAGAGGAAGCTCAGAACCTGGCAAGGATGCACCTCAGCCAGGCACTGACACGCCTGCACGACTACGAGAGCGCCAGCGACCAGCTTGCGACCCTCACAGAGGAGCTGGAACGGCTGCAGGGGGAGGTGCTGCCGGATCTGCTTGAGCGCCGCAGCCAGCTGCAGAAATCGGCCGAGGCGGCCGGTCGCCTGGATTCCGCCATCGAACTGGCAGCCAGGGCTCTGGAGCCGATCCGCCTGCGTCATCACGCGGCGGGAGAGGCGCTGCGGCGGCTTGATGGACTCCAGGCGGAGATCAACCAGCGGCAGAAGTCCTTGGCCGCCCTGGAAGCCCGTGCCGCGGCAGCCGATGGCCGCCAGGCAGCACTGGAGGCGGCTGAGCAGCAACACCGGCAGACCCTCGCAGCCCTGAGCCTCCAGCGCCAGGGCCTGGAACAGCGCCAGCGGTTGCTGCAACGCCTGCTGGAGCGCACCAGCACAGCCGAATCGCTGGCTCGCTTCGCCGCGGAGCTGACCCGGCGGCGGATGGACGCCACGGCCCGCCGGAACCTGGAGCAGCAGCTGTCCGGCCTGCCCGGCTTCAGCAGGCCAGAGCTGCTGGAGCTGCGTCAGCTGGAACAGCAGCTGCGCGATGCCCACACCCGCCGCCAGGCGATGGCCGCCGGTGTGAAGGTGCTGAGGGCCGACCAGCCGGTGAACCTCAATGGCCAACCCTTGCAGGAGGGCGACGAACAGCGGCTTTCCAGAGTGTTTCAGCTGCAGGTGGGCGATGGGGTGGTGCTGGAGATCACTCCCGGTGGCGGCCAGGCGCTCGAGGATCTGGATCACTCGGTGCAGAGCGCCGCGGGGGAGCTGAAGGCCCGGCTGGAAGCCCTCGGCGTTGCCGGCGTGGCAGCTGCGGAGGAGCTGCTGGAACAGCGCACCGCCCTGGAGCAGCAACGGGCTGCAAGACAGACCGCCGTACCCGCTGACCTCGAGCAGCTGGAGCGACAGCAGGACGGGCTTGAGCAGCGACTCGCCGCACTGGATGCCGAGCTGCTGGAGCTGGCTGAGGTGCGCAGGGAACTTGAGCAGGAGCAGCCGTTGCCCCATTCCCTCAGTGCGCTGCAGACCCGGCAGCAACAGAGCGGCGCGGCGATCCGACCTGTCAGCGCAGCTCTGGAGGTGTCCGAGCGCGAGCTTGAAGCCACCCGTTCCGCCTTGCAGGAATTTCAGCAGCAGCGGATCCGTGAAGCCGGAGCGATCAAGGCGGTGGGTGCCGAACTGGCCGACCGCCGGCAGCGGCTGGAACAGCAGATTCAGCGGGAGGGCGATCGCGACGCCGTGGAAGGCCAGCTCAAGGTGCTGAGCCAGGAACTCCAGCGCGCCGAGGCTGAACTGACCCGGCTGAACCGCGAGCGAGCTGGGCTCAGCGGCCATAACAGCGACCGTGAGCAACAGCGGCTGACGGAGCAGATCGAAGGCCTCAGCCGGCGACAGGAGGAGCTGCTCGATCAACGGGGCGCTGCCAAGCAGCGTTGCGACAGCATCAGCCGCGAGGATCCCTTTGCAGCGGTGGAGCAGGCCCGCCTGCAGCTGGAGACAGCCGAGGCTGAACATCACCAGCTGCTGCGCCTCACCCAGGCTCATCAGCTTCTGCAGCAACTGTTTCAGGAGGCCCAGACCGATCTCTCCAGCCGCTACAGCGAGCCCCTGGCCCGCTCGATCGCCGACTACCTCAGACCGCTGGTTCCCGACGGTCAGGTCGTTCGCCTCAACTACGACCCGAGCAAGGGTTTCGAAGGCCTGCAGCTCAGGCGAAACCACGAGTTCTACCCGTTTGAGACTCTCAGCGGCGGCATGCGCGAACAGCTTGCAGCAGCCCTGCGGCTGTCGATGGCGGATGTGCTCAAGGAGGCCCACGACGGCTGCTTGCCGCTGGTGTTCGATGACGCCTTCACCAACTCGGACCCTGATCGGGTCGACCTGGTGAAACGCATGCTCGGCACCGCCGTGGAGCGGGGCCTGCAGGTGATCCTGCTCACCTGTGACCCCACCGCCTATGGCTCCTTTGCGGATCAGATGGTGGAGCTGCGATAGCCGCACCATCGGCCGGCCCCGGCCCATAGCCTGGGTTGAGACAGGCCGGATTCCATGGCCCCCCGAGGCAACCTGTTCCGGAACCTGCAGCAGCTGGAGAGCGGCGGAAGCGCCGAGCGCAAGGCCGCCCAGCTCAAGCGACGGAGCCAGAGCAGCGGCGAAATCCTGCAGACCTTCCTGGCCTATCGGCTCTCCGATGTGGCCGAGAAGATGGCGCTGGGAATCGCCATCGGCGACTCGCTGCGCCTGCAGCACGAACCCAGCAATCAGTACGACGCCAACGCCGTCAAGGTGTTCTGGGGGGAACAGAACATTGGCTACCTCCCCAAGGACATGGCCGCCCTGATCGTGGCCGAAGTGCCGGAGGCCACCACCGGCATCGAAGGGGTGGTGACAGGGCTGAGCACCACCTCGCAGCGGGATGCCTTCCGGCTCCAGATCTCGATCCCCCTGTCCAGGGCCAGCCGCCGGCTGCGGGAGCTGGGGGTGTCCAGCACCTTCGCCTGGGACTTCGATCGCACCAGCGGCAGCGACAAACTGCGGCTGGTGGTGAGCTGCACGGAAACCGCTTTCCGGGAACTGCAAGACCTGCTGCGTGTCAGCTACGACGTGAGCAAGTGCGGCTACAGCTATTACCCCAGCCAGCACGGCCGCCACTACCCCTGGTATCTCAGCCTCACCGAGACCGGCGGTTCGGCACCACAGGATCGCTCCGAGGTGGAGCGGCGGATCCGCAGCCACTTCGGAGTTCCCAGTGAGACCACCCGGGTGAGTGAACGGGAGGAGCGGCTGCGGGAGCTTGAGGAGAAACAACTGGAGGTGAACCAACGGCTGGAGACCAGCCGGGCCGAGCAGCGGCGGCTCGAGCGGGAGGTGGAGCTGAGCCGCAACGCACTGCAGCGCCGCGCGGAGAGGGCCGTGGCCCGCGGCAACGAAGCGATCGAGCTGGCGGCAAGCGTGGAGTGCGACCTGCGCCAGCAACTCGATCTCAAGGAGCAGGAGTTGCAGCTCGCGCTGGCCGAGAACCACACCCTTGAGGAGCAGCTGGAACAGACCAGCAATGCCCTGGAAACGGTCACGTTTGAGCTGGAGTACCTGCAGGCCGAGGGGCCCACGTCGGCGGATCTGGACGGCGCTGTGCCGTGGCTGCGCCACGACGGCGACGCAACCGAGCAGGAGCAGGCCGAGCGGTTGTGGAGCGGATTGCGGGCCCTGGCCCGTCGTCAGCGCCTCAAGCCCCGTGACTGCCTGGAGCTGGTGAGCCAGGAGTTCTGGCCGGGCCACCTGCTGGGGCTGGAGAGCGCCGGGAGTTCAGCCGATGCGGTGAGCGGATTCGAGTTCGGCGAGCAGCTGTTCGAGCAGCTCTGCCTGCTGGCCACCGCCTACCGCGAGCAGAAGCGCAAGGGA
>JAYKHC010000083.1:0-3489 GCA_035285465.1 Cyanobacteriota bacterium
CGACACGACTGCCGACACGAACATCACTGGATCGCAGGAACTGGCCCAGATCCAGCAGCCCTGCAGCGCTGCTCACATAAAAATCAACCGTTCCCGATTGGTGGTCACCGCGGCGGAAGGCCAGCCACCTGAGCGCGAGGGTTGCGTTTGTTTCAGAGACGTCAGAAGCCACAAGATTCACTTCCGGGATCAACTGAAAGCGGAGGCCGAGTTGCACGTTGGCACTCAGACCCACACCCCAGGGTGTGGATGATTCCAGGATGGCGAGCTTTGGGCTCACGTTGAAGGCCAGCCAGGGGTTGGCCTCCCAGGTCGCCATGGTTTCTGCAAGGGTGTAGCTCTGATCTGCTTCAGGAGTGGATCCAGAGCCGAGGGTCAGCCGTCCCCCCCCCCAGAACGGCGCACCACGCAGCGGACTGAGAACCACGGCCTTGCCACCGAGGCGCCACTGCCAGCTGGTGCTGCTGAGATAGGAGTCTGAGGGTCTGAGATTGTTGAAGGTTCCCGCCTGAAGCAGATCAAGCTGAAAGATGTTGGAGAGGGAATAGGCGGCCTGGCCGAAGAGATTCCCGCCACTGTCTGCATCGACTCCGAGCTGCACGGTTCCGGAAGGAGGAACCAGAGCTGTGTTCACGCTGAGCCCTCCGCTGGCCAGGCTCCACTGACGGGCCGTCAGAGCGGGTTGAGGTGTGTCGATGCCGCCGGCTGTGTAAACAAAGGACGCGGAATAACCGAGGCGATTCCAGGAGGGGAGCGCCAGCAGCGCTGTGGCTGGGGTGGCGCCCCAACCGTTGGTGAGCATCCCTCTGAACGCAATGCGGGGATTGAGCGCCCATTGCAGTCCTCCGCTGAAGATCGGGACCCGGCTGAACTCCAGGTTGGAGTCAAAGCTGTTGGAGCCAGGGCCGAAGGGCAGCAAGGCCGAGCCGAAAAGCTGCAGGCCTGGCCAGGCGCGCCAGAGCACTCCGCCGGCCAGCCAGACATTGCTGCCGTAGAAAGCATCGGAACCGAGTCCCGTCTGCTGGGTGGCGGGCAGGAAACTCGCACCGGGAGAGAGGCTGAACTGCCAGCTGGGGGTGATATTCCAGCTGAACGGCAACGCCAGGGAGCCCACCAGATTGTGTTGGGTGGCGGGCGGGGGGGAGCCGGAGGTCACCGCCCAGCTCTCCAGCGAACCGGTGAAGGCAAGGTTCCAGCGCTTGCCGGCACTGCCCGGGAACAGAGCCGTGGAATCAGCCGCGAGGCGCCATTGAACAGCCGCTCCATAACTTTCCCAGACATTGCCGGGTGGGCCGTTGATCCCGGAGATGGGGGCAAGCAACGCACCGTTGGCCTCGCTGTAGAACGCAGACAGCTGGAAGCGTTCGCTCAGTGAGGTGTCCAGGCGAACGGCATAGTTCTGCTGTCCGCTGCTCGGGCTGAACGCTGCGAGTTGAAAGGTGCTGAGCTGCAGATCCTGATTGGGGAGCTGATTCGCGGTCGGCACGGCTGGCCCGAGGTTGAGCGGTGCCAGAAAATCGGCCGGGATCGGCTCGCTCTGATGCATCACCAGAGCGGTGGCGGGCTGATTGAGCGGCGGCAGCGGAGGAGGGGCCTCGAAGGAGTCGTAGACCCCGATCACCTCGTCCTCGCTGACGAGCTTCCAGTCGAGAGCCTGCACCGGGCTCTGGCTGCTGACCCAACCGATCAGCCCGGCCAGCGCCAGGCGACGGATCACTGATCGATCCACCGGATCAGCCGTCGCCTCAACCGAGCTGCGCGTTCCCGCACGGTACCGGCCGCCGGTTTTTCCTCGCGAGCAGAAGGAGGCTCGGAATCCTGTCCGGGTTGGTAATAGAGGTAGGCGTTGCGTGGATCGTAGGAGCTGTAACCGGAGTTGTAGCCGTAGTAGCCATAACGACCGTATCGCCCATAGCCATAGCCGTAGGCACCACCGCGCAGCAGTCGCTCCGGACTGATGGCATTGGTGACGATGCCGAGCAGGGCAACCCCGGAACTGGTGATGCGGCTGATGGCCTCTTTGGGGAGGTCGCGATCCACCCGGTTGAGGCTGACCAGCAGCAGCAGACCGTCAAGGTGTTCAGACACCAGGGCGGCATCGGCCAGACCCAGCACCGGGGGGGTGTCGTAGAGAATGAGGTCGAACTGGTTGGATTCGGCCAGCTCCCGGACCAGCTCCTTCATCCTCCTGGAGCTCAGCAACCTGGCCGGGTCAGGAGGTTGGCGACCTGAAGTGAGCACGCTCCAGTTCTCGTAACCGGCCACCGGCTGAATCAGATCCTGCCAGCGCAGGTGATCCTCGGTGAGCAGATTGGTTAAGCCGAGCAGATTGTTGAAACCCAGACGGTAGTGCATCTGGGGTTTTCGCAGATCAGCATCAACGACAAGCACACGCTGGCCCATCTCACTGAGCGTTTTGGCAAGCAGCACATTCACCAGGCTCTTGCCTTCATTGGGAAGCGAACTGGTGATCGCGATCGAACGCAATGGCTTTTCTGTTTTCAGGAAGCGAATCGAAGTGAAAAGATTGCGGAAGGCTTCCTGATAGAAGAAACGCTGGTAACCGGAGAGCTTCTGATCCTCCTTGGAAACATCCCCCCCTGTTGTGCCATCTGGAAGTGGTTTCAGCTTCTGATCAAGCTCCTCAATCAGGAAGCGGTTGTTCTCACGCACCCCCTGAAAGAATTCAACGTGGGGGACATGGCCCAACAGAGGCCTCTGCAGATCCTCGCGGGCATCGGCCGGGGTGTGAAACACATGATCGAGACGATCGCGAAGCAGACCGGCTCCAACTCCCGCCACCAGGCCCAGACCCAGACCCATGGCCAGATTTCTGGGAACCGAAGGGCTGATCGGCTGAGGATTCACCGACGGCCTGGCGATCAGCCTCCAGGGAACGGTGCGCTGAGCCAGCTCAAGGCTGAAGTTCTCCTTGGCCTGGCGAAGGCCGGAGAGATTTTCGAGGGCCAGATTCAACTTCTGCTGAAGTTCGTCGTACTCCCTGATGAGCTGGGGCTGCTGCTGGAAGCGCTGATCGATCCCGGCCTTCTGGGTGCGGGCCTCCTCGATCCGATCGGCATTGAGCGCCAGGGCGGTGTCGATCGCCTCCAGCTGGTTGCGACGCAACAGGGGCAGCAGCGCACGACGACGCTCCACGAGGCCCTGCAGCATGGGCGAGTCGGGGTTGTAGCGGCTGCGCGCTTCGCCGATCTGATCATCGAGCTTGCCGACCTGCTCCAGCACCCCCTGGCTGGAGCCGGCGATCGAGAGGCCTCCGCCGCCACTGCCACCAGAGGCTCCACCTCCGGAGCCGGTTCCGATCGCCTCCTGAAAACCGCGGGCCGACAGGGTGCCGTCGACGACGCCACGGCGGGCCACCAGCAGCCGGGATCGCTCGGCCTGAAGGGAGCGGATCGACTGTTCGGCAGCTCCGGAGAGCTGGCGGATCGCGGCACCTTCCACCAGCGGTTCGAGCAGGTTGTGGGTGCG
>JAYKHC010000084.1:0-11237 GCA_035285465.1 Cyanobacteriota bacterium
GGTCTCGCAGCGCCGCTGGCTCAAAGGCTCACGTCAACCATCACACTCACCCTAGGGATGGGTCGCTCAGCGCTCTCACCGATGGTTGTGTCTGATTCTGGTGCGGTGGGCGTCACCATGGCGGGAGTCGGCCCCGGTGATCCGGCTCTACTCACTGTGGCGGCCGTGCAGGCCATCTCAGCTGCCGAAACGGTGGCTTATCCGGTTGCAAGAGCGGACGCACCCAGCATGGCCCTTGGCATTGCGGCTCCCTGGTTGTCGGACACTCAGAGACGCCTGCCTCTGGTGTTCCCGATGGTGTCGGAACCCGAGCCGCGTCTGAGCGCCTGGTCCGCTGCTGCTGACGCCCTCGCCGGGGAGGTGACGCAGCGGCGTTCGGTGGTGTTGCTCTGCGAGGGCGATGCCTCGCTGTATTCGAGTTGCTCCTACGCCCTGCTGGCCCTGGAACGCCGCCACCCCAGCTGCCCCGTGCGGGTGATTCCGGGAATCTCGGCGGTGTCAGCGGCGGCGGCGGCGGCCTCCAGCCAGCGTCTGCCATGGCCGCTGGTTCTCCAGCAGGAGCATCTGCTGATCCGTCCTGCCCCCCAGCGGCCCGAGCTGCTGGAGCCTCTGCTCGCGCGTGCCGCAGCGGAGGACACCGTTCTGGCGCTGCTCAAGCTGGGTCGCCACTGGCGTTGGCTGCGGCCTCTGCTCGAGCGTCGGGGTCTGCTGGAGGCCAGTCTGTTCGCCCGGCGGGTGGGCTGGCCCGACCAACTGCTGGCCCCGGCCTCGGCCGTTCCGCCTGGAGAACAGCCCTACTTTTCGCTGCTGTTGATCCGACAAAGCTGGCCGGGGGTGCTCCCCTGAGCCAGGGTTTGGAGGGAATTCCCTGGCTCCATGACTGTCATTGACGGGTTCGCCCTGTTGCATCCAGTGCTGGTGATCCTTTTCGTCTATCCGGTGCTGGGGGCGACAGTCCGGCTGGGAATCCTGGT
The DNA here is from genome assembly GCA_035285465.1 of Cyanobacteriota bacterium. GTDB lineage: Bacteria > Cyanobacteriota > Cyanobacteriia > PCC-6307 > Cyanobiaceae > UBA5018. The sequence goes on from JAYKHC010000084.1 coordinate 975, forward strand.
GCGGGAGCGGCGGCTCGGGATCACCCGACAGCCCGCGGCCGTGCCCCAGGAACATCGGGACCACGGGGCCTGGATCACCGGCGGCGTCGTGATCGCGGTGTTGATCGCTCTGGTGTATTCCTTTGTCAGCAAGGCGATTGAACCGGCGGGCTCGTTCACAGGGGGAGCACTGCGGCTGGCGTTGTTGCTGCTGGTGGCTCTGGGCACCTCCGTGGCTCTTCTGGCACTGGTGCGGGTCCGCAGGCGGGTGCTGCGGGTGAGCTTCACGCTGGTGTGCTGGGCCGGGCTGCTTGGCCTGGGCAGCCAGCCGGAGGTCTGGCGGCTCTCCGACAACCCCCTCAGCGCGGCGTTCTGGAGTTCCCATTACTGGAGCGGCGTGCTTCTCTGCGGACTCCTGCTGTTCAACCTGGCCGCCCGTGCTGAGATCACGCGCCTGCCCGCCTGGCGCAGACTGCATGTCACCAGCAACATCCTGGTGCTGGTGCTGCTGGCTGTGCAGGCGACCACCGGCAGCCGCGATCTGCTGGAGATCCCGCTGAGCTGGCAGAAGCCTGCGATCTACCGCTGCGATTTTCAGAACCGCGTCTGTCCCACCGAACGGGCTGATCTGACTGGACCGGTTCAGGGAGCTGGAAGGCTCCAGGAGCCCCCACGTGCCTGAGCCTGCAGCGACTTACCCCCTGAGCAGGCCGCTGCTGGAGGCCGTGCTGGCTGATCGCCTCAGCGATCGCTTCGTGTGTGAGCTGATCTGGCCGCGCCTGGGTTACGAGCCCAATGGCTCCGGCACCTGGTGCGCGGGCCCGGCCACGGAGGCCAGCTGGCGGGAGTCGTTCCCGACCGAGCCCCAGTTCATCGCTGAGCGCCCCCCCTCGGTGGCGCTGACGCGCTCGATCCCCAGGCAGCACAAGCAGCTGCTCAAGGAGCAGCTGGGCTTTGCGGGCTACCGCATCGATGAGCTGTTTCCGCGGCGCACCCGCCGCGCAACGGCCGTGAGCTGGTTGCTGGCCCACCTTGCCGAGAATCGTGAACCCCTCCTGGAGATGGGGCCGCTTCCTGAGCTGCTTCCGCTGCCGGCGGATCCGGTGGCCGGGCATCCCGGTGACCGGGCGGTGACCTGAGGCCTGGCTCTGAACCCTGCTCTGTAGGGTCAGACAAGGACAGATGTGGGTATAACCCTTGGCCTTGCCGGTCGTCGCCATCATCGGCCGCCCCAATGTGGGCAAATCCACCCTGGTGAACCGGCTCTGCCGCAGCCGCGAGGCGATCGTTCACGACCAGCCCGGCGTGACCCGCGACCGCACCTATCAGGAGGGTTTCTGGGCTGATCGCACCTTTCAGGTGGTGGACACCGGTGGGCTGGTGTTCGATGACGACAGTGAATTTCTGCCCGAAATCCGGGAGCAGGCGAACCTGGCTCTGGCCGAGGCCTCGGTCGCCCTGGTGATCGTGGATGGTCAGCAGGGTTGCACTGCAGCGGATCAGGCGATTGCCGCCTGGCTGCGTGCACAGACCGTGCCGGTGCTGCTGGCGGTGAACAAATGCGAATCCCCCGAACAGGGCCTGGCGATGGCCGCCGACTTCTGGGGGCTGGGGCTGGGGGAGCCGTATCCGATCTCGGCCATTCATGGAGCGGGAACCGGTGATCTGCTCGACCGGGTGATTCCGTTCCTGCCGCCGAGTCGCGAGGACGGGGAAGCAGAGCCGATCCAGCTGGCGATCGTCGGTCGGCCCAACGTGGGTAAATCAAGCCTGCTCAATGCCATCTGCGGTGAGCAGCGGGCGATTGTGAGTCCGATCCGCGGCACCACCCGCGACACCATCGACACCACGGTGGAGCGTGAGAATCACACCTGGAAGATCCTGGACACCGCCGGCATCCGCCGCAGGCGGTCGGTGAATTACGGGCCGGAGTACTTCGGCATCAACCGCAGCTTCAAGGCGATCGAGCGCAGCGATGTGTGCGTGCTGGTGATCGATGCCCTCGACGGCGTCACCGAGCAGGACCAGCGCCTGGCCGGTCGCATCGAGGAAGACGGCCGTGCCTGCGTGGTGCTGGTGAACAAGTGGGATGCGATCGAGAAGGACTCCCACACCATGCCGGCGATGGAGAAGGAACTCCGCGCCAAGCTCTATTTCCTCGACTGGGCTCCGATGTTGTTCAGCTCCGCTCTCACCGGTCAGCGGGTGCAGAGCCTCTTTCCCCTGGCCCTGCTGGCGGTGGAGCAGCACCGCCGCCGCGTGAGCACGTCCGTGGTGAATGAGGTGCTCACCGAGGCGCTCAGCTGGCGCACGCCCCCCACCAGTCGCGGTGGCCGCCAGGGCCGCCTGTACTACGGCACTCAGGTGGCGACGCGACCACCCAGCTTCACGCTGTTCGTGAATGACCCCAAACTGTTCGGTGACACCTATCGGCGTTACCTCGAACGGCAGATCCGGGAGGGACTCGGCTTTGAAGGCACCCCGGTGCGGTTGTTCTGGCGCGGCAAACAGCAGCGCGATGCCGAGCGCGATCTGGCACGGCAGTCCGCCCGGGCTCGCTGAGGGGCATGGATTGGTTGCGGCAGATGCCGATCGGCCAGTACGTGGCCGAAGACCCTGCCGGATCCCCAGGGGGAGGCAGCTGGCTGCGGCGACTCGATCCTCGCCTGAAATTGCTCTGGACCGTCGCCTTCCTGATGACTCCGATCCTGGCTGGACCGATCTGGAGGTTGGCTCTGGTGGCGCTGTTGCTGCTGGTCACCGGTTGCAGCGGTCTTCCCCAGCGGCTCTGGCGCAACACGGTGTTGTGGCTGCTGGTTCTTTGCCTCTCCGTGGGAGTGCTGGCCGCGTTGCTGCCCAGCGCGGGAGTCGCCGCGGTTCCGGTCCAGCGTCCTCCCGCTGAGATCCGCCTGCTGCCGGGCGCTCCAGGGTCCCCGGCTCCGGAACGGGATGGGGTTTCCTGGGAACTGGCCCGATTCGGACCGTTGGTGATCACCCGGCGGTCCCTGAAGCTGGGTCTCAACAGTTCCACCCTGCTGTTCACCCTGGTGCAGAGCGCCAACCTGATGTTGCTCACCACGCCCCCTGAAGATCTGGTGTGGGCCATCAGTGGCATGCTCCAGCCTCTGGGAAGGCTGGGCGTGCCGGTGGATCGGCTCGGATTCACGTTGCTTCTGGCGCTGCGGTTTCTGCCGCTCGTTCAGGAGGAGCTGCAGAACCTGATCCGTGCTGTCGCTCTTCGAGCGGTGAGTCTGAAGGCTCTGGGATGGAAAGGCGGGCTGACCCTGGGGCTGGCCCTCGCTGAACGGCTTCTGGCCAATCTGCTGCTGCGGTCGGAGCAGGGTGCCGAGTCCCTCCTGGCCCAGGGGGGCTGCTGGTTACCTCCCGATCAACTTCATGATCGCCCGGAACGGCTGCCTCCTGCAGATCGGCGCCGGAACGGCCTGGTGATCGTGAGCCTGATTGCCTTCGCTGGGCTGCGCTGGAGAGTCGGTGGCCTTTAATACGGTCAATACGGTCAGTCCTCCGGTATCCGTGAGCGCAGAGCGATACCTCACCCATCCCACCTTCGGGATGCTCTACCGGGTGGCCCCAGTGGGTGAGACCAGGGACCTGTACGCCACGCTCTACGCCCAGAGGATCTTCTTTCTCGTCACGCTGCAGCATCGGGGAGCCACCTTTGAAGTGATCCCCCTGATGGATGCCCGCCACTATGCCGAACAGAACCTTGCCAGGGCCCGACGCGAAGGGCCTGAGGTTCTGAAGCACTGGCGTGATCTGTTTGATCAGACCTTTATCTGATCGTTGGTTTGTACGGTGGCCGATCCTGTTTCCATGGGTGAACGGCTGCGGGCGATCGGCCTGGAGCTCCCAGCGGGAACCCGGCTGCTGGCGGTGAGCAAGGGCCAGCCTGCAGGCCTGATCCGGGAGGCCGTGGCCGCGGGGCAGATCAGCTTCGGCGAGAGCCGCCTGCAGGAAGCGCTCGCCAAACAGAACGAGCTGGTGGACCTGTCGCCTCTGGACTGGCATTTCATCGGTCGGCTGCAGGCCAACAAGGTGCGGGCCGTTCTGCGGGCCTTCGGCACCATCCACTCCGTGGACTCCGTGGCTCTGGCCAGGCGCCTGGGGCGGATTGCCCGCGAGGAAGATTGCAGCCCTGCAGTGTTTTATCAGGTGAAGTTGCGGCCGGATCCGGCCAAGGGAGGGTTCGAGCCTCAGGATCTGATTCATGCCTGGCCCGAACTGAACGACCTGGCACCGCTGAGGAACGTCGGTCTGATGACCATGGCTCCGCTCGGGATGAGCATGGAGCAACGACGTCTGATTTTTGAGGAGTGTGCGGCCCTGGCCGGGACGCTGGGACTGACGGAACTCTCGATGGGAATGAGCGGTGATTGGCGTGAGGCGGCTGCAGCCGGCAGCACCTGGGTGCGGATCGGCAGCGCTCTGTTCCGATCCCCTCATTGACCTCCTTCGTCAACTCTTGCGATGAGGCGTGTGGGACGCTATTCAGGCCTAGGTTCAAACAGGTCCTCTCCGTGCCGCTGTCGTTGTTGTCCCGCCTGCGTGCAGTTGTTTCAGGTGACGACTACCTGGATGGTGAGTACGACGACCTGGACTACGACGGTGGTGAGCTCCCTGAGGAGCCCCCATCCTTCCGGCCTGCCCCGCTTTCGCTTTCGTCGGAACTCGGCGGCGAGGATCCGTTCGCAGGCACCAATGTGATCGGCATGCCCGGTCTGGCCTCCACGGCTGCTGAGGTGACCTTGATGGAGCCCAGGAGTTTCGACGAGATGCCCCGGGCCATTCAGGCCCTGCGTGAACGCAAGACCGTGATCCTCAACCTCACGATGATGGAGCCTGATCAGGCCCAGAGGGCGGTTGACTTCGTCGCCGGCGGAACCTTCGCCATCGATGGTCATCAGGAGCGCGTCGGGGAAAGCATTTTTCTCTTCGCCCCCAGCTGCGTGACGGTGACCACGTCCCTGGGTGAGGCCACCTCCTCACCGACCATGGTCAGCCGTGAAAGTGTTGAGCAGCAGGAGGCCGCTCCCAGCCCAGCCTGGGGGCGTCAGGATGGGGTGATCTGAGCTCACCGGCCCCCCTGTCTTGCAATCTCCTCAGTTAGGAATCATCGGCCTGGGTCGCATGGCCCGGGCCTTGCTCGTTCCTCTGCTGGCGGACGGACGGATTCCGGCCAGCCGGGTGGCAGCTGTGGTGGCAACGCCCGGTTCTGCTGATCGCCTGGGCGCCGAATTCGGCATCGTCGTGAGCACTGACCCGTCTGTGGCCTGGAGTGCACCGGTGGTGCTGCTGGCCGTGAAACCTCAGCAGCTGGAGGATGTTGTTTCCCAGGCTCCGCCTGCTCAGCTCGCCACTCCGGGGCTGCTCATCTCCGTGCTCGCCGGGGTCCAACTGGCTCGTCTCGAAGCGCTCTTCGCCACCCGCCAATGTGTGCGCGCCGTTCCCAACACCCCTGCCCAGGTGAGGGCCGGTCTCACAGGTCTTGCCTTCGGCACAGGGATCACCGCCAGCCAGCGCTCTGAGGTGGACCAGTTGTTCTCGCCGGTGGGTGAGGTGTTCACGCTGCCGGAAGCGCAGCTGGATGCCTTCCTGGCTCTCACCTCTTCCGGACCGGCCTTTCTGGCGGTGGTGGCTGAAGCCATGGCTGACGGTGCCGTGGCCTGCGGGCTGCCGCGGCAGCTGGCCCATCGACTCAGCCACCGCACCATGGCCGGTACCGCTGCGCTGCTCAGGGACCAGGCCGTGCACCCTGCGGTGCTCAAGGATCAGGTGAGCAGCCCGGGAGGCACCACCATCGCGGGACTGCGCCGACTCGAGCAGGCCGGTGTGCGGGCCGGGATGATCGAGGCGATCGTGGCGGCCACTGAGCGCAGCCGCGAACTGGCCTGAGTTCCGTTCAGGGTTTGCCGGCCGGTTTCGGTTGACCGAGTTTGGGCTCTGTGCCGGCGAACAGCCGCTCCAGGTTGCTGCGGTGTCGCCAGAGCACCAGCAGCATGGTGATCACCGCCAGGATCAGGTAAGGCCAGCGGATTCCGCCGGCCTGGCCTGGGAACCAGCCCAGCATCAGCAGCGGCAGGGAGATGGCGGCCGTCACGCTGGCGAGAGAGACAATCCGGCTGAGGCTGAGGGTGGCCAGGAAGATCCCGAAGCAGGCCAGTCCCACAGGCCAGGCCAGGCCCAGCAACATCCCCAGGCCGGTGGCGACGGCTTTGCCGCCCTTCCATCCGAGCCACAGCGGCCAGATGTGTCCCGCAAGGGCAGCCAGCCCAGCAGCCACCACCCAGGAATCGGCGCTGAAGGTGGCCGCCTGACCCAGCGGTGCGGCCAGCGGCTCCAGAGTGAGCTTGGCCAGTTGGACAGCCACGACGCCCTTGCCCACATCGACCAGGAACACCAGCAGAGCCGGTGTCTTGCCCACCACCCGCAGCACATTGGTGGCGCCGGTGGAGCCTGACCCTTCGTTGCGGATGTCGATCCCCCTCAGCCAACGACCGGCCAGGTAACCACTGGGGATGGAACCGAGGAGATAACCCGTCAGCAGGGTGAGAAGGCCTGGAATCGGATTCATGGAGCGGGCAGGACACAGTTAGGGAGTCAGAGCTCTCCGGCTTCGAGGGCCAGTTCAGCGGGCGTGGCAGCGAAGGCCAGCCAGAGGGGGAACTGCAGGATCGAAACGTCGACGACCTGCTCAGCCGCATCCACCACGATGAACGGTAGTTCTCCCCGTTCCTCGAGGCGGTCCGCCCGGTCGATCAGGGCATCTCCGCGCTCGAACAGCACGATTCCGCTGGCAGGGCCGAAGTCTTCCCGGTTGAGGCCGAGGCAGTCCTGCAAGCCGCGACGCCACTCGCCCAGGCGCTCCGGTTCTCTGGCCAGCACCAGGGTCTGGAATCGATCGCCGTAGAGCTCTCCCAGAATGGCGATGGCGGCTGCCGTGACCAGAGCGTTGCGGTTGCGGCTGCCCAGGCTCGACTGCGCCCCCCTGCCCCCCTGACTGAGGAACCATTCCTCGAGCATCCCTGCGGCAGCGGGTTCCAGGGTGCGGCGCATCTGCCAGGGCTCGGCATAGTAATCAGGCTGACCCTGGAAACCCTGCAGGCGTTCGCGGATCAGGGCCTCGTCGTCGGCAAACAGGCCGGCAGCCGCCACCTCGATTGTTGCTGCCGTGGTGTCATCCTTGCCTTGAGCGGCATCCAGGGGCGAGGGCTGCACCACCACGGTCTGGGGAACCAGCTCCACCTGCTGGGCGCTGACAGCCAGGTCCTGAAGGGCTCCCACCAGGTAGTCCTGAAACCCTTTCATGCGGCGCGCCAGCTGGTCAGACTGGCCGGTGAAGCTCGATGCAATCTGCTGCTCAATCTGATTGCGACGTGTTTCAAGAGCCCCGATTTCCGCCAGCAGTCCTTCCCGCCGCTGATTCAGTTCGCTGAGGGCCCGCTCGATCAGGGCTTCCATGGAGGTGGGATCCGTCATCGCCCGGTCAGAGTGCGGGTCTTGAGGTGGCCCAGATGCCGCACCAGTGAACGTTCAAGGGCGGTCGGGTCGAAGAGCACCGGCAGGAAGTGGATGCTGCGCTGTTCTCGGAAGTAGAACAGGGCCGGCGCGGCGGACCAGAACAGCCGCCAGCTCAGCCATTCTGAATAGGGGAACCGGCGCAGCAGCGACGTACCACGCCAGACCAGAAGGCTGTCATCGTTGAACTCCAGTCTCAGCAGAGCGGTCTGGAGCAGCAGAAACAGCCCGAAGCTGACCATTGCGGCGGCGATCCAGCGGGCCCCTGACCAGAGCGGGATGAGTGCAAGAGAGCTGGTTCCCAGAACGATCACAGCGATCGGCACGCCGATCCAGGGAGCCAGGAGCTCGCCGCTTCCGGGGGCTGAGGGGGCGGTGCCGGCTGCGGGAGCCGATGAAGTCGCTGGGGTCATGAACGGATCAGGTCAACCGAAGAGCAGCTTGGTGAGCAGAGCATCCATCAGAGCCACCGTCACCAGGATCATCACCACGGCACCGGTGGTGCTGGTTCCGACCTCCTTGGGACCGCCGCGGGTGGTCAGTCCCCAGCCGCAGGAGATCACGGCGATCTGGAGGCCGAACACCAATGATTTCAGCAGCATCGAGGGCAGGTCGCTGGTGTTCATCCAGGTGCGTACCGAGTTCCAGAACACCGTTGGGGGGATGTTGTAGAGGTAGGTGCTGCTCACCTGGCCGGACCAGATCCCCACCCAGAAGAAAAGCAGGCACTGGACCGGAGCCATGATCACCATGGCCAGCACCCTGGGCACCACCAGATATTCAACCGGATCGGTGCGAAGCATGGTGATGGCGTCGATCTGTTCGGTCACTTTCATGGTGCCGAGCTGGGCCGCATAGGCCGTGGCCACCTTGCCGGTGAGCAGGGTGGCGCTCAGTAACGGCGCGATCTCCCTGGACAGGCCGAGCGCCAGGAGCCCGCCCACAGCCGCACTGGCACCTTGCTTGGAGAGCTCAGCCACCACCTGGATGTTGAACACGGTGCCTGCCGCCAGCCCCGTGATCACCACGATCAGAAAGCTGCCTGGGCCTGCCTCCATCAGCTCCTGCATCAGGTCGTTGAGGCTGATGCGGCCGCTGGCCATCGCACTGACACTCTGTCCACCGATCAACAGGCTGGCCAGCAGGCGGGACAGCCAGCGCGGCAGAACCGGCGACCAGACCGGGCGTGGGGTTGGGCGAGGGCTCATGGCCTGGAGGGCCTGGGTGGTGAAGACTGTTCAGGCCAGCGTCGCATCACCAGCAGACCCAGCGCCACCAGAACCGCTGGGATCAGTCCCATGCAGAGGCGGATCGACAACAACGCTGTCGCTGGCTGCTCAATGAAACTGAGGGCTCCGCTGCAGGTCTGTGTGGAGATGTATCCCGTCAGGGAGAGCAAGCCACCGAAGACCGACATGCTCAGGCCGATGATCAGTTTCTGCCCGAACACCATCCAGGCGGTGTAAAGCCCGGCCGGTCGGGCGGGGTCAGCGTCGATGGCATCCGGCAGCAGCGACCAGGGAATCAGGTAAGCGGTTGATGCCCCGAGCCCCACCAGCAGGATCAGGCCGATCAGAGGCAGAAGAGCAGCGCCTCCAGACCCCTCCGACAGGGGCTGCAGGAGCATCGAGAGCAGGCAGGCGACGATCCACAGTCCTCCCCCCCATCTCAGGGCTGTGATCCGACCGAAACGGTTTGACAGCAGGCTCCAGAGTTGCAGGCCCAGCAGAGCGCTGAGCTGGAAGGGCAGCAGGATCCAGGTGGACAGTCCGGGTGAGACGTGGATCACCTGCACCAGCCAGATCAGGGCGACCACCTGCATCAGTTGCAGCCCGAACCAGAGCAGCAGGTAGAGGCCCAGCACCATCAGAAAGCGTGGATTGGTCCTGATCCGCCGCAACTGCGTCAGCAGTGGTTCGCTCTGGCTGCCTGGACGCTGCGCCTTCCTGGCATAGGGGGCCAGGCCCCAGCAGCAGGCGAGGGTTGCGAGCGAGGCGATCGTGCCGGTGATCCGGCCCATGCGCAGATAACCGTCCGCACCATCGCTGAGAACGATCGAAGCCACGATCAGGCCACTGAGTCCGGCGACGATCGATCCTGTGAAGCGGGCTGCGTTGAGCCTGGTTCGGACAGCGGTGCTGGTGGTGAGCTCGGTCGAGAGCGCGGCATAGGGCAGGTTGACGCCGGTGTAAGCCGTCATCAACAGGATCGCCATGAAGATGTAATAGAGCGTGCGCTGGGCGGTGTCGCCGCTCGGCACCCACCACATCGCTGCCAGGGTGATGCCCAGGGGCAGCGCCGAGCCGAGCATCCAGGGCAGGCGGGGCCCCCAGCGGCTCCGGGTGTGATCGCTCAACCAGCCGATCAGGGGGTCGTTGAGCCCATCCCAGACCTTGATCACAGTGAGCAGAGCCCCGGCGGTGAAGGCGGGCAGGCCGGCGGCGCACGTGAAGAAAGGAAACAGGTAGAAGCCCAGCTGGGTGGCGGCCAGGCCCGTGCCGGCATCGCCGAGTCCGTAGGCAACCATGAGGCGTCGCCGGGATCCTCCTGGCGGATTCGAGGTGGCTGTCAAGCGGAGGGGCGCTCAGATTGCCCGCCATAATGATCAGGCGCAGGACAGGAACCTGGGCCCACCAGGCTTCTGGTTCATTTGTATCCCTGCGGGCGTAGTTTAGTGGTAAAACCTCAGCCTTCCAAGCTGATGATGCGGGTTCGATTCCCGCCGCCCGCTTCCTTTTCTCAATAAGG
>JAYKHC010000085.1:0-3580 GCA_035285465.1 Cyanobacteriota bacterium
CGGTCTGGATGCCGGTGAGCACCTCCACCAGGTGGCTCTGGGTGCGGGCGTTCTCCTGGGCTGTGTCGCGGTACTGGCGGCGGAACAGCGGCGCCCCGATCACGGTGAGGCCGATCTGGATCGGCAGTACGCAGAGGGCGATCAGGGTGAGCAGCCAGCTGTAGATCACCATCACCACGATGTAGATCACCGAAAAGGCCGCATCCAGCACGGTGGTGAGGGCCTGGCCCGTGAGGAAATTGCGGATCTTCTCCAGTTCGGCGATGCGGGTGCCGAGTTCCCCGACAGGCCGCCGGTCGAAGTAATTCAGCGGCAACCGCAGCAGGTGATCGATCACCTCCGCCCCCAGACGCATGTCGAGGCGGTTGGTGGTTTCACTGAACAGGAAGGTGCGCAACGAGCCCAGCACCCCCTCCAGCAGCGTGACCACCACCAGCGCAATGCCCAGCACCTGCAGGGTGTCGAGGCTGCGCTGGCTGATCACCTTGTCGATGATCACCTGGATCAACAGCGGATTGGCCAGGCCGAACAGCTGCACCACGAAGGAGGCCAGCAGCACCTGAGCGAGAATGCCGCGATAGCGCCGAAGCGCCGGCCAGAACCAGCTGAAGCCGAACCGCTGTTCCGGGGTGCTGTTGCGACGCTCAACCAGCAGAAACTCAAGGCCATCCGGAAAGCGCTCCTCCAGATCGGCCGGGGGAACCACCACCAGGCCATCCCGAGGGGAAGCCAGGTGCAAGCCACGGGCGTTGGCGCTCCGCACCAGGGCCATGCCCCCGTTCCAGGGGATCAGAGCCGGTGTCTGCAGCCTCGCGCCCTGGCTCGCCGGCACCCGCACGCCACTCACGTGCAGCCCCATCATCGCCGCGATGCTGCCGCAGAGCTGCAGGTCGGGAACCTGCCCGCGGCGAAGGGCATCGCGCAGGATCTTTTCAATGGCGTCCCTGCGAAACGGCAGCTGGAGTTCGGCCGCCAGCATCTGGAAGCTGGCCAGGGTTTCCTCGAGGGGACCCTGGCCGCGAAGCAGCCGGAAGGGCCGCTGGTCGCGACGACCCAGATCCAGGTCTGACGCCAGGGGCGTGGTACCGGCCACCACCAGGGGTACCGTGACATCCCCCTGGTTGGAAGATCCGGCCCGATCAGCTGGATCGGCTGCTGGGGAATCCACCAGCAGGGAATACCAATCCAGCGGAACACCGATCAGACGGGCCGGCAGGGGAGGGTTGGCCTGCGGAGGGCCGGCGGCAGGGTCGAGCCGCGAGGCCAGGGGATGGTGAGCCAGGTTGTGACTGGCGGCCAGCAACACCAGATCAGGTGGAAGCTCAGCAAGCACCCGGGGCGATGGATCAATCAACCGGGCGAAGGGGCGCACCCGTTCCATCTCCGCCAACACACTCACCCCCTGCCGAGGGTGCACCGCCAGCAGCTGCTCCACCAGGGCGAGCAGCTCGGCACCAAACAGATGATGGCCGCACCAGTGCGCGAAGGACGGCTCCCCGCTGAGCAGGTTCAGCACCAGGGCATCGGGGATGGCCCAGGCCTGGAGCGGGCCCGTGGAGGCCACCTCCTCGCAGGCCCCTGCCCGGAGCAGGGAAACCAATCCCACAAACGAGCCAGGAGCCAACTTTTCAGCAGTGAAGAGGCGGCCACGATCCCTGCCCAACAGGCGTGCCTGACCGTCGACCAGCCAGAGGATGTCACTGCTGATCTGCTGGCCATGACTCAACACATCACCGGTCTGGAAAGATAAAAGCCTCGATTGCGATTCAAGGGCTGCAACGCCCTGGCTCGAGAGGCCGGCAAAGGCTTGACAAGCGAACAGCTTCTGAACGACTGACAACTCACTCATTCGGGTAACCCAGCCATCACAGGCAGCACCAATGAACCCAGTTGCTGAACCTTCTGGTCCACCTGCTGGTCCAACCACTGATCGAATAGTTCCTGACCCATCTGCAGGGACATGCGCTGATCAAAAGTGGCAGGCCTGAGAGATTCCAAACGCACAACCACCCACCATTGCTCGATCTGAAAGGGTTCCACCAACACCCCAGGCTCCGCTGAGCGCAGCCGTTCAACCAGCAGGGGGTGGGCCTGGGCAAGGGGCACGGGGCCCACTATCCCACAGGTTGCGCGTTCCGGTCCTTCACTGAATTGAGTTGACAGCTCTGCCATGTTGGACTCACCTTCCTGCAGCTGTAGAAAAAGCTCGCGAGCCAGGCCTTTGCTTGGCAGTCGCAGCAAGCTGTAGACAACTTGATCGAGCTGATGCTTACGTGCGAGGAAACGGGCTTCAGCTTTGGCGCTGTAATGCTGTTGACAATGAAGTTGAACGCGCAAAGGCAGTTCCGCTAGGTGATTCAAGGCAGCGGCAGAGAGCAAATGAGTTTGGCAGAATCTTTGCAATGCCTCCTGACTGTCCAGCCCCCGTTCCTGAGCGAAAGAGCGCAATGCCTGACCGCGCTGCTCGTCAGTGAGTATCTCACCTGAAACAGCCTCAATCATCAGGCCTTGACGTAATACGGATCTGAGCATCCCTTGCTCTGCAAGCACTCGCAGGGATTCATAAGGCAGGTGCAAAAGCCTGGGGACCGTCATCTTGAAGAAACTTTAGCATAAAAACCAAAAACGATTTCAGCGAGAGCCTGCAAGCTTCGCGCCACCGACCATTTGGATTCTTTAGCCGGAATTTAGACAGAAGATAACCTAGCAGCCGGCAATGACCGGCCTCCGACGTATCAAGGACTACTATCAACACGCAAGGAAGACTACTTCTGGGCCTGGATCAGCTTTTCCTGGCTCCCGCTTAATTGTAATTTAATCGTCGCTTTACCGCCACCCCAGTCTTGACGGGCAAGGTAAGAGCGTTGTGCTCTTTTCATATCTTGGCCCTCACCTTCAACACCATCACTCCCGCCGTTGCCGCTGTGGGTGGCGTGATCGATGTTGCGGCCCTCGGCGCCAACGCCGAAATCACCGCCTACAACTCCGGTTCCGGCTACGCCTACACCGTGGGGGGCAGCTCCGGCGCCGTTGTGGTGATCGATGCGCGGGATGCGGCCAACCCCCAGGCCGTGGCGGTGGCCGAACCGAGCGACAGCAGCGAAACCCTTCAGAGCGCAGCCGTCTTCGGCAAGCTGCTGGCCATCGCCGTGCAGAACACGGTGAAGACCGATCCGGGTTTCGTTCAGTTTTATGACCTGAGTGACCCGGCTCTGCCCAAGCACATCAGCACCGTGAGCGTCGGCGCCCTGCCCGACATGGTGAAGTTCAGCAGCGATGGAAGCAAACTGCTGGTCACGAACGAAGGCGAACCCAACGCGCTTTACACGATCGACCCGGTGGGCTCGATCTCTCTGATCAACACCAGCGGCTATCTGGCCAACACCCCTGCGGCACCAGCCCAGGCAGATGTGCAGAGCGTGGATTTCAGCGCCTGGGAAAACCGCCGCGCCGAACTAATTAACCGTGGCATCCGCATCGGCACCAGGCTCGGCGTCACCACAACGGTGGCGCAGGATATCGAACCCGAAGCGGTTGCCATCAGCGCCGACGGCAACACGGCCTGGGTATCGCTGCAGGA
>JAYKHC010000086.1:0-5636 GCA_035285465.1 Cyanobacteriota bacterium
CCTCAGGCAGGACGGTTCTCCCAGATCTTGTTGAGGATCTGCATGCCGGTGACCGCCTGCCAGAGGAACAACGTCATCATCAGCATGTTCAGACCCACGTGAGCCTTTCTGGCGACGAGGTTGCCCTGCTGGATCAGCGGCACCAGCGCCACGGCCAGCGCCACCAGGGAGGTCATGCCGATGCCCACCAGCAGGTGGGGGCCCACGAACAGCTTGCCGTTGTTGAGGTAAGTGACGGCCATGCCCCCGAAGGTGCCCAGCACCATCAGAGCAAGCATCAGGCCACCCACCAGAAAATGTCGTTTGGCGAATTGTCCTTTGATCAGCTGTTTGCGGGTTTCCGCATCGGCCGTTCGAACTTTCTTGGCCTGGATACCGAGGGACAGAGCGTAGGCGGACAGCCCCAGCAGCGCCCACATCAGCAGCGGGTGGAGGAAATTGAGGTTGTAGGCGAGGGACTCAGGCATCGAACAGCCGTGTGGGCGAGACAGCTGTGGCGAAACTACTGCTCACCACCCCCGCCAGGCGGTGCCTGCGGCCGCTTCAATGCAGAAAGTGTCGCCGCCCTGTGACCAGCATCGCCAGCCCCAGCTCGTCACAAGCGGCACTGGAGTCCGCATCCCGGACGCTTCCTCCCGGCTGAATCACGGCCCTGATGCCGTAGCTGGCCGCCAGACGGACCGTGTCATCAAAGGGGAAGAACCCATCACTGGCCAGCACCGCCCCACGGGCTTTTTCACCAGCCGCCTCCAGGGCCAGCCGGGCTGAGCCCACACGGTTCATCTGGCCGGCACCAATCCCGAGACTCTGGCCACCTCTGGCCACTGCGATGGCGTTGGAGCGCACATGACGCACCAGCTTCCAGGCGAAGCGGAGATCCTCCAGTTCCTCAGCGCTGGGCTGACGCTGGCTCACCACCTGCCAGGGCGTTTCCTCCACCGGCTGGTCGTCGGGCTCCTGGAGCAGAACCCCGCCCAGAATCGAACGAAGCTGCTGTCGCGAGGCCCCGCTGATCGCCTCCGGTGAGAGGCACAGCAACCGCAGATTGGGCTTGGCCGCCAGCTGGCGGCTGGCCTCGGCCTCGAATCCAGGGGCCACCACGCACTCCAGGAACAGCCCCGTGAGCTGGCGCGCGGTGCTGGCATCCACAGGGCTGTTGAGAGCCACAATCCCCCCGAAGGCGCTGACCCGGTCGGCGTCGAGGGCCCGGGCCAATGCATCCGAGGCATCACGGCCCACAGCCAGACCGCAGGGGTTGGTGTGCTTCACCACCACTGCGGCGGGCTGGCTTCCAGGCCCATAGCCGAACTCTCTGACCGTGGCCAGAGCGGCATCGAGATCAATGAGGTTGTTGTAACTGAGTTCCTTGCCCTGCCGTTGCTGGGCGCCTGTCCAGCCGGCACCAGCCTTGCCATACCAGGTGGCGCCTTGGTGGGGGTTCTCGCCATAACGCAGGGTCTGACGAACCGGCATGGAGAGTGAGAGCGGTTCGACGGCCGCTTCTCCAGACGCTGAATCAGCCAGCCTGTCGTCCAGCCAGCCGCTGATCGCGGCGTCGTAGGCAGCGGTGTGCCGGAAAGCCGCCAGAGCCAGGGATCGCCGCAACGCCAGATCCACCCCCCCGGTCTGCAGGGCCACCAGAAAGCTGTCGTACTGGGATGGACTGGTGAGCACAGCCACATCCGCATGGTTCTTGGCGGCCGCTCGAACCATGGCCGGTCCACCGATGTCGATGGTCTCGATGGCCGTTTCAAAGGCAACGCCGGGATCAGCCACCGTCTCCTGAAAGGGGTAGAGATTCACCACCACCACCGCGATCGGATCAATCTCCTGGGCCGCAAGATCAGCCTGATGAGCGGGGTCCGATCGCCTGGCGAGGATTCCTCCATGGATCCGGGGGTGGAGCGTCTTGACCCGGCCGCCGAGAATCTCAGGCGCCCCGGTGTGATCAGCCACTCTGGTCACCGGAATTTCGGCATCCACCAGAGCCGCGGCCGTCCCACCGCTGGAAATCAACCGGTAGCCCGCATCGAGCAGGCCCCTGGCCAGCGGCAGCAGACCCTGCTTGTTGGAGACACTCAACAACGCGGTGGGGGACATGGATTCGGCAGCGGGACAGCTCAGCGCCAACCTACGCAGCAGACACCCGGAATCCCCATGAACCTGAACCCTTCACAGGCTGAGCTCACCCCCAGTGCCGACATCGGTGAGGCCCTTCAACGGGGGCCGTTTCACGCCGATCGGCGGCTGGTGTTGATGCATGGCTGGGGAGCTGACGCCGACGACCTGCTGGATCTGGCCGATCTGCTGGTGGGTCCTGAGGTGAGTGTGGTGGCTTTACGGGCGCCGATGGCTCACCCCAGTGGAATGGGAAGGCAGTGGTACAACCTGCAGCCGATCGACTGGAGTGAACTGCCTGCTGCCAGGAAGGCTCTGCGGACACGACTGATCGCGCTGGGCTGCAGCGTGCCGCTGAAGCGGACGGTGCTGCTGGGCTTTTCCCAGGGAGGCGCCATGGCGGTGGATGTGGGCGGAGAGCTGCAGCTGGCGGGGATCGTGGCCTGCAGCGGCTACCCACACCAAGGGTGGCGACCGGCAGCAGAAGCACAACCCACACCGGTGCTGCTCAGCCATGGGCTGCAGGATCCTGTGGTGCCGTATGCAGCAAGCGAATCACTGAAGAAGCAGCTGCTCCAGGCCGGTCGGCCGGTGAAGCTGCTGCCCTTCAGTGGCCAGCACGGCATCGACGAGACGGTTCTGCCCGAGATCGCCGCATTCGTTCGGCAGTGCCTGAACTGAGCCCCGGCTCAGACAAAGGCGTACTCGTACTCCTCCATCTCCTCCCAGTCGTCGGAGGCGAGGGCTTCCAGGCCTTCAAAGAGCACGTCTTCGCCGATCCGATCCACGATGGCGCGCAGGGAAGGGAACAGAAAGTGATTTTCTTCAGCGTACTGAGCGCTGAACAGGCCTTTTTCGCCCCAGAAGAAGCGGTCTGTGGTGTGCTCGTTGCGCCGTACGTTGAGGATTGCCGGAGCGGTGATGCCGCTTTCCGCGATGTAGCGGCGGGCGGCGGTCACAGGTTTGTGGGAACCGGTCTCCAGGTTGTGGGTGGCCACGTGGGCGAGCACCCGCTGACCGGCGAGGCGGCGGCGGCTGATCCGCTTGCGCTTCTTGGACATGGGGGAAGTCCCTCAGGAAGGGAGTCGAGGAGGAGGGGTGAGTAGAGAGGCGATGAAAAACCGCTTGCAGCGCAACACGGGACTTCGAGGGATCCGGCACGGGACCCGTCCGGTGCGGACCCTGGAAGCTGAACCCCGATCGACCGGAGGGCGGCCATCGGGTGTCAGCTTTTTCTGGTGTAGCCTTCGCCGCGAGGAAATGCAACGAAGGTCAGCAGATACGTCCAACTGAGACGCCCGCTCTCTGGTTGAGATCTCTGGATCTCATCAGCACCTTAAGACTTTTTTCGGATTTTTCATCCCCCTGCGCAAAAAATTCAGGCCGGTTCGGCCCCTGGCAGCAGATGCCTGTATCGGAGCGGTTTCTGAACCTGTTGAGCTTCCAGCTGTCCCAGTTCGCGGACCGCGAGGACCTCACCTCCCTGATCGTCTATGTGGCCCAGCCCGCCGAAAGCGGCCCACCCGATCTGATCCCGATCGGCCACTGGCCGGGCGGGACTCCCGCTCTGGCCACCATCGGGCCGGACAGCCCGATGAGACAACCCGCCGACCAACGGCGCTGGCTGCCGCTGCGCCACAAGGACGTCCTGCTCGGCGCACTTCAGGTGGAATGCTCGGTGCTGCCCTGGCCCGCACCGCTCAGCAGACGACTTCAGGCCGTGGCTCTCTGCCTCACCGAAGCCCTCTGCCTGGATCTGGAGCAGCAACGCCTGCAGGCCGAACTCGCTCGGCAGCGCGAGCAACTCGAGCTTCTGCTGCACCAGCTGCGCAATCCCCTGGCAGCCCTGCGCACCTTCAGCCAGCTGCTGCTGCGACGCCTCGGGCCTGAGAGTCCTCACCGTGACCTGGTGGAAGGGCTGCTGGCGGAACAGAAGCAGCTCAACCGCTTCGTGGATGCCCTTGACCGACTGGGAGAAAGCACCCCTCAGCTCGAAACCACAGCCAGCCCAACACCGCTGCTGCTCCCGCCTCTGGACCGCGGCGGGAAGACAGCCCTGGAGCCGATGCTGGAACCCCTGCTCGGCAGGGCAGCCGCCACGGCAGCCCTGCAGGGACGCCCATGGCAGCCTCCTGCAGGGCTGCCCCGCTGGTCTGGGGACGCGGGAGCCGTGGCTGAAATCGTGGCCAATCTGCTGGAGAACGCTTTCCGCTACAGCCCTGCCGGCTGCGGGCTCGGCCTCCATTGCCACAGCGTTGAGCTGGGTGATGGAGGCTGGGCGCTCACGGTATGGGATGAAGGCCCGGAGATCGCAGTCGCGGAGCGGGACGCCATCTTCACCCGGGGGGTCCGTGGGAGCCGCGGCGAAGCTCTGCCCGGCAGCGGTCTGGGACTGGCCCTGGGCCGCGAACTGGCCCGCAACCTCGGCGGAGATCTGCAGCTGATCATCCCGCCGGCTGCCGTGGATCCCTGCCTGCCGGAGCGGGGCAATGCCTTCCGGCTCATGCTGCCGCCCGGGCCACCAGGCCCATGACCAGGAGCCCGAGAGCCTCACACCACTCCACACAGGCTCCGTAGCTGTCCCCGCTGTGTCCCCCAAGCCGGCGACCGAACCAGCGGGGAACCAGCAGCACCGGCAGGAAGGAGAACCCCAGGGCAGCCAGTGCGGCGAACCGGGATGGCCAGGTGGCCAACATCCCAGCCAGCAGCAGGGGGGCCAGCAGCAGGGCCGGCAGCAGCTCACGCCGGAGGCCGCGCCAATGGCGCCGATGAAACCCGGCGGTTCCCGCTGTCCGCAGGTAACGGAACCCTCGGATCGCCAGCAGGGGCGCCATCCGGGCGCTCCAGGCCGTACTGACGAGGGCCAGGGCTGCTGCCGCTGGAGGCAATGTCGCCAGCGAGACCAGCCCGGCGAACTTGAGCAGCAGCACCTGAAGGAAGGCCTGCACACCTGCCGCCCCCACGCGGCTGTCGTCCATCGCCGCGAGAGCCCGATCACCAGCCGCCAGTCCGTCCGCCGTGTCCATGACGCCATCGGCATGCAGGCCACCGGTCAATCCCAGACCCAGAGCCAGCACCAGAGCCACCCGGGCCTCCACGGGCAGCCAGCCCGCCGAAACCCACCAGACCCCCGCCTGCAGCCCACCGACCACGACCCCCACCAGCGGCGCAAAGCGGGCGATCCTGCGAAAGCTGGGCCTGATCACAGGCCAGCCCGGAAGCACCGTATAAAAAGTCCAGGCACCGGCGGCATCGGCCAGCGCCCGCCTCAGCCGGATCAGCACGGTTGACCTGAGCAGGGTTGACCTCAGCACGGCACCTAGCGTTGGGATCACCCTGGCTCGACTCCATCACGATCCCATCCTTCGCCTTCACGGCTTCGGCCCACTGCACCCGCAGCCGCGCCCGCTGCGGTTGTTTTCACACCCCTCATGGTGCGGTGGAGACGCCGCGTTTCATGCCGGTGGGCACTCTGGCCACCGTGAAGGGTGTGACTCCTGATCTTCTGAGCGGGACCG
>JAYKHC010000087.1:0-40632 GCA_035285465.1 Cyanobacteriota bacterium
GGAGGGGTGCATCAAAGGCTCATCGCTTCTGTTGTAAAGCGTTACATGCCTTTTGTTACCAACTGCAGAGCCTCACCACTGAGGTCCGCACCGCTTCCAACCCATCCGAACCAGATTCAGCCACAACCGCTCTGCGTTGATCCTGAGCATCCGCCGTGGTTGGCCGACAAGAGGCTTCAGGGACGGCCTGAGCTGCCCTTCGCTCACTTCCACCCACTTGGCCCATCGAGAGGCCTCCAGGGGCCGGAAACGGGCTGCTGCGTAGTGCTGAGGGGAGACGAGCCAAGCTTCACAAATCTTCATCTCCCTTGTGGTCGTGCTCCTTGGATTTGTGGGTCATCGCCGTGGGTCAAGGTGTGGGTCTAGCTCTGGCTCTCTGATTTGAGAAGTCACTTGCAGCAATGGGTCTGGGCTGCTTTTGAGTACGGCGGGTCTAGTTGAAGTAGGTCTTGTTGGCGAGGGCGGGGCAGAGCTCGCGCAGGGATGCGCCGGTGTGTTGAGGGGTCACCAGATCGGGAAGTCGGGGAGCAGTTGGCTCAGTTCGCGGTTGGGTTCGCGGTAATAGTCGGCCAGGTGCGCGATCACCTCATCCGGCACGGTGTGTTTCTGCTGGCCCACATTGCGCGGCTTTGAGCTGGGCTTGAGCGGCACGGGATCCAGTCCGAAGAAGCGCTGCACCTGCTCGTAAACCGGGGCGGGATCGGCGAAGAAGGTCTCGCTCTTGATCACCGGCAGCTGGGAGTGGTGATAGTGCTGCAGAAAGCGCTTGATCTGCTGGGCGTAGAGCCCCCGGCATTTGTAGTGGTTGGGCTTCTTCGGGTTGGTGCCGGTGTCGCTGAGCAGGGCCTCGGAGAGCGTGCGCTCCTCCCTGCCATGGCGAAAGTCGGGAATCATGGCCTGCATGCGCGGCGCCACGCTCTCGGCTCGATGGAGATACGACGGTGTTGCCTGGATCACGCAGCGGGCACCGAGCAGGCTTTCCAGGATCGGGAAATGGCTGCGATACCAGGCCTCGCCCTTGTCGAACTGCTTGTCGAAGACGTGGATCTCCTTCACCGAGGAGAAGGCCACACCGGGGCAGTCCCGCAGCCAGGCATTGAGGCGGGTGCTGCGCAATCAGAGCAGCTGCCCCACCATCACCGCCGCGACTGCGGAGAACAGCGTGATCGCGAGAGCTGTGAGCGGATTCTGCCCCTGGGCCACGGCAAAGCTGGTCACGACACCAGCACCGATGCAGGCGATGGCAAGCTGGGAGACGACTTCGCTACGCGGCTGGGGGCTGGGGCTGGGAGTCACGGGCAGGAGCCGGAGGCTGGACATGACGGTAAGGAGCCCGCCAGAAGCTGTCTGCAGAGGAAGCCGCAGTCGTTACCTGACGCTGCAGTTCGTTACCTGAAGCAATCTTGGTCCGATCAGCGGGGCCTGCCACTGGCGGTTCGAGCCCGACCGGTGCTGGCCCATTGCTGAAGCTGCTCAAGCTGCTCCCGCGCCGTTCGCGAGAGGGGGACAACCTGGCTGGCAGCGGTGATCAGATCCGCCTCCCCGAACTCACGCCGTTCGGCATAGGCCAGATGCATGGCCTCGATCACGGTCTGCTCCAGTTCCGCACCGGAAAACCCCTCGGTGCGATCCACCAGCACCTGCAGCGGAATCCGATGCTCGGGCCGCCGATGCCTCAGCTGCAGATCAAGGATCGAGCCGCGCTCTTCGGCATTGGGCAGATCCAGCAGGAAGATCTCATCAAAGCGACCCTTGCGCAGCAGTTCGGCGGGCAACCGATCCACTCCGTTGGCCGTGGCCACCACAAACACGGCGCTGGTTTTCTCCGCCATCCAGGTGAGCACACTCGCCAGCACCCGCTGGCTGGTGCCTCCGTCACTGCGCCCATCACCGCGGCCCACCAGCCCGAATCCCTTGTCGATCTCATCAATCCAGAGCACGCAGGGAGCCATCGCCTCCGCCCTCTGAATCATCTCGCGGGTGCGCGCCTCGCTGGCCCCCACCAGCCCGGCGAACAGCCGGCCCACATCCAGCCGCAGCAGGGGCATGCTCCAGCTGTGGGCAATGGCCTTGGCCGTGAGGCTCTTGCCCGTTCCCTGGGGCCCCACCAGCAGCACGCCGCGGGGTAGGGGCAGTCCGTAGCGGCGGGCGTCATCGCTGAATGCCATCCGACGCTGTTCCAACCAGTGCTTGAGGGCATCGAGACCGCCGATATCCGCCGGGGTGGCCTCACTGGGGCAGTACTCCAGAAGTTCGCTGCGGGCGATGGCCGCCCGCTTCTCCTCCAGCACTTCCACCAGGTCGGTCTCGCTGAGTTCCCCACGACGGGCCAGCGCACGGGCGGCCATGGCTCTGACCCGCTGTTCACTGAGGCCATGACAGGCTGCCGTGAGCGACTCCAGCACACCGGGATCCAGGGTCTGCCCCATGGCTCTGGCGATGGAACTGAGCAGTCCACGGATCTCAGCCGCTTCGGGAAGGGGCAGATCCAGCTGGGTCACAGCGTCTTCCAGTTCCAGCGGCAGACGCCAGTCCGGGGCGCTGATCACCACGGTCTGCGGCCGGCTGGGCAGCTGCTGGGCCAGGTTGCGCAGGCGTCGGCAGATGCCGGCGTCATCGCCGTAGCGGTGGAAATCGCGCAACAACAGGATCGCCCCCTGATCCGCCGGCAGGGGATCAAGGCAGCCGAGCGCCGCCATCGGATTGCGGATCGCCTCTCCCTCACGGTTGGGAGCGCCGCGCAAGCCATCGATGAAGTCCCAGCGCAGCAACATCCGACCACCCAGTCGCCGGGCCGCCTGCTCCAGCAAGGCCTCGACCCGTTGTTCCTCAAGACTGCGGATCCAGACGATCGGCGCCCTTGAGCGGATCAACAGATCCAGATGCTCCAGCCAGGTGGCGCTCATCGGCTGAGCCGGGTCATGGCCTGTACGCCCTGAGAGCGGCCCAGCGGGGATCGCCGGGTCCTGATTCGCTGCTCCAGCGGAAGGGTCCCGAACAATCGCTGGCGCAACGGTTGACCAGAGGCAACTGCAGGCTCAGCTGCTCAAAGGTCCAGTGAGCCGGATCAAACACCCCTTCAGGATCCAGGGTCTCGGTGTACGCATCGGGCTCAAAGGGAAGCCCGTGAAGGGCTTCGGCCGCGGCCCCGACGGCCTGTTCCCCGAGCCGCAACAGCTCACGAACTTCAAAGCTCAGGGGATGGTTGAACGACTGCAGACAGCGATCACAGCTGAGGGTCACGATTGTGGTGGCCTGTCCTTCCAGTTCCAGCAGCTCACCCCGATGCAGGGCACGCAGCCGGCCCCGCACAGGAGTGAGGCTGTCGAGACCCGGCAGGTGCTGATCGATCAACCATTCGCGGCCCTGATCAAGCAGCCTGAGAGCCTGGATCTGGACCGGTTTCAGCTCATCGGCCATCAAAACATCTATGCCTTGCTTTTGGGCTCGAAGGGCAGGCGATCGGACGACCGGCCGCCGGCTGTGGCAGCGGCTGTCACCGTCTGCTGGGCCAGTTGTTGATTGAGGATCTGCTGGAGGTTGTCCGGAAGAGCCTCGCGGCTGAGCAGGAAGGTCTGCAGAGCCTGGAACACGTTGGCCACCACCATGTAGAGCAGAACCCCGGCTGGCAAGGGGAAGAACAGGAACATGGCCGTGATCATCACCGGGGTGATCTTGTTCGCCGTCGACTGCTGGGGGTTGGGGGGCATGCCGATGCCCGACAGGATCTGAGAAACGAAGAGGGTGGCTCCGAAGGCTGCCACCAGAATCGCCACGTCCCAGTTCACGGAGCCCTCGGTGAGGAAGCCCACCTGCCCAAGGGCCTTGATGAACAGGAAACCACTGCGGGCGGCCAGTCCGGGGATCCTGGCCTCGACGGTGGCATCACCGGCCGCCCGAGCTGTGATGGTGCCATCGGCGTCCACATTCACCACGCCCTCTCCCTTGGTCACAGTCCAGGAGGGTTGGAAGGCATCGCCGTTTTCAACGCCTGCGATCAAGGAGCTGAAGCTCTGGCCGTCTTTGGTGTGAAGGCTGACCCTGGCCGAATCACCCACGCCCAGCTTGGTGCCCCGATCCAGGGTGGCGATCACCGGGGCATGCTGGGTTTCCGTCACAAAAATCGAGTGACTGGCGCTGTTGAACGGCTTGGGCTCAACCGCTGCAATCTGATCGGCCGGAAGCACCTTCAGATTGAGGGTGTACGGCACATCGGCGAACGGCGACCCCCTCAACGTGGCGAACAACGCAAAGAGGATCGGCATCTGCACCAGCAGTGGCAGGCAGCCGGCCAGGGGACTGCCGAACTCCTGCATCAGCTTGCCCAGCTCCTCCTGCTGTTTCTGTGGGTTGTTGGCATGACGGCTCTTGATCTCAGCCTGGCGTTTCTGCATCACAGGCTGGGCAATGCGCATGCGGCGGGCATTGCGGATCGAACCGGCACTCAGGGGGAACAGGGCCAGTCGGATCACCACCGTGAGGGCGATGATCGCCAGCCCATAATTCGGCACCAACCCATAGAAGAAATCGAGGATCGGAAGCAGCAGGTTGTCGGAGATGTAGCCGATCACGGCAGGGAAGATCCGGAAGGAAGGGTGGGGGGTTGAATCCCTCAGGGGCTCCAGTGTGCCCGAGGGTCAGGCGGGATGCGGCTCAGGCGGCCATTCCCTTCGGAGCAGGGGCTTGGGTGCCGCGGCCGCGCCGTTCCTCGATGTAGTTCTCAAATTCACGAAACCGTGGAACAGAGCGCATTTCCAGCCTGGAGCCGTCATTGAGCACCAGCACCATGTCACCCCAGGCACCGAAACCGCGGGGAACGCTCCGAACCTCCCGGATCTGGCTGTAGACCACCTGGGTGCGGTCGCGGCCCAACCAGCCGCCATTGACCTCAACCCGACGGCTGGTGATCCGGAACCGCAGCCAGAGGGCCCGCACCAGCGCGGCCACAAAGAACGGGAGGCCGATCAGCGTGAGTCCGAACAGGAGATTGAGAATCAGATCGCCCCGGGCCGGGCCTCCTTCGTAGAAAACCGTTTCCTGGATCTCAGCCTTAGCGGGTTTGGTTGCGGGGCTCATGCTTGAAGTCCTGCCTGCCGAAAGAGTTGTGAGCATTCTCCCAGCAGATCTGACGGAGAGCGCTCGCAACTGCCGGGCTTGAAGCTGATCAGCAGCCAGTGGCCTTGCGGATGTCGGCAATCGCGAAGCTCCCGGAGCAGATGGTTGTGCACCAGACGACGCAATCGGTTGCGTTGAACAGCGTGCTTGTGGACCTTGCTGCTCACCACGACACCGCAGCGCCAGGGGCTCGGTGGATGGCGGACCTGATCAGGGGGGAGTAGGGCTGGAATGGCCTCCAGATGGCGGAGCACCAGCGATGGGCCGTGATGACGGCGTCCGCAGCGGTAGAGCTTGTCGAAGATTCGCCGACCCTTCAATCGATGGCAACGGGGCAGGGCCAAGCCGGCAGCCCGTCAGACGGCCAGCCGGGCACGCCCCCGGCTGCGGCGCGAGCGGATCACTCGGCGGCCGGTATGGCTGCGCATGCGCACCCGGAAACCCGAGACCCGCTTCCGCTTACGGCTTGTTCCTTCCAGGGTTCGCTTGGTCATGAGAGAGGCGCTCCTTGCGTCGTTTCTTCAACGTGCAGCCCGTCAACTTAACAGTTGAGCTTCCGGGCTCCTGAAAGGGACTCAGGGTTCAATCTGGATCACCCAGCTGCCCAGGTAGCCCGAGATCGGCACGTCACCTGGAGCCTGTGCGAGCGCATTGAACTGATACATACCGATGTTGAACGGGTTGAACAGGGTCATGTAGACACCGATCGTGCCCTCGTCGGACACCGGAACGTCGGGGAAGATGTCGATCGCCCGGCCACCCTCCGGAACCTCCACCGTGGCCGGGATGATCTCCTCGCAGCGCGTGCGGGACAGCATTCCGCCCTCGGACATCCGGCAGAGCTTCACGCGCTCGGGATCGATCTTGGCATCGAAATAGCTCGGTACCGTGATCGAGAGCTTCATGATCGCGGTCTTGCGGTCCTTGGGACGCAGAATCAGGTAGTACTCCGAACGACGCTGTCGCTCAGAGTTGGTCAGGAAGAAATAGAGCTTCCGAAAATCCTTGGTGTTGTCCCACCGGAATTCCATCAGCCCTGGAGTGCCCTGAGCCAGAGCCCGACCGGCCGGCAGACCTGAGAGCACTCCACCCAGCAGTGCAGCCGTGGCCATGCCGCCGGAGAGCAGCGCGGCGAACCCCAGGGCCCGCCGGGGATGACCGAAGCCGCTGATCCGCCGTGAAAACGCCCGAAGCCTGGAAAGAACCATTCTCTGTGATCTGACCGATGGCACCATTCTCAGGGCAGAGGAGAAGCCACCGACCGACTGAGGCCGGCCGGGCATGTGGTTGGCACAGTCGAGCCTGCAGAACCGACCGGCTTCAGCGGGCGCGATCCGGACGCAGCCGGGCCGCACCACGCAGATAAGGATGAACCGGCTGCCGCTCGGGATCCAGCCAGGCATGAGCCAGCAATCGGATGCAGTGAGGGAGATCACCGGTCACCGCCATCTGCTGGCAATCGAGCAGGGCCACCTGATCCCAACCCTGGCGCTGACGGGCTGCCGCGGCAGGGAAGCAGGCATTGAGGTCGGTTGTCACCGTGAAGGTGACCGAGATCACCCGGTCGCCGGCCAGGGCATTGCGCTCGATCAGCGCATCCACCAGCTCCTCCACCGCGTCGTGGATGGCTTCGGCCGTGTTGGCAGAAGCCGTGGTGGCGCCGCGCAGGGCCCTCAGGATCAGGCCATCGCCGCTGGCATGGGTCATGGGCGGTACAACCACAGGGGCTGACCGCTCCAGGCCAGCTCGAGGCTGATGGCCTCAAGCAGTCCCTGCAGCAAGGCGCGACCTGGAATCAGGCTGAGCACAGACCTGGGTGGCGCTCCGAAGGTGATCGGCCTGAGCCTCTCCGGATCCAGGCCGGCCAGTTCCGCCGCCAGACAGCGGGCCCGTTCCTCATCGCCGAGTTCATCGACCAGACCCAGATCCCTGGCCTGCGCTCCACTGAACACCCGGCCGTCGGCAAACTCTCTCACCCGCTCCTCGCTCAGTCCGCGACCCTCGGCCACAGCCTGAACGAACTGGCTGTAGCTGGAGTCAATCAGGCTCTGGAGCAGATCTCGCTCCGGGCCGGTGAGGGCCCGATCCGGGGAGAGAATGTCCTTGAAGAGGCCGCTTTTGATCGTTTCGAAGCGGATGCCGATCCGCTCCAGCAGACGGCTGACATCGTTGCCCCTGAGGATCACCCCGATCGAGCCGGTGATGGTGCCGGGGTTGGCGACGATCCTTTCCGCGGCCACGCCCACGTAGACGCCTCCCGAGGCTGAGATGTTGCCGAAACTGGCCACGACGCGGCAGCCCCTGGTCCGCAGGCGGGCCAGGGCTGCGTGAATTTCCTGGCTGTCGCCGACGGTGCCGCCCGGGCTGTCGATCCGGAGCAGCAGTGCCGGGCACTCCCGCTCCTCCACCTGCCTGAGGGCCTTCAGAACCCGGGTGCGTGTGGGTCCGGCGATCGGACCTTCAATGGCGATCCGTGCGAGGGTGCGGCGTTGCTTACGGCGCCAGGGCCAGACCATCAGAACGGCATGCAGTGGTCGGATCTTAAAAAGACAGTCCTACGGTTCTCAGGCCCCCTGGCCATGCTTCTGCCCTTTGCACTCTGGGGCACGGCGATGGCAGCGATGAAACCGTTGCTGATCACGGGTTCGGCCCTCCATGTGGCAACCCTGCGACTGCTGCCGGCAGGCCTTGCCCTGCTGCTGATGGCCCGGGGCCTGGGGCGCTCGCTCCAGGTGGACGACGGCGACCGGGCCTGGCTGATCGTGTTTGCCCTCGTGGATGGCACCCTCTTCCAGTGGCTGCTCAGCAACGGTCTTGGCCAGACGGGCGCCGGACTCGGTTCCGTGCTGATCGACTCTCAGCCGCTGATGGTGGCGCTGCTGGCAAGAACGCTGTTCGGAGAGGCGATCAATCCGGTGGGCTGGACCGGTCTGCTGCTCGGTCTGCTCGGAATCCTCTGTCTCGGGCTCCCCGGCGAGATCCTGAGCCACTGGTGGCTGCAGGCGCCTTCCGCCGCCGGCGTGCAGGCCTGGAGCCATGGCGAACTGTGGATGCTCGGAGCCGCAGCGGCGATGGCCATCGGCACGGTTCTGAGCCGCTATGCCAGTCGCCGCAGCGATCCGGTTGCCATCACGGCCTGGCACATGCTGATCGGGTCGGTGCCGCTGTTGGCGGGGTTGCTGGTTCAGGCCTCCGGAACGTTTGCAGACCCTGTGCCGCTCTGGCCTGGCTGGAATGGCCTGGAGTGGGCCCTGGCCGCCTATGCGGCCCTGCTGGGCAGCGCCGTGGCCTACGGACTTTTCTTCCTGTTCGCCAGCCGTGGAGACCTCACCGGCTTCACCGCACTCACCTTCCTCACCCCGGTGTTCGCCCTGCTCTGCGGAGTGCTGCTGCTGAACGAGCAGCTGCGTGGGCTGCAGTGGCTCGGAGCATCGCTGGCGCTCGTTTCCGTCCTGCTGATCAACCGACGCGCCAGCTTGTGGGAAGGCGCTCCGCCCGTCCCGCTCCAGCTTGAGGAAGGCCGGCCATGAAGCTGCTGGTGGTGAGCACCCCGGTCGGCCGCCTGGGGAGCGGCCGCGGCGGGGGGGTGGAGCTCACCCTGATCAACGCCGTGGCTGGCTTGCTGGAGCGGGGGCACAGCATCACCGTTCTCGCACCGGAAGGATCACAACTGCCGACGGAATGCTCCAGGGCGGACCTGTGCTGCGAGAGCGGGGTGGAACAACCGAGCTGGCAGCACCAGCGCCGTGATGCTCCGGTGGTCATCCCGGCCGGGGCCCTGCTGGGTCGGCTCTGGCGCCGCGCCCTCGGCCAGCAGGATCGCTTCGACGGCCTGCTCAACCTCGCCTACGACTGGCTGCCGCTCTGGTTGACCCCGCACACCACCAGACCGCTGGGCCATCTGATCAGCATGGGTTCCGTGGGCGACGCCATGGACGGCCTGATCGCCGAGATCGCCGGAAGCCATCCCGATCACCTCGCTTTTCACACGGCGGCGCAGGCTTCCGACTTTGCCCTGAAACAGGCTCCGACGCTCGTCGGCAACGGCTTTGACCCGGGGAGCTATCAATTCAACCCGGATCCTGAACGGCTGCTCGGCTGGGCGGGACGTGTGGCTCCGGAGAAGGGCCTTGAGGATGCGGCGGCTGTGGCGGCACGGATGGGATTTCCCCTGGCGGTGTGGGGCCTGCGTGAGGACCTTGAATACGCCCGTCAGGTGGAGGCCGGCGTTCCTCCGGGAACGATCCAGTGGCGCGGCTTTCTTCCCACCGCTGAGCTTCAGGCGGCTCTGGGCCGGTGTGCAGCTCTGCTCAACACCCCCAAATGGAATGAGGCCTACGGCAACGTGGTGGTGGAGGCCATGGCCTGCGGGGTTCCGGTGGCGGCCTATGCCCGGGGTGGCCCCGGAGAACTGGTGCGGGAGGGGATCAATGGAGCCCTGGCCGAACCGGGGGACCTCGCTGCTCTTGAAGCGGCCACCCGGCGGGCCCTCACCACCTCCCGCGCCGGTTGTCGGGAGTGGATGGAGCGACACGGCTCGCGGCAGGCCTTCAGTGAACGGCTCGAACGCTGGCTCAACGCGTTGATCAGGGCGTGGTGAGCTGCTCCCTCCGGCAAAAACCGCAGAAGCCCCAGAGCGCGATCTCGCCCCCCGGAGCGGGGCTGCCGCAACGGGGACAGGCTCCCATGCCATGGACATCCACCCGACTCGGGTGGTGACTCCAGATCCGCGACTCCTCTTCACTGCCTGGGGAAGGCAGATCAGGGGGATGGTGACGCTCCACCCGAACATCACGCACGGCGAACCCCGCTGCCCGGAACGCACCCACCAGCCGGTGACGGTTGTACTGCAGCGCCTGCAACCAGGGACCGGGACCGGCACCCACCGAGAGGCACCCAGCACGCAGCCGCAACGGACGGCAATGGGGAGCCAGCTGTTCGCCCACCAGCTTCGGCCAGGCCTGCCAGAGAGCAGCCAGATTCCCTTCCCGCCGCCACTCGTGTTGAAGCGTCCCCAGGCACCTGGACAGCGGTTCAAGCGGCCTGAGGGGAGCCGGGACCAGCACCGTCACCTGTCCCTGACGTCGGGATACGGCCCCCCCGCGGGAGCCGTCCCGGGACCTTTGCGAGCGGTCTGAGCGGGCGTTTCCCCGCATGCCTGTCCCCGCAAAACCGCCTTTACTGCCCAACACTACAGAGGGGACGGCAATCCCACTGTTCACCGCGCCCCTGAAAAACGGGGACGGCTGGCTAGTCTCGGGCCCTGCCCCAGCTGGGACTCATGGGCTTCTTCGATCGTCTGGGCCGCCTGATCCGCGCCAATGCCAATGCGGCAGTCAGCAGCCTTGAGGATCCGGCCAAGATCCTCGACCAGTCGGTGGCGGACATGCAGTCCGATCTGGTGAAACTTCGCCAGGCCGTTGCCACGGCGATCGCCAGCCAGAAGCGGATCCAGAACCAGGCCGAACAGGCCGATACCCAGTCGCGCACCTGGTACGAGCGTGCGGAGCTGGCCCTGAAGAAGGGGGAAGAGGATCTGGCGAAGGAGGCCCTGGCCCGCCGCAAGACCTGTCAGGACACCGCCACAGCCCTCAACACCCAGCTGCAGAGCCAGGCCGCCCAGGTGGACGCGCTCAAGAGAAGCCTGGTGCAGCTTGAGTCCAAGATCGCCGCCGCCAAGACCAAGAAGGACATGCTCAAGGCGAGGGCCCAGGCAGCCCAGGCCCAGGAGCAGCTCCAGAGCGCGGTTGGAAACCTCGGCACCAACTCCGCCATGGCGGCCTTCGACCGGATGGAGGAGAAGGTTCAGAACCTCGAAGCCCGCAGTCAGGCGGCGGCCGAACTCGCTGGTGCCGACCTCGAGAGTCAGTTCGCGGCGCTCGAGGGAGCACCGGAGGTGGACGACGAACTGGAGGCCATGAAAAAGCGGTTGTCGGGGGGCGGAACCGCCGGCCACCTCCCCGGCAGCCAGACCGCGTCCCGTCAGCTGGAGCCGGTCACCGTCAAGGAGGTTGATTCTGAGCTCGAGGAGCTCAGGCGATCCATCGACAGACTCTGAACGCGAGCCCACCCGCCAGGCTCCATACAATCCATAAAGCCTGTTGCCTGCCCGTGGCCGTACTCGAGCTCACCGATGACAACTTCCAGACCGATGTCCTGGAGGCCCCAGGACTTGTGCTCGTGGACGTCTGGGCCGCCTGGTGCGGTCCCTGCAGGCTGATGGCCCCTCTGATGACCTGGGCTGCCTCCGAATTCCCGGATCAGCTCCGTGTCGGCAAGCTGGAAGCTGACTCCAACCCCGCCAGCCGGGATGCTCTGCGGATCCAGGGTTTGCCCACCCTGCTCCTGTTCCGGGATGGGGTTGAACTGGCTCGTCATGAGGGGGCCATGGCCAGACCCCAGTTGCAGGCCTTCCTCAGCGCCCAGCTCTGATCATGGCTGAGGTGCCGACCCGGCCGGCACCGTCGTCCGCCCGGCTGCGCAACCTGGGCCAGGGCGTGTTCGGTCGCAACGATCAACGCAAGACCGGTTACGCGTCACGGCGCCAACGATCCCGAAACGAGCTCCCCCCCCTGGTTGATCTCTCACTGGGTTCCACCGATCTGCCACCTCCGCCGGTTGCGCTCTCGGCGATCGCGGAGCGTCTGACCGCCCCGGAAAGTGCCGGCTATTGCCTCCATGCCGCCACCCGACCGTTCCGGAAGGCAGTCGCCCGCTGGGCCCTGCGCCGGTTCGGCGTGAACGTGGATCCCGATACAGAGGTTCAGCTGCTGCTGGGGAGCCAGGAAGGCACCGCGCACCTCCCCCTGGCCGTGCTGGATCCCGGAGATGCCGCTCTGGTGCTGGACCCCTGCTACCCATCCCATCGGGGAGGGCTGCACCTGGCCCGTGCCGAACCCGTTCTGCTGCCCCTGAATCGCTCCGCGGGCTGGCGTCCGGACTTTTCGGCTCTCGATGCTGCGACCTGGCAACGGCTGAACCTGATGGTGCTCGGCTTCCCCCACAACCCCACCGCCACCACCGGTGAGCAGAGCTGGCTGGACACCGCTGTGGAACAGGCGCTGACCCATGGGATCGTGCTGGCCCATGACAACCCCTATGTGGATCTGGCCCTGGATGGCGAAGCCCCTGCCCTGTTGCGCAATCCTGCCTGGCGCCAGTGTGGCATTGAATTCTTCTCCTTTTCCAAGAGCTGGTGCCTGGGGGGATTCAGACTGGCCTATGCAATCGGCGCCAGGGAGCTGATCAACGGCCTGAGGCAATTGAAGGGTGTGGTGGATTTCAATCAGTCGCTGGCCCTGCAGGCCGGAGCCATCGCGGCTCTCGAACAGGCGGAGGACTGGCCAAGGCAGCTGAGGCAAACCTATCGGGAGCGCCGCGACCGCATGGCCGCCGCCCTCCGCGAGCAGGGCTGGCCGGTGCAGCTCCCCTCCATGGCCATGTACCTCTGGCTGGAACTCCCCGACTTCGCTCAGCGACAGGGCTGGGGCTCGGAAGGGTTCTGCGCGGAGCTTCTCGAGGCCACCGGCGTCGCGCTGACCCCGGGGGTGGGCTTCGGTCCCGCTGGAGAAGGCTGGGTACGGCTGGCGCTGGTGCAGCCGGTTGACCAGCTGGAACAGGCCGCCGAACGCATCGGAGCCTGGTTCAGGCTCCGTCGGGCGGCATGAGTGGCCGCTGGCAACGCCGGTCGCTGCCCGTCTGCGCCAGCACCGAACTCGAGCTGGATCGCTGGTTGAAGCAACAGCCCCCCCCCGCGGCGGCAACCCCTGACAGCCTCGAGTGGCGGCGTCTGGTGGTGGCCAAGCGACAGCGATTCGGCCACGGACAACAGGGACGGATCTGGACATCTCCGGCCGGGGGATTGTGGCTGAGTGCCGCCTTTCCCTGGCCTGCACACCCGGAGAGGGCCGCCGCCCTGCCGCTGGCCCTGAGCCTGGGACTGGCATGCCAGCTTGAGCAGATCGGCCTTCCGGAGCGCCGGATTCCGCTGGCGATCAAATGGCCGAATGATCTGATCGTGCAGGGCCGCAAGCTGGCCGGACTGTTGCCTCGGCTCCGGCTCCGCGGTGGCCGGGTGCGCTGGGGACAGGTCGGGCTGGGGCTGAACGGCACCAACCCTGTCCCCGTCGGAGCGATCGGCCTCGGTGAAGCTCTCCAGGCGGCGGCCGGGCGGCCGGGACAACGCTTCGATCCGCGCGCAACACCCCGGACTCTGGAGCGGCTGGCCTGCCGATCCATCGAGACCGCCCTGGCCCTGGCCGATCAGCCCGAACAGGTCCGACAGGGTGTGGAGCAGCGCCTCTGGCGCCCGGCAGCCGGCATCGAGCGCGACGGCACCACCTGGCGGATTGCTGGGCTTCTGGCCGATGGTGGGCTCGCGGTGGTGGCTCCGGACGGGCGGCGATCAATCTGGCGCCGGACTTTCTAAAGTCGCGCGATGACAGCAGATTCGCCAGCCGCTCGCCAGCCGCCCGGCCGTCAGGGGCCCAGCCGGCTGGTGAGCGGCTGTCTGCTGGCCGGGCTTCTGATCAGTTCCGCAACCCTGATCGGCCTGGATCTGGCAGCCGCCCAGAGCTCACCGCCGGATCCCGGCGAACCTTCACCGGTTCCCGCTGCTCCGATACGGCCTGACGTGCCAGCTCAGCCCGGACCGCTTCGCGCCGGGCCAACCGCCGAGAGCCCCTCCCTCCGCTTCGATGCCTCGCTCGACTCACTGGTGCGCGACGGTGTCGTGACTCCGGCCGAACGGGTGAGGATTATCAACGGCTCAGCGCTCACCCCGATCGATGTTCCCGCCCATCAGGAGGCCTGCCGGATCGGAGCCCTCTCAACGCAGGAATGCAGCAGCGGCGTCACGATCCGCTGGAGCTCCCGGCTCAGGCCTGACAAGGTGAATCCTCACAGCCTCCTCGACAACGACCTCAGGGTCAGCGCCGCTGCTCCGCTGACCGTGCCGGTTTCCGCGCTGCTGGCCGGTGAGAGCGGAACCTTCCGGCTGGCCGATGTGTTCGGGGTCACGCCCCGCCCGGCCCCGATCGGCGGAAACGGCAATCGGCGGATGCTGTTCCCGCTGGTTGGATCAGCCGTGACAACCAGCACCTTCGGCTATCGGCTGCACCCTCTGCTCGGTAACTGGCTGATGCACGCCGGCCGGGATCTCGCTGCCCCGGAAGGCACCCCGGTTGTCGCCTCCCTCAGTGGGCGGGTGGTGAGCAGCGGTCTGGCCGGGGGCTATGGGCTGGCGGTCGAGGTCGAGCATGACCGGCCAAGGCGACGGACCCTTTACGGTCACCTCAGTGAGCTGTATGTGAAAACCGGAGATCGGGTGCGGCAGGGGGAAGTGATCGGCCGGGTGGGCAGCACGGGGCTGAGCACCGGTCCGCACCTGCACTTCGAGCTGCGCCTGCCTTCTGAGGGTGGTTGGATGGCCGTTGATCCGGGAGATCTGGATCCCGGCCGGACAGGCCTCGGCGGCGATGCCGTGGCTCTGCTGATGGGCCAGCTTCTGCAGCTGCTGGAGCGTCCTGAAGGAGCCGCCCGGAGCTCCTGAGCTCAGTCGTCGATCAACTTCCCGTCCCGGAAGTGGACCACCTTCAGAGCCCTGGCGGCGACATCGTCTTCGTGGGTCACCATCACCAGGGTGATTCCGCTGGCATGCAGATCCTCGAAGATGGTCAGCACCTCTTCGGTGGTTCTGGAATCCAGGGCTCCTGTGGGCTCATCGGCCAGCAGCAGGGCTGGGCGGTTGATGATCGCCCGGGCGATGGCCACCCGTTGCTGCTGTCCTCCTGAGAGCTGGTTCGGTCGATTGTCCAGGCGTTGCCCGAGCCCGACCCTCTCCAGGGCCTCTGAGGCTCGTTCGCGCCGCTCAGTGCTCGGCACCCCCGCATAGACCATGGGAAGCATCACATTCTCGAGGGCGCTGAGCTGGGGCAGCAGATGGAACTGCTGAAACACAAAACCGAGCTCGCGATTGCGAAGGTCCGCGAGCTGATCATCGCTGAGGGTTTCAACGGCCGTGCCATTGAGGTGATAAGAACCCTCGGTGGGTTTGTCGAGGCAGCCGAGAATGTTCATCGCTGTGCTCTTGCCGGACCCGGAGGCCCCCATCACAGCCAGATAATCGCCCCTGTTGACCACAAGATTCAGGCCATCAAGAGCTCTCACCTCCGTGTCTCCAGACCCGTACAGCTTGGAGACGTTGCTGAGCTCTGCGACGGAATCAGCCAAGGGCCAGGGAAGAGGCTGTCGCGATGGCCTGCTGCAGAATCGGCGTACCGGCCACCGCTCCGCTGGCGATGGTGAACAGCGGGCTCGAGAGGATGCCACCGATGGCGGTGACTGCAACGCAACCTACGAGAGCCACCCTTAGCGCCGGCATGCCCTGGAGGTTCCAGGTGGCTTCTGGATAGGCCTTCACGACGTCAGAGGCCTCCTGAGGCTCCTTGACGACCATCATTTTGATCACCGAAATATAATAATAAATCGAGACAACTGAAGTGATCAGGCCAACGATAACAAGAAGATATTGGCCATCAGCCCAACCGGCGAAGAACAGATAGATTTTTCCGAAGAATCCAAGCATCGGCGGAATGCCACCCAGGGAAAGCAGGCATAAACTCAAGCCGAGGGTGATCAGAGGGTCCTTCTGATAGAGACCGGCATAATCGCTGATTCGATCGCTTCCTGTTCTCAATGAGAAAAGAATGATGCAGGCAAAAGCACCCAGATTCATGAACAGATAGGCCGCCATATACAACACCATGGCGGCAAAGCCATCCTCCGTACCGCAGACCAGACCGATCATCACGAATCCGGCCTGTCCGATGGAGCTGTAGGCCAGCATCCTCTTCATCGAAGTCTGAGCCAGAGCCACCACATTGCCGAGCACCATGCTCAGGACGGCCAGCACGGTGAACAGCAGCTTCCACTGGCTGTCGAAGCTCCCGAAACAGCCCACCAGAATCCGGATGGCCAGAGCGAAACCAGCCGCTTTGGAGCCCACCGACAGGAAGGCCACCACAGGAGTGGGGGAGCCTTCATAGACATCGGGGGTCCATTGATGAAAGGGAACAGCCGCGATCTTGAAGGCGACCGTCGCAAGCACGAAGACCAGGGCAAGAGCCGTGACGGGGGTTGCACTGGTACGCAGAGCCAGAGCCACGGCTTCCAGACTTGTTGAACCACCCGCCACTCCGTAGAGAAGCGAAGCTCCGTAAAGGAAGACCGCAGCTGCTGCAGAGCCCACCAGAAGGTACTTGAGCGCTGCCTCGGAGCTGCGCGCATCACGCTTCATGTAGCCGGACAGCAGATAACTGGCCACAGAAAGGGTTTCCAGGGAAACGAAGATGCTCACCAGGTCTGTGGCACCACAGAGAAACATTCCCCCCAGGGTGGCGGCGAGCAGGATCGCGGCATACTCACCCACCGGAGTACCGCTGCGTTCCACGTACCGCCAGCTCAGCAGCAGCGAAATCAACGTGGAGGCAGCCACCACGCCCCGGAAGGCGATCGCCATGTTGTCGGCGAGAAACGATCCCAGGAACGAGGGTTCAAGGGGCCCGTTCCACTGAAGAGCGAGCAGGATCAGAGCCGAGCCCAGGCCGGCATAGCAGACAGGCGGTACCCAGCGACTGGCGACCTTCTCTCCAGCGAGATCGACAATCAGGGAGACCATCAGGGCCGCCAGCACCGCACCCTCCGGGGCGATGGCGGCCGCATTCAGCTGCAGCGAGGTGATCGCGCTGACGGCGGTGGCCGGATCGTTCACAGCGGGCGGGGGGTTGCCGTGGAGAGCCGAACTGTAGCCGCGTTGGCGCAGGTGTTTGGTCGGCCTGGGGAGCCCGTTGGGCCCGCTCCTCAGACCTCAAGCACTGGGGCGCCGCGCAGGTGCTCCTCAACGATCCGCGCCAGGTTTTCGAACAGATCCGGTTTGAGCACGTAGGCATCCCCGTCGATCTCGGGCATCAGCAGATCGAGCAGCACAAGCTCCGGGGGGCGCGGCGTTGACGCCATCGAGAAACAGCAGTGGATCGTTGAAATAACGGGCCTAAAAGCCCGCGTCCATCAGTTGGAGCTCCAGCAGCTGCAGGATGCATGGGTCGTCGTCCACGACGGCGATGGTGGCGGGTGGAGGCGTCACACCGGCTGACCTATGGGTCTGACGAACCAGGAGCGTGCGCTCCCGGGTATCGGATGCCCATCCACCGAATGCCAGACGTTTGATTCTGATGCGCCCGGCCACCATCGCAAGGGCCTCCCACAACCATCGTGTGCAGCGGCCATGCAGGCCAACGGTCCTGCAGGCCTCTGCTCAGGGTTTGGGCTGGCTGGGCAGTTCGCCGAACAGGCGCTTGTAATTGGCGGCCATCCGTCCGGTGGGCGGCAGCCCCTCCAGCTTGCTGGCCCCTCGGACGTCCCTGCCCTGTAGCAGCAACTCCCTCAGGCGGGTGAGCCTCGGTCAGGTGCTCCTAGATGAACGCCAGGGCGCTCTGCACGTGGATGGACTGGGATGGCTCCGGCGCCTGCTCGGGGGTGGTGCGCACTCCAAGATCAGGGATTCGTGGCCGTGAATCGTGTCCTGGAGGGACAGCAGATCCGGGTCCTCGGTACCGTGAAGCTGGTATCTCCCCATCAGCAACTGGGAAGGCAGCTGGAGCAGCAGCCCGCCGAGCTTCGGCGAGAGCGGTGAGTGCTTCAGCACTTCGCCCAGCAGCAGGATGAAGGCCAGGCGCTTGGGCATCAGCCGGATGTCCTGTCGACCGGCCAGACCTCGGCACTGGCCGCTTTCCGCGAGAGCGATCGTGAGACATTCAGGCAGATTTTGGGCCAGCACCCTGGCCAATCGGCTGGTTTCGGCCCGCAGCACGGCAAGGCGCCCCTTGAGGTCAGTGCCCTTCAGCCGGCGGAACACCCCATCACCGGCCAGCGGCTCCAGATGAACCTTGGTGGAGGCGATCCAGCGCTGAAGGGTGGCATCGACGGTGATCGACACCTGTCCCTACACCCTGCTTGTGTGCTCAACTCGACCAAATTTATGACGATTCCCCCCCGCACCCCCGCGGATGGCAGTTGCCTGACCCACCCGTTCGGTCGGCGCGCTGCTGTGCCGAAAGCGAGCCGCGATTGTGCGGAACTAGATGCCTTGGCTGCCTCCCTCTCCACGGGCGTTCCGGATCCGTACCATGGGCTCATCCGGCCTAGCCTAGGGCGGTGCCCCTGCTGCCGTCGCTGCCATGGCGCTCTGTTTCACCTATCGCCCCCAGCTCAGCGCCGAAAGGCCGTTGGCCCTGGTGCCGCCGAAGGTCGCCCACGTGGCTCCGATTCCCCTCGCAACCCGCGCTGGCGCCGCAGCGCGGCGCCGGGCAGCCCGGCCGTCCTGCGTAGACCTGCTGACAGCGTTCTGAGGCCTGAGCCCTCTCCAGCGGCTCGCGGGCTGATCGGCCATGAGCCGTACCCAGCAGCACCCGATGCTTTGGCAACGATTGGAACATTGCAGCCCTGCGGCAGCCCCCGTTGGCTTCGCACTGATGGATCAAGCGGCAATCGACCGATGGCAGATCGGTGAGCGCGGCCATGACCTTGCATCCCGTTGCCGCTGATCTAGTCGCCGAAGGGGCGAAGCCATGGCCTGATGCCTGGCCCTAGGCCCTCGTGGCGGACAACCGAGACGCCACCGACCCGCCGTTGCCGGCCCCTGTCGCAGACAGCCTTGACGCCCCGGCCTCCTTCACCCGCTTCAGTCGGGCGCGGGTCTGGGTTCTGGATGCCGACGCGGCGCTCTGCAATCTGCTGGTGCTCGACCAGCTGCTCCCGGATCAGACCGGCACCCTGGTCCTCAGGTCCCTGCGCTCGGCGGGCCACCACTTCCCGGTGCTGATGCTCTCCGCCCTAGCCGCGCTCGAGCACCGCATCCAGGGCCTGTAGGCGGGGGCCGACGACTACCTCTGCAAACCCTTCTCGGCCCGGGAGCTGAAGCTGCGCATCGAAAAGCTGCTGGAGCGGGGCGTGCTGCTGATCAGCGTGGAAGGCCGCGGGCCCGGGCTGCCGACGCCGCTGCGAAGCTCCGGCGCCCGCAGCTCGCACTGTGGCCTCGGCCTTGGCATCGTTGAGAGGTTCTGCCGGAGCCATGCCGGCTCCCTCGTGCTGTTGCCCTCCAACCACCACCCACTCACCTGCCGCGATTCGCCGAGACAAACAACATGAACATGATGAATCGCGGGGATCTGGGCTCCACCCAGCAGCTGCTTCATGACGGCGCAGCGGCCGAAGCCGGTCCGGAGCACCAGAACGGGGATGGCGCTCCAGGGAAGACCCCGACCGCCCCTGGCCTGGCCAAGGGCTTCGACGAGACCGCCTTCAAGCAGCAGTTCGGCACAGACCTCAGCGGCGTGAGCTTCTCAGCCTCCAGCGTGCTCAGGCAGGCCTTCAGCTTCAACCTGACGGATCTTTCCCTCCTGGCCGACAAGGCCTTGATCGGCTCCTATCGCGCCCTGAGCAGCCTGGCCAACAACGTGGTGGCTCCGAGCAGCGAGCCCTCCCGTGCCGCCTTCGGCACCACGCCGGTGAACACCGTGGTCACCGCGGTTGAGGAGGGCAGTGGTGATGATCAAGTTGTCCGCATCACGGAGGTCAACAACTATCCCGGTCCCGGCAACATCTCCCAGGGGGTGAACGGTCAGCCCATCGCCGACCGTCGGCAGCTTGAGGGGCCCGATGGCGTGGTGCCCCCCAATGAGCGGGAGTTCAGCAACGCGCTTGGTGGTTCTGCAGGAGCGTTACCGGCCATCAGAGCGCCTGGCCTGCCGTGTCGTGGGACAACACCGCAGCACCCAGCTCCATGCCGGCAAGGTTGTCAACATCGAGGAGGCCAAGCTCCGCCAACGGCTCCGGGAGATCGCAGCGGAACACATCCGCTGGGGCCGGCGCATGGCTTACCGCCTGCTCAGACGGGAGGGCTGGACCGTGAATCACAAGCGGGTGCAACGGCTCTGGCGGGAGGAAGGCCTGCAGCGGCCCACGTCCAGAAAGCGCAAGCGGGCAAGACCCGCCGATGGCTCGGTGCGGCGTCACCGGGCTCAGCAAGCCCTAATTGCTTCTTATGAGGCCACTACGGGTGGAACTATTTGCTGAGCGCAGGGTTTTGCCTGGGGCCAGGTTTGGACCTTGTGCCGCGGATACCTTTCGCACTTCAGCAGCCCCTGCCCCTCAATCGTGATGGGGCCCTCCAGTGCCGACAGCCCCGCAAGCATTCTTCAAACCCATGGCTCTTGAAGAGTTCACTGAGTTCCAAGGTTCCTTCGCAGCTCAACTTGAAGGCCTGAGTGACCTTTTTGTCCACAAGATCGCCGACGCTGATCAGTCTGCCCAGCAGGTGAGCGACCTTCTGCTCGAAGCCGGCACTCCCGGGTCAGAGCCTCGCTCGCTGGTCGACATCCTGACCGAAGCGGTTCTCGCTGAGGGTCTGGCGGAGTCCCGGCTCGCCAATGCCGCAGCCACCTTGGCCGATCTGGGAGCACTGCAGCTCCAGGCGGAAGTGTATGTGGCTGAGTCTGAAGCAGCCTTGGCCGCTGCTAGGGCGGAACTGCTTGCCGCCGAGGCGGCGGATCCCAACGCCGACACCACTGCACTCCAGGCTGAGATCAGCCTTCAGGAGGGTGCCGTGCTGGAGCGTCAGGCCGTTCTCACCGCCCTGGAGGACGTGGTCCTGCCGCTGGAGTCTGTGATCCCCGCGCTTCAGCTGCAGGTGGATGCGCTGGCCACCACCGTTGCGGAACTGGAGGCACGGGCTGTGGCGGAAGCCGCCATTCCCGCCAACTATCAACAGGTACTGGACGAGGCCCAGCTGCAGGCCCTGAACGCTCAGGCCCAGGCCGAGACGGCTCTGCAGAATGCGGATCCTGTCGCGGGCGCTGCTGCCCAGCAAGCTGCTCTTGACGCTTTCCAGGCGGCCGAGCAGGCGATCGCCTCTGCTGAGGAGGCGGTGGCAGCCACCGAGGCCACCATCGCGGCAGAAGCGGATCAGGCCCTGCAGGCGGCCCTCGCCGACAAGGGCGTCACCCTGACAACCCTCCAGCAGGCCGTCGCTGATGCGACTGCGGCGGCCAAGCTTGCTCAAGCTGCGTTCCGGGCGGCGAAGGATCAGATCGGTCAGGCCCCCGACCCTCTCAGCAAGGCGGTAGCCGAAGCGGACGCCGCCCGTCTGGCTGTGACCTCCGCCAAAGCCGATTGGACCCTAGCGATCGTTGAGGCTGATCTCGAGGAGATCGAAGCTCTGCAGCTCGCAGCTGAAACTGCCGCCACGGCAGCCAATCCTCAGATCGTGGCACTCGAGGTCGTTGGCCATGCTCTTGCCAATGGCGTGCACGTCGTAGAGGGGATTGTTGAGGCGGTCGATCTGCTGCTCGCCGATTTGGTGCCGGCCGATCTGCCCGCGCTGCTGGCCGATCTGCCCGGTGCTCCCCTGGTGGAGATCAACACAGCGATCGTTGGCCTCCAGGCCGCCGTTGATGCGGCAGCGGATCTCGACGCTGCCTTGGCTCAGGAGCAGGGCCTGCTCGCTGCAGCCCTGCTGAAGCCTGCTGCGTCCCAGCCGCCGGTGGCGGATCTGGAGGCGCGCGTCGCTGGCCTCACTGCTCTGGCAGAAGCCGCTGAGGCTCAGCTGCTGAGGGCTCAGAACGCCAATGACGCTGCCACGGCCGCCTTCGCCCTCCTGGCCGTTGACCCCAACGGTGATCTGATTGCCGCCGCCGAAGCCGCTGCCGAGGCTGATCTCGCCCTGGTCGCAGCTTTCAACACAGCTGATGCTCAGGTGCAGGAGCTGCGCGGAGTGGTGGCAGCCGCTGAAGCTGCTGCCCGTGTGGCCGCCGATGTTGCTCGCGATGCCGCCGGCACCGATCTTCTGCTCAATCAGGCGGAAGCGAATGCGGCGGCCACTCTGGCTGTGGCTGTGGCTGACCTCGCTGATGCAGAAGCGGCTCTGGCCTCGATCATCAGCGGGAACCCAGATCTGGCCCTGATTGAGGCCGCGGGCGGCACCATCCATCTGGTGGCCGGTGGTGCCCCTGAGCCGGTGGATCCCCCTGCCGAGGTGCTGGCGGCGTTCACGGCCCTCGAGGAAGCTCTGGCTCAGGCCGAGGTGCTTGCCAGTGCTGCGCAGGCTGCCGCCGTTGCACCCACCCCAGACCTTGCCTCAGCCCAGCTCAGCTCCACTGGGGCCGAAGCGGCCCTGGCGGATGCCGAAGCCGCTTCGGCAGTGATCGCTGCCGCCCTGCTTCAGGCCCAGACAAGCCGCGATGGGGCCCTTGCGGCCGATCCAGAGGCCGATGTGGCCAGCCTGTCGCAGCTGGTTGCAGCCTTGGAAACCCTCTCCAGTGAAGCCGCTGCGCAGCTGAGTGCCTCAACCATGAGGGTTGAGGGCCTCCTGGCCACGCTGGAGACACAGGAGGAGTCAGCTGGCCCAAGCTTTGCCAACGAAAAGGAATTCAAGGAAGCCTTCGGTACTGAACTGAAGGGTGTTGAATTCTCGTCCTCCAGTGTTCTTCAGCAGACATTCAGCTTCAGCTTGGCCGACCTCTCCCTGCTGGCCAACAAGGCCCTGCATGGCGACACGCGTTCCCTTAGTGGGCTGGACAACAATGCAATTACCCCCAGCGCTGCTCGCACACGGGAAGCCCTAGGCCTGCCGATCAGTGACCAGGCTGTTGCACCTGCAGAAGAGGGTAGCGGTCAGGATAAGTTCATCCGTATTACCGAAGTCAATAATTATCCCGGTCCTGGCGATATCTCCCAAGGTGTTGACGGCGAGCCTGTTGATGGCCGCATGCAGCTGGAGGGACCTGATGGCCAGGTCCTGCCGAACGAGCGGGTCGTTTCCAACGCTCTGTTCGACCAAGGCACTGCTTTTATGCCTGAGCAGGATGGTTGGAACAATATGTTCATGGGCGCTGGTCAATACATTGACCATGGCATGACCTTCCTCAATAAGGGTGGTCAAGGAAGCTTCAAGATCCCTCTTCCCCAGGATGATCCGCTCTATGGCTTGATGCCGGGCGCTCAAGAGCTGGGCCTGCTAGATCGTGGTACCTCCATCAACACCACTCCGGGTGAAGGAGAGTACATGAATACAGTGACCGCCTGGATTGATCAGAATCAGCTCTACGGATCCGATGAGGTGATCCACGGCTTCCTTCGTGAAAAGGATGCCAACGGCAACATGACCGCCAAGATGCTGTCAAATCAATATTCTGTTGCTAATGGCTATGCCAATGCGGGTAAGCTTGGTGATCTGCCTACCTTCTATGATGTCCTGGTTAATAACGGAGCAGATCCAGATGCGCTAAATACTGTTCTGAAAGATCGCGACTACCAACTGGCGCACGATGCCCTGACCGCATGGGATAAGAAAGTACGTGCAGGAGATCGCAGCGTCACCGGAAGCCCATCCGCCGATGGAATGATGGGTTATATCGAAATGCTCGCCAGGTCGAACGCCGAACTGCAAGCAGCAGCAGGAGAGGCCTGGGTTGATCCAGGCACACCATTGCCTGGCTCCAATCAGCAATTGCTCGGTGACGCTAGCCATCTTGCAAAATTCAGCGCACTGTCTTTAGCCGAGCA
This sequence comes from Cyanobacteriota bacterium, assembly GCA_035285465.1. Lineage (GTDB taxonomy): Bacteria > Cyanobacteriota > Cyanobacteriia > PCC-6307 > Cyanobiaceae > UBA5018. The sequence goes on from JAYKHC010000087.1 coordinate 23,734, forward strand.
CAAAATCGCTGGCGATCTACGCGCCAACGAAAACTCCCAGCTCGCCGCATTCCACACTGTCTTTGGCCGCTTCCATAACGATACCGTCGAAGCGATTATTGAAGGCCTCGATCGTCTGCCTGAATCCGCTGCAACGACACCTGGCCTCGAGGAGCTTGCTGCCCTTAAGCAATCTCTGAATACCGTTGAGGGTCAGGCGGCCGTGTTCGATATGGCCCGCACGGTTCTGAACGCTGGTTATCAGCGGATGGTTTACGACCAGTATGTGGTCGCACTGGCCGGTGGTATTCCCTTCGGGATGAGCCCGGATCGCGCTGATGCGCTGATGCCGGATACGAACAAGATTACGCCACAGCCGATCAACGTTAACGAGCACGGATACAACGGCTATCAGCCTGAAGTTCGGCCGTCGATCGGTCTGGAATTCAGTACCGCTGGCTTCCGCGTTGGTCACTCCCAGATTTACGAGGAACTCAATGGCATCACCGTTGAGGAAGTCGAGGAAACAATCAAGATCAACGATGTTATTACCAAGTCGCTGATCGAGGCCTTCATCCAGCCGGAAACGCTCAGAGAGTTAGGTGGGCCAGCAGGTGTCTTGGCGCAAAATGCCATGGATCGTGCTCAAGCCGTTGACACCCTGATGGTTCCAGCGGTGCGCGATATGCTCGTTGGCCGTATCAATGACTTGGCCGCTTACAACATCGCCCGCGGCAATGAGCTGGGTATCCCAACCCTCCAAGAGTTCCGTCAGAACATCTCTAACCTGTTTGAGGCAACAGGAGTAGGCAATGCCCTGGGCGCAGAGGCCTCGGATGTTTCCAGTGGTCTGTACGAAGACGGCAGCAACGAAAACATCTTTGCGCAGCGGCTGGCTCCCTATACATCTTGGGGGGACTTTGGCGATAATCTGCGTGACCGCACACTGCTCCCCCTATTTATGGAGCTCTATGGCGGGGACAATGCGGCAGAAGATAACGACACCGGCCTGATCAATGTTCCCCTCTGGGTTGGGGGTCTTGCAGAGAAAGAAACGGAAACACCGACTGGCGAGGGCAATCTACCCAGCCTGATGGGTACAACCTTCACCTTTATCGTGCAGGAAACCTTCGATCGGATGCAGGATCCCGATCTCCACTACTACAAGATCGATATTCCTGGCACCGATATTCTCAAGCAGCTCAGTTTCCAGACCTTTACGCAGATGCTGCAGACATCCCTCGGGATGGCTGCCCAGCTGATCCACCAAGACACTTTCCGCGTTTTCCAGCTGGATGCGCTCGATCAGGGTGACGAGTCGTTTGAGGCCCCCAAGGATCAGAAGGATTTTGATGGCCGTCTCTTCAACCGCCTGATCATTGCTAACGCTGAAGACAATGTGATTGCCGGTAGTGATGGCTCGGACGACATCCGTGCCGGCGCCGGTGATGACGTGGTTGATGCCGGCAAGGGTGAGGACTGGCTCTATGGCCAGGCTGGTCAGGACCAGCTGTTCGGTGGTGATGACAATGACCTCGATCATCTCTTTGGTGGCGACGGAAGCGATCTGCTGGTGGCAGATAATGGATCTGGGGATGCACTCTTTGGTGACAACGGTGATGATCTCCTTATCCGCAATAACACCGGAGGCATGAGCGATGGTGGCCTTGGCAGCGATGTGATTCTCGGTGGCAAGGGCAGCGATATTCTTCACGGCGATTCTGGAGCCGCTGATGCTCTCAACCCTGAGGGAGATGACAAGATCTTCGGGGGCAAGGGTGATGATGAGCTCGTCGGTCGTGGCGGCGGTGATCTCCTGGTGGGTGGCGAGAGCGCCCTGCTCGGTGATGTGATCGTTGGTGATGCGAAGGCGGATGCCAATGCGGAGCTGCTGGCGCGTGCGATCCGCGACGAGAGTGGCGCCATCATCTCCACGCTGGTGCCATTGTTCTCTGAGCTGGGCTATGCGGTCACCGTGGGTGGTGTGAACCCGCTCATGGGTCAGCAGTTCTCCGCTGAGCAGCTTGAGGAGTTCCGCGGCTACATCGAGGGCCTGCGCAAGGCGCCAGATCTTAATGATCCAGGCAACCGTGGTCCCCAGCCGGTGATGGTGGTGATGCCCTACACCGGTGAAGCCGGGGACGACACCATCTACACCGGCAACATGACCGGTGCCCGCCAGCTCTTGCTGGAGGCGATAGCAGCCGATCCACGCTTCGCCGGCATGATCGCTGCTAACGATCAGTTCGATGCTGAGGCCCTCGCCGAAGCTCTCGATGATCTTGCCGCCGATACGCCAGCGCTCGAGCTGGCCCAGGAATTGCTAGAGCTGGCCGCCGAGGCTGGTGCCACCGGTGGCGTGGATCAGTTGGCGGGTGGCCCTTGGCCGCAGCCAGTGGTTGCCCCGCAGCCTCGCGTGGACAAGGTGTTCGCCGGTGGTGGTGACGATGCCATCTACACCGATGGCCTTGTGTCAACGGAGGTGTTCGGTGGACTCGGAAAGGATGTTCTCAACTCTGGTCTGCTTGACGCCAATCTGCACCTCAGGATCGATTCGCTCAATCCCTCTGGAGCTGTTGGCTATATTCAGGGCGACAGTGGCATCAGCGATCGGTTCTACGGCATGGAGCGTGTGGTAGTGCTGGATCCCGCTGCCGATACCAGCCTGAGCATCAGTGAAGGGGAGGCACCTGTCACCGTTGACTTCAACGGTGCGGTTAGGTCGCGAAATGCAGTGATCAGCAGTGCCATTGCCGGAGATAATAGCCTCGCCGTCTCCAACGTCAATCACTACACCCTCACTGAATCGCGGCAGGACCGCATCAAACTGGGTGGCAAGCTTGATTACGATGGCCGTCTTGACGCGAACAAGTCTGACGACAACTATCAGATCAGCTGGAACGGCCAGAGCCTGACCATCGACGGACGCACCACAGGCCCCGCCAGCTTTGAAAATGCTGAATGGGTTGAGTTTAACTACCAAGACGTCAACAACCCCTCCGGTGGCATCACGCGTGAGTTCTACTACAAGGAATTTGCTGAGAAGGCAATCAATCTCGGCCTGAGTGTCGTCAACGACCCCGTCTTTGCCGGCGATCAAACTGATGAGATTGTGCTTCGCCAATTTGGCAACGAGCAGGAGCGCGGCAGCAGCTTCTATCTCGCCCTCAAGGCTGAATCCCTGCGGGATGCGGCGATCTCAACCCTCGATTTCACCGTCAATCTTGGTGAAGCCTTCGCCGAGGTCTTTGAACTTCACCCCGAGACCATCCGTTTCACCGATGATCTCGCCGCTCAGCGGCAGGTGCAGGTGATCGAATCCGATGGCGGCCCCTCCATCCGCTTCTCCGGTGCTGCCCTTGAGTCCCTGGGGGTTGGTCGCTCCGTCTCCGATCAGAGGGTTCTGGCCTATGTGGAGCTCAGCCTGCGGGGCGACATCAACGAGCTGATCAAGGCGGAGCGCATCACCGACGAGCATGGCTTCCTCAACCAGGAAACCTTCAATGTTCCCCTGACCGTTTCGGTGAATGCCAACGTTGACCAGGTGGTGTGGGATGACCAGTATTCCCTGAGAGATCTGGGTGGGCAGTACGCCATGCTCAATCCCAATCTCGAGGTGATCGCTCGCTCAGCTGAGGCTGAAATGGGTGTCGGTGGTCGCTTCGATCTGGGCACCGATCGCCAGATCGTCAAGCCCGGTGAGGGCAGCCACTCCAACCTCGTGCGCCACGGCGACACGATCCTGCAGATCAGCACCTGGCGCAACGAAGGCGAATTCACCTTCGTGGAGCTCGAGCTCGATTCCATCAGCGATGCCGTCGCCGAGGTGACCGCTCAGTTCAGCAATGGGGCTGACAGCCTGGCTGCCCTCTGCTGGGGCGCCGAACCCGGTGCCGGTGAAACGGTGGAGGTGACGACCCGTTTCACCATCACCGGCGAGGCCGGCAGCGTCGTCGACACCACCAAGGTGGGTTTCAGCCTCAGTGCCGATGGCGACTACGGCTGGGATACCACCCGGTTGGAACAGTTCGCCGTCAAGCATCTGGTCACCTACCAGGGAGACCTCAACTACGACGGCACCGTCTCCATGAAGGATCTGGCTGCTCTCAACGCCGGTGCTGCCCTGGGATCCTCCCCCCGGGATGTGGATGCCAACTTCGATGGCGCGCTCGACATGCTCGATCTGCCTGTCATCGATGCGGACTGGGGCAAGAGCCTGCACAACGGGCACAGCACGTTCCTGGGCAGTGCTGCGATCTCGATAGTCGAACTGAACCAGCAGAACGGCCACAGCTGGGAGAGCAGCGCCTTCATTGATCAGAACGCCATCGAATCCGGCGCCCTGCAGCAGGACAGCATCGGTCACGAGCGCAGCTATGCCGCGGAGCTCGACGACTCGGCAGCGGGTCTGATCAGCGCCGCCGGCCTGGACCAGAGCGTTCTGAATCTCCTGGAGGACCAGCAGCAGCACGCGCTCACCTCCGTATGAGCCGAGTCCGACCGATCGCGCCGCAGCGCACCAGCGCCCCGTGGGAGACCCCGGCTGTTTGGAAAACGCTGCTGCTTCGTCAACGTCGGCGCAGGCCGGTCACGGCAGAGATCATGAGTGCAGCGGTCCTGTCGGTGTCCTGAGGCGCTGTTTCGGTCGATGGCCCTGTCCGGCAGCCCGAACGACTCCCTCGGCGGTCCCCTCAGCGTGGTGCTGGAGCCGTACCCTTTCCAGGCGGGGCCCCTGAGCGAGCCGGTCCTGGCGGCCACCGACCCGCTGCAGTTCCCAGAGTCCGCACCTCCGCAGCACCTGAAGCTGGAATCGGCGGCCGGGACGGGCCTCGACTGGGCTCGTCTGGATGCGGCCGTCGCCGGTCTGAGCGGCCAGTCAGGCAGCAGCAGCGTTCAGGGCGAGACCGCGGTCGATCTGGCCGGTTACGCCGCCCTGGTGGATCTGGACCAGCTCACGGGATTGGTGGTCAGCGACGATCCCGCCCAGCTGCCCTCCACGCTGCTGGAGGCCAACCTGCCGCCGCTGCTCGGTGAAGCCTTCCACGCCGACCAGCTCCTGGTGCACAAGGCTCCCAGCGACATCGACCTGCTCGTCAGCTTCGAGGCCCTGCGGCTCGGTGATGGGGATGACGCCACCGTGCTGCAACACGGCCAGCCCAGTTCCCTCTGGATCGATGCCGGTGGCGGTCGCGACACGGCACTGGTGCTCTCCCCCCAGGCCCCCCTGATCGATCAATGGCGGGGCGTGGACGATCTGCACTGGCAGCCCCTCGATGGCGCCGGTGCGCCCCTGGGGGCCCCCAGCCGGCTCGGGGCCGAGCACCGCTTCACGGTTCAGGAGGATCGCCCCTTCAGCCTGGCGCTGGCGGATCTGTTCCCCCGCGATGGTCAACTTGCTTCCCTTGCCCTGCAGCCCCTCGATGGGGTGGACGCGGACTGGCTGCAGATGGAGCAGCGGCGACCGGACGCCACCCTGGAGCAGTGCCTGCTGATCGAGAGCCTGTTCCGCGATGGGCAGGGCAACCTGCTCAGCCGCGAGGAGATCGCCGCCCTGCAGCCCGGCAGCGTTGTCCAGGCCGATCTCGTGGTCAGCGACACCCGTGCCGGTGGGGCCGGACTGATCGGTCTGGAGCTGGATCTGCAGTGGGATCCCGCAGCCCTGAACCTGCTGGAGGTCTCGATCGACCCCAGCCTGCCCCTGTTCCGGGAGCGTGGCGAACATGATGCCCTGGCCGGACGTCTCATCGGGCTGGCTGGTGCCGCCCTTCCCCGTGCCGGTTCTGGTGCCGTGTTAGGGGATGCGCTGCAGGATCTGTTCGCCAGCCTCACCTTCGCGGTGGGCAGCGCCGGTGCCGAGGGGCTGAATCTGCAGCTCCGTCCCACCAAGCTGCCCACCAGCGGCAACCAGCCCCTGGATGCCGCCCAGGTGCTGGCGGTGGGCAGTGACCCGGCGCTGATCCCGGTGATCCATGGCCTCGCCGGCCAGGCCCAGGTGGGAGAGCGGCTCCTCCTGGCGGAGGGCCTCTATGGCGATGGCCGGCGCTGGCAGCAGCAGCTCAGCCTGGTGGTCGAGAACGTCAACGATGCCCCCGAGGCGTTGGCGGCCCCTCCGCTCACGGCCCTCGAAGATCAGCCACTGCACCTTGACCTCAGTGCCTACTTCCACGATGCGGATCTGGCGGTGGGGGATCGCCTCACCTTTCGCCTGCTCGACGCCCAGCCGGACTGGCTGACGCTGGATCCCCTCAGTGGTCTGCTCAGCGGCGATCCGTCCCAGGCGCAGGTGGGCAGCTGGCAGCTGCAGGTGGAGGCGAGCGACCACAGCGGAGCCACGGCACTGCAGACCATCACCCTGCGGATCGACGACGTCAATGACGCCCCGCAGTGGAGCGGGGACCTCCTGCCCCTGACCCTGCTGCGCTGGGGGAGGGAGTTCTCGCTCGCCCTGCCTGCGGATCTGTTCAGCGATTCGGATCCGGGGGACAGCCTCAGCTACAGCCTCGACCTGGAGGGCCGCCCGGACCTGGCCAGCTGGCTGCGGATCGACCCCCTCAGCGGCGTGCTCACTGGTGTGGCGCCCGCCTCCGACCAGCTGCAATCCCTGGACCTGGATCTGAACCTGATCGTCAGCGATCGGCAGGGTCTGCGCGCCACTACACCCCTGCGGCTGCAGATGGTGGATCAGACCTTCAACCGCTCCCCCTACCTGGTGGGTGAACTGCCGCAGCAGCGCACCGTCCGCGAGGGTGAGAGCCTCAGTTTTGATCTGCCCGCCCTGTTCCGTGACGACGATCGGTTGATCGGTGATCAGCTGCGCTTCGCGGTGCAGGTTCCGGACTGGCTCCATTTCGATCCGGTATCGGGCCGCGTCAGCGGCTTGGCGGATAACGCCAGTGTCGGCACCCACACCATCAGCTTCCAGGCCCTGGACCGTGACGGTGCCATGGCCGTGAGCACCTTCCAGCTCACGGTGGAGAACGTCAACCAGGCCCCCGAGCGGCTGGCGCCGCCGCGCCAGGCTCGCGTGCTGGAAAGTGGCTCACGCTTCCAGCTGGATCTGGATGCGATCTTCCGGGACATCGACATCCGCCATGGTGATGGTTTGAGCTACACCCTGCGGGCCCGCAGCTCCTCCACCCTCGGCATGCCTCATTGGCTCAGCTGGGATGCGGCCAGCGGCGAACTCAGCCTCAGCCCCGGTGCCGAGGATCGCGGCCTGCTCAGCCTGGATTTCAGCGCCACCGATCGCAGTGGCCTCACAAGCCGCTATCAGCTCGAGATCGGCATCGCCTCCGCCGATGGTTTGGTGGAGGTGAATCAGGCCCTGCAGAGCCTGCGCCTCCGCCCCGGTCAGGCCAGCGTGCTGCCGATCGCCGACGCCTTCCTCCAGCTCCGGGGGGGGAAGGTGGACTACAGCTTTGAGCTGCTGCGCCGTGGCGACGACGGCAGCCTCACCCCGCTGAGCGCCGATCAGGCGGGCTGGATCACCCTGGTGGATGCGCTGGCGGAGCCGCCGCCGCGATCGGATCGGATCACGGTGGCGCCGGTGCTGCGGCTGCTCGAGACCGGCGAGCTGATCCGTGCCGAAGACCTGGCCGACCTGCGGGCCGGCACCGGTGTGCAGCTCGCCATCAGCGTGGCCGATCTGCGGCAGGCCACCACCAGCCCGGGGTTGATCGGTCTCGATCTCGATCTGCAGTGGCAGGGCCTCAGCCTGGCGCCCGATCAACCGGCGGATCTGCGGCAGGCCATCAGCCCGCTGTTTCCCCTGTTCCGTCGCGCCGATCTCACCGGCCTCGACCAGCAGCGCCTGCGGTTCAGTGCCGCCAGCCTGCCGGCCATGGGCCTGGGACAGGCCCTGGGCGATCAACCCGGCGAAACCTTCCTCACCCTCAACTTCAGCCTGGACGATCCGCGCCGGCCCGTTCGCCTGGATCTCACCATCCCGGATGAGCAGCAGGGCGGCCTCGGCCTCGGCCTCGCCGATGGCGGCAGCGCCGAGGGGCTGCTGAATCTGCTGGATCTGAGCAGCACCCCGCTCTACGAGCTGCGTCTGGAGCCAGGCCTGTCGCAGCTCGGCAACTATGCCCTTGCGCTCCAGGCGGAGGCCTCCGGCGGAGATGGGGTCAGCCAGATCCTTGGCTTGACCGTGGGCAGCGGTGAGAACACCGCTCCGGTGCTGACCGCGACCCCGGCCCTTCTGACGTTCAACGACAACAGCCGGGAGCGGTTGCCTCTGGATCGCCTGTTCCGCGATGCGGATGGGGATGTTCTCGGCTACAGCCTGACCTTCCAGGGGGCGGATGCGGATCAGGAGCGGTTGCTGCGCGACGCGATCCGGGTTGTCTACAGCGGCGGAAGGGCGCTGCTGGAGTGCGCCATTCCCGGCCTGACGAAGCCGATCCAGGCGGCGATGACACTGGCCGCCGGTGACGGACTGGCGGACGTCCGTCACACCGTCCAGCTGCGACTCAACCCCCGCAGCGAGCTGGTGCCCCTCCACACCAACCCCCATCACCCCTCCGTGCGTGGCGGTCAGCTGGTGGGTCTGGCGGATCTGTTCGCAGCTCCCCCCCTGGTGTTCGCCGATGGCCGGGACAGCGTCGACCTCGACCTGCGGGCCAATCAACCCCTGCAGCTGCGCCTCTCCCAGGACTTCCGCCGGCTGGCCGGGTTGACCGCGGAGGAGGCGGTGCAGCTGGAGGAATCCTGGCGGGGGGACGACGGCGCCGGTGAAGGCGACCTGCGCCGGCATCGCATTCCCGTCAGCGCGCTGGCGCCCCTGGTGTCGCCATGGGCGGCCGCGTTTGATCTGAACTGGCTGGAGCTGCTGGCCCCCCCCCAGCCCAGCAGCAGTGTGGCGATCGAGCTGGCCACCCGCAGCCGCGTGGCGGACGACCCCGAGGGGCGGCGTTTCGGGCTCAGCCAGAGCGCCTGGGAGCGGGCCGTGCTCCTGACCCGACCGGCGGGCGCGCCGGATGTGGTCACGCCCGCCGTGGAGCGCCGGCTGGCGGACCTGCTTCGGCAACAGGGGCGCCGCCTGGAGGGGATGGAGGACGCCGCCGACCCGGCCCGTCAGGGTGCACGAGCCCTGCTGGCGTGGCGCACCCAGGCGGACTTCCAGGCGGCGCTGGAGGGCACCCTCGAAGATGCCAGTCCCGTGGTGATGCTGAAGGTGCGCAGCTCCGCCGAGAGGGATGTCCCCGGTCAGGCGGAGGCGCTCTATCAGGTTCAGGAGCTCACGGTGCTGGCCAGGGACGACGACCGTTTCGGCGGCCTGGCCATGGATGAGGGCCTGGAGGACGGCGCCGTGATCGCGATGACATGGGGTCCCCTCAGCTTCACCGTCGCCAAGGCGGCGGATGCCGAAGCCCTGGCTGATGCCGATCCGACACGCCCCGGCACCCAGGTGGTGATCGAACTGGACGTGTCCGGTTCTGGCCTGCTGGAGGGGGCGTTCAATGCCTACCGCAAGTTCGTGGCACCGGAAACATTGGCGGCCGCCGCACAGCAGGGGCTCGTGCTGCGAGACCTGGACGGCCAGCCGATCGCCCGGGCCGGCTGGTACGACTTCACTCAGCGCCTGGATGCCGATGGCCGGCCCCGCGGCGATGGCGCCCGGTTCGAGGTGGAGACCATCGCCGGCGAGCGACGCCTGAGCCGCATCCTGCTGACCCTCACGGACAATGGCTTCGGCGACAACAACCTCAACCTCGGCGTGATCGATGACCCTGGCGCCCCGGTGAGGATCGAGCGCCCCCCGGTCAAAGCTCCTTTGCCAGTGCCAGGGCCGGTCCCGGGGGCTGCGCCGACACGGATACCGCTCCCCAATCCGCCGCCGCTGCCCGGGTTGATCGCCCCGCCGGCGGCGGTGCCCCTGGCCCTGCCGGATCCGCTGCCGGCGGCCGCTGGGGCCGGTGACGCGGCTGTGGTCCTGGACCCTGCCCCGCCGGTGCCAGTGCCGGTGCCGCTTCCTGTTGTGGCGCTGACCCCACCCCCTGATCCAGGGCCGGTCCCGGGGGCTGCGCCGACACGGATACCGCTCCCCAATCCGCCGCCGCTGCCCGGGTTGATCGCCCCGCCGGCGGCGATGCCCCTGGCCCTGCCGGATCCGCTGCCGGCGGCCCAGGCCGGATCGGATCCGTCCGTGGCATCCGCTCCCGTCGGCGGCTCCAGGGGCCCGCGTCAGGGCGCCCCGGATCCCGGGAATCCCTTGCAGAGCCTGTTCAACCAACCGCTCGACACGGAGGCGGAACCCTCCACCCTGGTAATTCTGATAGTTGGAATGATGGTGATCCCCACCGGCTCGGAGCGGGGTCTGCGCTCCCTGATGACCTCGGGTCTCGGGCGCACCATCCAGCTCCAGCGCCGCAATCCGGAGCTGGCGGCCGAATGGCCCCTGCGGCTGCCCCAGCCGGATGGTTCCGCCCTCGACCTGCAGCTGCGGCTGGCCCAGGGTCGGCTGACCCTGCTGGCGCAGCCGCTCGACCAGGCCCCCTCGCCCCTGCTGGATGACCGCCAGGGTGGGGCCCTCTGGCCGCTGCTGGGACGCATCAGCCAACCCGGGGCGGTGATCGCCCAGATCGAACAGCGCCTGGCTCAGCTCCTGCACAATCCCCTTGATGAGGTCGATCCGGCCTGGCTTGCCTGGCTCGATCAGCTCCGTCTGCAGCGCCTGCCGAATGCAGACCCGCAGGTCTGGGACCCCCTCGATCAGTTGAGCCAGGCCGTGGCCGACGCCCAGGTTCTCGACCCATCGCTGGCGGATGCGCTGATGGCCCTGCAACTGCTGGATTGCCATGTGAGGCTGGGGGGTCGTCTTCCCTGGTTGAGCGCGCCAGGCCCGCTCCCGACGATCTGACCTGCTTCACCTGACCTGCTTCACGCCTCCAGGGAATCCCATTCCGCTCCGCATGCCCGCCCCAGATCAGCCCGTGGCAGCCTCACCCGCCGCTCCCGCCGCTCCCGCCGCTCCCGCCGCTCCCGCCGCTCCCGCCGCTGGCAGTCCAGCGATTCTCCGGGCTCTGCAGCAGGCCAGTGGCCGCGACCTGCTGGCGCTGTTGCTCCGCTTTGATCTGGCGGAGCCGTTTCTGCGCCAGATCAAGGAGAGGGAAGTGGTGTTTGGTCAGGCGGATCTGTCGGATCCCGACCTGATTCACGTTCAGGCGCTGGAGCGTTACTGCGAGGAGAACAAACTCACCACCACCGAGGAGCGGGAGCGTTGGTGCCTCACCCGTGGGATGAACGGTGAGGATCTCGTCTCCGAAGCGATCCACGCCTGGCGCCGCCGGGAGCTGCGGGAGCAGCTGGTGACCGCCTCCGGTGAGACGCTCTATCTGCGATACAAGGACAAGCTGGATCGCGTGCTCTACAGCCTGCTGCGCGTGGAGGATGCCGGCCTCTGCCAGGAGCTGTACTACGCCATCGAGGCCGGTGAGATCAGCTTCGGCGAAGCGGCCAGCCAGCACTCCGGTGGCCCCGAGGCCAAGACCCAGGGCATCGTGGGGCCGGTAGATCTCACAACCCCGCATCCCGAGGTTGCGGCGCGGTTGCGCACCGCCCAGGCGGGACATCTGATCGGCCCCTTTCAGGCCGATGACTGGCACACGCTGTTGCGGATGGAGTATCGCTTCGATAGTGCATACGATGACAACACCAAACGCTTCCTTGAAGAGATCTGCTTCAAGTCGCAGATCGGTACCGACATCCAGAGCGATCTTCAGGCCCTGATTGATTGGTTGAGCAGCGGCACGCCCTGAGATGCATCTCACCGACGCCCAGTTCGTTGCCCTGGAGGGCCTGGCCCGCCGCCACGACTGCCCCCGGCGCACCGTGCCTCCCGGCACCGTGCTGCAGACCCGCAGCGCCAGCCGCGAGATTCTGCTGATCCGCGCCGGCTACTGCCGGGTGCTGGATCCCGGACGCCAGTTTGGTTCCCTGACGGTGCTGCGCGTGGAGGGCCCCTATCTCTGCGGCGCCCTCGGTCTGCTGGACAGCCGGTTGGTGGAGGAGGTCACGGCCTCCACCAGCTGCGAGCTGACCTTGCTCGGCCTGGCCCCGTTGCCGGACGACCTGGCGGCCGCGGTGCAGGACCTGCTGGACCAGGCGATCTCCCCCAGTGAATTGCCGCTGCTCCACCAGCTGGTGACCGCCGGCTCCCTGCCCGTGCCGGCGGACCAGCAGACGCCGGCCATCTATCTGCGCCGTTGGCGTCCGGCGACGACGGCCGATCTGGCGCTGCCGGCGGCAGGACTGATCTACGCCGATCGCCCGGATCGGGGCTTCCAGCATGGTCAGCCGATCAGCGCCACGACCCTTCAGCAGTTCTGGTCAGGTGCGTCCCTGCCGCGGCTGTTGATCTGGTCGGAGCTGGATGCCGAACCGCTCCTGCCCGGGCGGCCGCCGATCCCGGCCTCCACCGGCGCCACTCCCCCCGCCACTCCCGCTCCGGCCACGGCGGAGGAGCTGGGACCGGTCCCGGGGGAACGGCCCGCCCCCCTCCGCCAGGCCGGCAGCCAGGAGCTCGCCCAGCGGGTCCGGCGGCTGGGGTACGCGCCGGTGCGGGGCCTCAGCCCCAACAAACGTCAGGAGGCCGTACTGACGATGGTCAGTAAGCGCTTCTCCTTGCCAACGCGACGCGACACGCTGCGCAAGGCCGCCAGCTTCCTGGTATCCAGCAAGGGCGGCCCCACCCTCGACAAGCTGATCTTCGTGATCGATCAACTCGGGCTGATCGCCCGGGTGGTCAGCTGCCGCACGGCCGATGCAGGTCGCCTGCCCACCCCGGCGATCGCCCTGGATGCGGATCAGCAGCCGCGGCTGATCGTGGAGGCCTCGGCCCAGGGGCTGCTCGTCCTGGATCCGGCGGTGGGGATCGTGCGTCTGCCGGCCGAGGCGCTGCTGGCCGCCGCGGGCACCAACTTGCGGGTGGTGGTGGTAAGCACCGGCTCCAACACACCCAAGGCACGCTTCGGACTGGGCTGGATGCTGCCCTATCTCAGCCACTACAGGCTCGGGCTGCTGGAGGTGTTCATTGCCAGCTTCATCACCCAGCTGTTCGCCCTGGCGACGCCGATGCTGTTTCAGCAGATCATCGATCGGGTGATCGGCCAGGGTGCCTCGAGTGCCCTGGGTGGTTTCGCGGCATTGATGGTGCTGTTCATGGTGCTGGAGCTGGTGTTCAGCAGCCTGCGCACCTTCCAGTTCATGGAAATCTCCAATCGCATCGATATCACGATTGGCTCCTCAATCATTTCGCGCCTGCTGCGTCTCAACGCCAGGTATTTCGAGAAGCGACCAGTGGGTGAGCTTTCCAGTCGTCTCAATGAGCTCGACAAAATTCGTAGCTTTCTGACGGGAACGGCCCTGACTGTTGTGCTGGATGCCCTGTTTGCGCTGTTGTACTTCGGGGTGATGTTCTTTTATTCACCCCTGCTCTCCGGCATCATCCTCGGCAGCATTCCTCTGTTGCTGATCGTGATCATGGGCCTGACCCCGGTCACCCAGAGGCTGATACGTCAACGCGCGGAGGCCCACTCCCGCACCCAGTCCTACATGGTTGAGGTGCTCAACGGCATTCAGACGGTGAAGTTGCAGAACAGCGAACTCACCGCCCGCCGGAACTGGGAGGATCGTCATCTTGATGACATCAACAAGGCCTTCCGCACCGTGCTGGCCAACACCGCCAGCTCCAATGCCCTGCAGTTGATCAACAAAACCACCAACATCCTGGTGATCTGTGTGGGCTCCTGGCTTGTGTTGGAGAACAAGCTGACCCTCGGTGGCCTGATCGCCTTCCGGATCATCAGCAGTTATGTGACCCAGCCCATCCTGCGCCTGGCCAGCACCTGGGACAACTTCCAGGAGGTGTCGATGGCGGTTGAGCGCCTGGGCGATGTGGTGAATCAGCCGCTGGAAACCAGTGATCTGGAGGAGACCAACATCGCCATGGCCCCGATCCACGGCAAGATCAGCTTTGATCAGGTGGGTTTCAGCTATTCCAGTGCCGCCAAGCCGCAGCTGGCGGGGGTGAGTCTGGAGATCCCGGCCGGCAGCTTCACGGGCCTGGTGGGCCAGAGCGGCTGCGGCAAGAGCACGCTGCTCAAGCTCATCCCGCGCCTCTACGAGCCGAGTCGGGGCAAGGTGCTGGTCGATGATCTGGATGTCAGCAAGGTTGAGCTGTACTCGCTGCGTCGTCAGCTGGGATTTGTTCCCCAGGATTGTCTGCTGTTTGAGGGTTCCATCTATTCCAATATCGCTGTTGCTGATCCCGAGACTGAGGCGGCGGATGTGATTGAGGCGGCCAGAATGGCCTGCGCTCACGACTTCATCATGGGCCTTCCCTATGGCTACAGCACACCGTTGGGGGAGAAGGGGTCAGGGCTTTCCGGTGGCCAGCGTCAGCGCATCGCCCTGGCGCGCATGCTGCTGCAAAACCCGGCATTGATTATTCTGGATGAGGCCACCAGTGCCCTGGATGTGGATACCGAGCAGCAGGTCGTCAGCAACTTGCGCCGCCACGCAAAGGGTCGCACAATATTGATCATCACCCACCGTCTGTCGACGCTGATCGATGCCGATCAAATTGTGATGATGCACGAGGGTCGTGTCGATTCTGTGGGAACCCATGAGGAGTTGATGGCCAAGGCGGGCCGTTATTACGCCCTGTACAAGCAGCAGCTGGGTGGATGATGAAGCGATCCCTTGCCCGCTTGTTCGCCCCAGCTGACCGGGCCGATGGAGCAACCTCAGGCACCGGGGTGGATCAGGAGCGCCAGGGCCTGGATCATCAGCACCAGCTGCTGCTCACCCCACCGCCGGTCTGGAGTCGGGTCCTGATCTGGAGCCTCAGCATCGGCTCGCTGGCGTTGGTGGTCTGGGCGTTCGTGAACACGATCGAGGAGACCTCCAACCTGCCCGGTCAGCTGGAGACCCTGCGCTCGGAGGTGAGCGTCAAGAGTCCGGATTCGGCAGTGGTGTCCGCCGTTCGGGTTCGCCAGTACGCCACGGTGCGCGCCCGGCAGGTGCTGTTTGTGCTCAGCCGCGAGGACCTGGAACCTCGTCTGCAGAGCCTGCAGCGCAAGCAGCGGATGCTCGGGCAGCGCCATGAACACGAGCAAAGCTCCTTCCGCACGCGCCTCATGCAGACGCAGGCCAAGATCCGCCTCAATCAGGATCTCACGGCGCGCCTAGCCGGACTGGTGGAGCAGGGGTCGGTTCAGGAAGTGCAGCTACTGGAGAAGAAGAATCAGCTGTATCAGAGCCGTCAGGAGCTGCAGACCCTTGAGGCGGAGCGTGCCAAGGCTGAAACCAACTACCGCATTGAGCTCAATGATGTGAACAACCAGTTGCAGGAACTGCAGGTGCGCTCACGTCAGTTCGATATCCAGGCGCCTATCGCCGGCACCCTGCAGCGCATGACGGTGCAGTCCAGGGGCGAGCGGGTGCAGGCCGGGGACGTGCTGGCCACGGTGGTGCCCCAGGAGGGCCTGATCGCCTCCGTGCAGGTCTCCTCGCGACTGGCGGCCCCGATCGGCCCCGGCAAGGCGGCCGATATCACCGTGGATGCCTTCCCTTCCAACGAGTTCGGCACCCTCAAGGGGGAGGTGGAATCCATCTCCCCCACCACCTCAACCCCGGATGCCAAGGGGGAGGCACCCGCCTACATGGCCCGCATCCGCATTCCCCCCGCCGGGATCCCCGAACGCTTTCCGGCCACCTCCCTGCGTTCCGGCATGGGCATCACGGCACGGGTAATCCTGGAGAAGAAACCGATGATTAGTCTCGTGTTCGACTTCGCGCGGGATCTCTTCAAGCCAATGGCGGAACGCCGTTGATCCCCGCCTTGCAGCGAGTGGAGCGTTGGCTGGAGCCCGGGGGTCGAGCATCCTGACGAGGTGTTCCGGGTGACATTCCGAGGAGCCGATCCGAGGGGCGTTCCGAGCGATTGCATGCCGGATCGCAGGCTCCGATCGGACCGTTCAGTCCTTCCCTCTCCTCTCCTTCCATTCCCGATCTCCTTTCGCACCCCCTCTTCGATCCCACCCCAGGCCATTCCCTCGATGACTGACACACCAATCAGCGGCGGCGACAGCGGTGCCGCATCCGATCAGCCGCCCATGCTGACCATCGGCGAGCGCAGTTATCCGATCGCCGACCTGCCGGAGGCGGCCCAGAAGCTGGTGCTGGCGGTGCGCGACTGTGAGGAGCAGATCACCCAGCTGAAGCGCCGGCTCAACTATCTCGAGATCGCCCGCCGCACCCTGATCCAGGAGCTGACCGATCGCCTGCCCAGCTGAGTCCGGTTGCGGGGCGACGGCTGATGCCACCCGGCCGAACTTGCATTCTGGTGGTAAGAAGAAAGATTGCCGCGAGGCCGGCGCAAGAGCCTGAACTGTCAACAGTTTGACGTCGATGTAGTCCGATTGCGCACAATCCGCGCGGTTGGGCTTCCACGCTTGTCGCACCTCTGCGGCTGAAGCTTCACTGTGAACACGTTCTCGCATGGCCCTGCCCAGAGACTGAGACCGGTGATGGCAAAAGACAAACGGATCCGCTTTCGGCTGGATGCCGCCGTGGACACCGTCAGCGGACTGCTCGCCGAGCTGCTGTCGCCAGCGCCGCTGGGGTCGCAGGTCACCGATCTGCTGCTGGGCAGGCGGGTCCTGGCCCACCTGGACGGCAGCTGGACCGCGTCCCAGTCCAATCTTGTGCTGTGGGGCTGATGCGGATTCGGCCGTCCGGGGGCCGACACGCTTGACCGCCGGTGCGATAAAGAGGGAAGCGGTTCACCGCCTGCCTGTGGGTCACACCCTGGTCATCGTCGAGAGCCCCACAAAGGCCCGCACCATCCGCGGGTTCCTTCCCAAGGACTTCCGCGTGGAGGCGTCCATGGGGCACGTACGCGACCTGCCCAACAAC
>JAYKHC010000088.1:0-30763 GCA_035285465.1 Cyanobacteriota bacterium
TGATCGTGAGGAAGTCGCCGATCAGTTCGTTCACGGGAGCGCCGGCGTTGTAGCGGCCGATCGCCTGCTCGAACAGCGAGGGGGCTTCAGCAACGGCGTCAGTCATGGGAAGGCAGCGGGCCTGATCATGCCCTCAGATTCGCACCCGGGCGGTGAGGGCTTGCTGCAGGTCCGTCAGGTTGCTCTTCCGTTCCTGCACCAGCAGATGTGCGAGCAGATCGCTCTCCGCTTCCACACTGAGATGTAGCAGCCGTTCCACCAGGAGTTGCTGGCGGCGATCCTGCAGGTAAGCGGCACCAGTCGGCCCCTTGGCGGATCGCCCTGGAGCAGAAGTTGAGAAACAGTCCGGGTGTGCGCTCAAACATCAGCTGGCCTTCTTCTGTCACCACCCGTTGCAGAAGATAGGAGGAGTGCTCGAGATCCACCAGATCGATGGCGTCGCTGGAGCAGCCCACAAGGGGGGAGAGCAGGGCATCCAGCTCGAACAGGCGCAGGGGTTGATCGGGCTCCTGGCGGAACGTGATCCCCAGATCCCAGTCGCTGGCTGGGGTGTGTGTGCCTTTGGCCCGCGAGCCGAAGAGCACGATCAGATCAACGTCGGCCGGAACGTCGCCGGCGCGGATCCGGGGCAGGTTGAGTTGCTGGGCCTGGGGGGGCGCCATCGCTCACACCGCAAACGAGCTGCCGCAGCCACAGGTCTGGGTGGCGTTGGGGTTGGTGAAGTTGAAGCCGCCCCCGATCAGGGCGCTCGAGAAATCCAGCTGCATTCCATAGATGTAGAGCAGGCTCTTGGGATCGCTCACCACCGTGAAGCTGGGGGCTCCGGCGGGCTCGTAGATGTAGCGCTCGTCGTCGGCCCGGATGTCGGCCGCATCGATGAAATCCATCGTGTAGCTCATGCCGCTGCAGCCGCCGGAGCGCACCCCCACCCGCAGCACCTTGGCTTCGCCCTGGGCCGGCAGCAGCGCGGCCAGCTGCTTCATCGCCGATTCGGTGATCTGGATGCCCTTGCCGTCGCGGCCGGTGTGGGTGGCCTGCGCGGGTTCAGCGGCGACGGTTGTGCTGGCGGACTCGCTGGTCATGGGAAGGCCTCGCCTGATTCACCCATCGTATGGAGCACAACCCACACCTGCTACCGCGATGGGCGTCTCCATAGAGTCGTGGCCATTCCGTGGGAGCAACAGGGTGCGTGTCGCCATCGTGGGTTCGGGGTTGGCCGGGTTGGCGGCGGCGGTGGATCTGGTGGATGCCGGCCACTCGGTGGATCTTTATGAGGCCCGGCCTTTCATGGGCGGCAAGGTGGGCAGCTGGGTTGACGAGGACGACAACCACATCGAAATGGGGTTGCATGTGTTCTTCTTCAACTACGCCAACCTGTTTGCTCTGCTGCGCAAGGTGGGTGCCTTTGAGAACCTGCTGCCCAAAGCTCACACCCACCTGTTCGTGAACCGGGGTGGCGATCTGCGCGAGCTGGATTTCCGCTTTGCCCTCGGGGCCCCCTTCAATGGGCTCAAGGCTTTCTTCACCACACCTCAGCTCGACTGGATCGATAAGCTCCGCAATGCTCTGGCGCTGGGCACAAGCCCGATCGTCCGCGGACTGGTGGATTACGAGGGGGCCATGAAGGTGATCCGCGATCTCGATCGCATCAGCTTCCAGCAGTGGTTCCTCGGCCATGGCGGCAGCGAACAGAGCATCAGGCGGATGTGGAACCCGATCGCCTATGCCCTCGGCTTCATCGACTGCGCGGCGATCTCCGCCCGCTGCATGCTCACGATCTTCATGATGTTCGCCTCGAAGACCGAGGCCTCCAAGCTCAATCTGCTCAAGGGATCTCCACACCGCTGGCTCACCGGGCCGATCCTCGATTACATCCGGCAGCGCGGCGGCACCCTGCACCTGCGTCACCGTGTCACCGAGGTGGTGTTCGCAGAGGGAGCCGCGGGCGCCGATGGCCAGCCCGCCACCCAGGTGAGCGCTCTCAGGCTCGGCACCCCCGATGGTGAGATCCGCGTGGAGGCTGATGCCTATCTCGCTGCCTGTGATGTGCCGGGGATTCAGCGGCTGATCCCGGCGGCCTGGCGGCGCTGGCCTCTGTTCGACAACCTCTACAGACTGGAAGCGGTGCCGGTGGCTACCGTGCAGCTCCGCTATGACGGCTGGGTCACCGAACTGGGTGAGGGCCCCCCGGAGGAAGCCGCCCGCCGCGATCTGCAGCAGCCCAGCGGCCTCGACAACCTGCTCTACACCGCCGACGCGGATTTCAGCTGCTTCGCCGACCTGGCTCTCTCCAGTCCGGTCGACTATCGCAAGCCCGGCCTGGGCTCCTTGCTGCAGTGCGTGCTCACCCCGGGTGACCCCTGGATCCCGAAGAAAAGCGAGGAGATCGTGGCCCACACCGATGCTCAGGTGAGGGAGCTGTTCCCCTCGGCCCGTGGTCTGAACCTGGTCTGGAGCAACGTGGTGAAGCTGGCCCAGTCGCTGTACCGCGAGGCCCCGGGGATGGAGCCCTACCGTCCGGAGCAGCGCACGCCGGTGAGCAATTTCTTTCTGGCCGGGAGCTACACCCGACAGGATTACATCGATTCGATGGAGGGTGCCACGATGAGCGGACGGCTCGCGGCGGCTGCCATTCTGGGCCGTACGGCCGCTCTGGCCAGCAATCCCGCCACCGCCTGAGAACCGCCATGGGCCGTTGGCTCGAACACAGCGTCACCACTGAGATCGCCGCGCCCGTGGATCGGGTCTGGGCGGTCTGGAGCGATCTGGAGGCCATGCCCAGATGGATGCGCTGGATTGAATCGGTGGTCACCGAACCCGACGATCCCGACCTCACCGACTGGACCCTGGCCGCTCAGGGTTTTCGTTTTCACTGGAAGGCCCGCATCACCCAGCGCGTCGAGGCCCAGCAGCTGCACTGGGAGTCAGTGGGTGGCCTGCCCACCAGGGGAGCGGTGCGCTTCTACCCCCAGGGGGCCGATCGCACGGCCGTGAAGCTCAGCGTCAGCTACGAGTTGCCCGGGGCCTTGGCACCCCTCATGGAACCCAGCATCCTGGGGGGGATCGTCACCCGGGAGCTTCAGGCGAACCTTGACCGCTTCAAACAGCTGGTGGAAAGCGGTCGCTGATCCCCGGCCGCCGCAGCAACGGCGGCGGCTGGTTCTGCTGGCGCTGCTGCCGCTGGCCTTGCTCGTCTCCTGCGGCGGCAGTCCATCCGCCGACACCGGCATCGAGCCCCTCCCTGACCCCGGGCGAAGCTCGCCACCGCCGCCGCCGGGCCCCGAACAGGCCCCTGCAGCCACGGGACTCACCCCACTGCCCAGCGCCGATCAGGTGGCGGCGGCCGTGCCCCTGGGCCGCTCCGATCCCTTCCTGCCCATCGCTGTTGCCCTCGCCGGTCCGCCGGCTGCGGCTCCAACGCTGCCCGAGGGATTCCGCTTCAGCGGTGTGATCGTTTCAGGGGGGCGGGTTCAGGCCCTCGTTCAGCTCGGTTCGCAGAGCGGCAGCCTGCGGGCGGGAGACCGAGGCGGTGAGAGCGGTTCCCTGCTCCCACCGGGTTGGCGCGTTGTCCGCATCGACAGCGAACCTGGACGTCTCACCCTGGCTCAGGGGGAGCGCCGTCTGGAGCTGGATCTGTGAGCGGATCGGCCAAGGCCAGGGAGCAGGCCTCCACAAGCCCGCCCAGATCATGGGGCTGCGCTTCGCGATCCACGCGCCCCAGAAGCTGCCGGCAGCGGTTGCTGGTCTGGGGGCCGATCGAAATGATCGCCACGGTCTGCAGCCGTTCGCGCCAGTTCGTGCCGAAGGCGCCCTCCAGCATCGTGGCCGTGTGGCTCACGGTTTTGCCGCTGCTGAACGTGATCGCATCCAGCGCTCCCTGTTCCAGGGCGATCCGTGCGGCCGCAGGCAGTGCTGCCGGACAGTGGGTTTCATAGGCCGCCACCTCCACCACCCTGGCGCCTGCCTGGGCAAAGGCATCAGCCAGCAGGCTGCGTCCGCCGCTCTGCACCCTCGGCAGCAGCAGCCGCAGCCCCCAGCCCGAAACCGGAAAGTGCTCGATCAGGCTGTCGGCCACAAAGGCCGGCGGAACGAAGTCGGCCGGGGCGCCGAGGGCTTCCAGGCGGGCAGCGGTGCTGCGCCCCACCGCCGCCAGCTTCACGCCCCGGCTCCGGCCGGCCAGGCTGCTGCCCCGTGCTCTCAGCCGCTGCTCCACCGCCTCCACGCCGTTGCCACTGGAGAACACGATCCAGTGGAAGGTGTCCAGGTCTTGCAGCGCATCATCCAGCGGCCCCAGCTCCGCTGGTGGGCTCACCACCAGGGCCGGCAGGTCAACCACCCGGGCGCCCGCCCGCTCGAACAGGCGTCGGGCGGCGCCCAGCTGCTGTTCGGCCCGGGTCACGGCGATGGTCCGCCCGGTCAGTTCTGGGGCTGGAGTTTCCGGTTGTGGGCTGGCTTCGGGGGGCATGGCGTCCGGGGCCTGGTCATGGCTCCAGTTTCACCAGGGCGCCGGCCTGAACGGCCAGGGCATCGGCTTCCAGCTTCCGCCCCTGCTGCCTCAGACAGCGCAGGGCGGTGCTGAAGCCCCTGCGCGCTCCTGGGATGTCGCCCGCCAGCAGGCAGGCCACCGCCAGGTTCTGGTGCGCTTCCGCCAGCTGAGGGTCGCGGGCGATCGCCTCGCGATAGGCCGCCAGCGCATTCGCCAGGTTCCCCTGCTGCCGGGCCACCCGTCCACGTTGCAGCCAGGCCGTGGCCAGTTCAGGCGCTGCCGCGCAGGCGGCCTCGGCCCGTTCGGCGGCCTCCGCCAGCTGCCCCTGCTCCAGCAGCAGCACCGAGAGGTTCAGCTGGGCGGCCAGGACCACCCTCGGGTTGAGAGGCAGACCGATGGCCTGCCGGTAGAGATCGGCCGCCAGGGCCGGAGCGCTCGCGCTGCGGGCCAGGGCCAGATGCAGCAGCAGTTCGAAGCGCTCGGCGGTCTGATCGGCCCGGCAGTGGGCCAGCCCCTGCTCCAGCAGGGCCACGGCCCGCTGGCCATGGCCTTCACTCCACTCCAGGCCGCCGAGCTTGGCGCAGGCATAGGGGTCGCCGGGCTGACGGCTGAGTTCGGCCTCCATGGCGGCACGCAGCCGTCCGGCCTTCCCGGATCCCTCCAGCAGCTCGGGGCGATACCCCTCATGCAGCAGGGCCGGCACCGGGCAGTCGAGCAGCCGCCAGTGGGGTTCGCGCTGCAGCAGGGTCGTGATGCTGTCGTCGACCTGGGCGTGATAAGCCCCGCTCCAGTGGATCGCCGGATGGCGCCGGAATAAACGGCTCACGCTGGAGTAGGGCGCCTGACGGGCACCCTCTTCGCGCCGCAGCAGGTTGATCAGCAGAGCGTCCGGTTCGGCCATCAGCCGGCGCAGCGGTGGGATGGCCTCCGGCAGCAGCAGCTCATCGCCATCGAGCACCAGCACCCACTCGCCCCGCGCCGCCCGGAGGGCCTGGTTGCGGGCCGGCGCGAAGTCGCCCGGCCAGGGCAGATGCTGCACCCGGGCCCCGAGGCGTTCGGCGATCGCTGCGCTGTCATCCTGAGAGCCGGTGTCCACGACCACCATCTCGTCGACAAAACCCGCCACCGAGGCCAGGCAGCGCTCCAGCCTGAGGGCCTCATCGCGAACCACCATCGACAGGCTCAGCAGCATGGCGAGCTCCCCGCGCTCGGCATGCTCAGCACAGCCATTCCACCGTGGCCGGGCGGAGCGGATTCCGGAAGGGTTCGCCCTGCTCCAGGGCACGCCGGTAGTCGCTTTTCAGGCGCAGGTACCACTTGGCCTGGGTGTCGGCCCCATCGATCAGGGTGAGGGGGGGGTTGTGGCGCAGGCCTTCCTGTTGCTCCTCCACCACCAGCCGGTCCTGGTCGAGAAAACGGCCCGCCAGCACAGCCATCACGCCCCGGAAGGGCCGCAGCCAGGGTGTTGTCCAGTAGAGGGCCTGATGCACCCGGCTGGTTTCGGCATCGATCGGCGCGATCGTGGTGAGCGAGCAGGCGCCACCCTTGGGCCCGCGGATCAGCTCCACCCGCACCCCGGGGAGTTCAAAGCTGATCTCCGTGCGCACCGGCAGCCCCAGCATCCGGTAGGGGGCGGCGGGTTCGGGAATGATGTGCTCGTCCTGCACGAAGCCCTTTCCCCGTGGCGTGAACCGCTTGGTCTCCCGCTGCAGGGCGTTCACGTCCCGCTGCTTCCACCACCGGGACGTGTGGATGAACGGCAGATGGGCCGGATCCATCAGGCCGATCACGGCCTGGTCGATGTCGCATTGAAAGGTGCGTTCGAGGTACAGATCGGGATCTCGGTCGAACGGCGCCGGCAGGGCGCAGGGTTCACCCTCCGGGTTGGAGCGGCGGGCATGGCCGAACCAGGCCCACAGCAGCCCACCCTGCTGGCGGCAGGGCAGGCTCTGGGCCCGCAGCCGGCCCTCGACCCCCAGGCTGCGTTGCTCGGCCGTCAGGCAGGGAATGTGCAGGCAGCGGCCCGTGGCCGTGTCGAAGTCCCAGCCGTGGTACTTACAGCGCACCACGCGGCCCTTCACCTGCCCATAACGCAGCGGCAGCCCCCGGTGGGGGCAGCTGTCCACCAGGACCCAGGGCTCAGGGGCGCGGCCGGCCAGCAGCGGCAGCCCGGCCACCTGCCGGCTGAGCGGACGACGCGGCGAGAGGTCGTTCAGCCGGGCCACGGGATACCAGGTGCCGGTGAGAAAGGGAGAGTCGGCTGACATCGGCCTGGATCAGTCTGGGATCAGTCAGTGAAGGCGTGGGCGGCCGTGGCGTGCGTGCTGGACTGTGCTGCTGGCCGGCCCTCCAGAGCCTCCAGAACCTGCTGCTGGGCCAGGGGGGTCTGGGCTGGGCTGTAGACCGCAGCCACGCCTGGATGCAGCAGCTTTCGAAGCTGATCCCACAGGTAGGGGCTTCCCAGCACCCCGAGGGCCACCAGTCGGTCGGCACGCTGGAGCTGCTCGATGACGGCGGCCCACGGTTCAGTGGAGGACATGCTGCCACGGAAGGGGTTGCCCCGCAGGAACAGCAGCAGCAGCAGCGGCTCGGGTCCCAGCCGCTCAAGAGCCAGGGGCTCGGCTGGATTCCCGCTCCAGAGCGATGGACCGACGCCATCGAGAACGGTGAGTGGCCATCCGCCGGTGGCAGCCCGGAGGAGAGCCGGCGCCGTGGGGGGCAGCACCGCGGCGCCGGGGCCGCCATCGACCCTCAAAAGCAGCTGCACGCCCGCGAGCGGCCGCGAGGGCCCCTGTCGCTCCAGCCCCGTCTGGATCAGCTCAACCGCCAGGGACCGGTCATCGGGCAGAGGGCCGTTGCTCAGCCAGCCCAGCGGGTTGGCCGCATCGCGCTGCAGGGTGTCATCGCGCAGCTGGGCCAGGGCCCGCCGCCGCCGTTGCCGGCTGGCTTCCAGCCGCTCCCGCTTCAGGCGTCCGCTCTGCAGTGCCGCGCAGATGGCCTTGATCGCCGCTTCGGCATCCGCCGGCATCAGCACGAGATCGGCGCCGGCTTCCAGCGCCAGCACGGCCGCTTCCCCCGCCGTCCAGTGGGCGGCAATGCCCTCCATCACCAGCGCATCCGTCACCACCAGTCCCGTGAATCCCAGCTCCAGGCGCAGCAGCTCGGTGAGCAGGGGCGCCGAGAGCGTGGCGGGCCGCTCCCGGTCGAGGGCCGGCAACAGCAGGTGAGCTGTCATCACCGCCGGCACCCCCGCCTTGATCAGCGCGTCGAAGGGCGGAAGTTCAATCGAATCCAGGCGTGGCCGGTCGTGCTCAAGCAGCGGCAGTTCCAGATGGGAGTCCTGCTGGGTGTCCCCATGGCCTGGAAAGTGCTTGGCGCAGCACAGCACCCCCTCGGCCGTGGCGCCCCGCAGAAAAGCCGTTGCCAGGGTTGAGACCGTGGCCGGGTCCTCGCCCCAGGCCCGCACATTGATCACCGGGTTGGCCGGATTGTTGTTCACATCCGCCACCGGCGCCAGCACCCAGTTCAATCCCACGGCCCGGGCTTCCCGGCCGATGCAGCGGCCGTAACGCTCGGCCAGCTGCTCCGCCCGCTGCGGTTCCCGGCCATGGAGCCGACCCAGGCTGAGGGGCGGCGCCAGCCAGCTGGCTCCTTCGAAACGCTGGCCCACGCCCTCCTCCACATCAGCGCAGAGCAACAGCGGCTGGTGGGCCCAGGCCTGCAGTTCACGGGTGCGCAAACTCAGTTCGGCGGCGCTTCCGCCCAGAAGGATCACCCCCCCCACCCCTTCGCTCAGCAGGCGGCGGAGTTCCTGATTCGGAAGCTCCCAGCGGGGGTGGCGGCGCTGGTCGTCGCTGAGGGTGCCGCTGGCCCGGATCACCAGCAGTTCGGCGGCCAGTCGGCGGGCTCCGGAGTCGACCATGGCCATGGACCTCTCCCTCAGGGCTTCAGCGCATCGGATGATGCGCTGGGAGGGTCGGTGTCCGGCTGTTGCTCCCGTTCGCGCTCCAGTTGATGGAGCAGCTTGAGCACCGATGTGCCCTTCTCAAGCCCGTGATCCAGCTGGAACACCAGCTCAGGGGTGCGCCGGAGCTGCAGCCGTCTCCCCAGCTCACCCTTGAGGAACGGGGTGGCAGCTCGCAGGCCGGCGAGGGCCTGCTCGCCTGAGTCCCTGCCGCCGAACACGCTGACGAACACCTTGCAGTGCTGGAGATCGCCCGCCAGCTCCACATGGGTGATGCTCACCATTCCCTGACGCACCCGTTCGTCCTTGATGCCATGCATCAGCAGTTCGCTCACTTCCCGGCGGATCAGGGAGGCCACCCGCTCCACCCTCCGGCCCTGTGCCATCGCTACGCCAGCGGTGCAACACTCACCATGGCACGCAGCACCAGGGCCAGGCTCAGCAGGCCGCTGAGCGCGGCGCCGATCAGAGCCACTGCGGTGACGGGGTTGCGGGTGCGGGCCGCCAGCGGCGCGAACACCGAGTTGGCCACCCCCAGCCCGAAGGCCACCAGATACCTGGGGTAGCGGGAGACGTTGAGGAAGAACTCCTTCATGGCCTGCAGGCAGCCGTGGTGTTCGGCGGATGATCGCTACTCTGCCGTTCAGGTGCCGGAACTGCCCCATGCTCACGCTGCACCAGTTCCGCCATTCGGCCTTCTGCGAGAAGGTGCGCCTGGTGCTGGCCGCCAAGAAACTTCCCTACTCCGTGGTGGAGGTGCTGCCCGGCCTCGGTCAGCTCGAACTGTTCCGACTCTCCGGTCAGCGACAGGTGCCGGTGCTGGTGGATGGTGATCAGGTGGTGGCCGATTCCACCGCCATCGCCCTGCATCTCGAGCGGCATCATCCCGATCCCGCCCTGCTGCCTCCGGATCCCCGGCAGCGGGCCCGGGTGCTTTTGCTGGAGGACTGGGCTGACACCACCCTGGCCTCCGGCTGCCGCCTGGCCTTTGCCCAGGGCGCGGCAGCCGATCCCCTGCTGCGTTCGGCCCTGCTTCCTGCCGCCACCCCGGGCCCGTTGAGGCAGCTGGTCGTCGGTCTTCCCGGAACCGTGGGCGAGGTGGTGGCCGGAGCCGTCGCCGGTGGCGAGAGGGAGCACCTTCAGCAGAACCTGGCCCTGCTGAGCGATCTGGTCGGTGCCGGGTCGTATCTGGTGGGCGAAACGCTCAGCCTGGCCGATCTGGCCGTGGCCGCCCAGCTTTCCCTGCTGCTGTTTCCCGCCAGCGCCGGGGCTCCTCTCGCCGGTCATGGCGTGGCAGGTGTGGCTGATAATCCTCTGCTGGAGCCCCTGTTCCGCTGGCGTGATCGGATCACGGCGGAGTTGGTCGGTCTGCCTCATCCGGCGGAATCCCCGGCCAGCGCTGCAGGCTGAGCTCCTCACGGCTGGTGCCGGTTGGTCGGGCCGCCACTCCCAGGGCCGGTGACGGGTACCGGGCCTGCCATTGCTGAGCCTCGATGCGGCCATCCGGTCGGAGCTGGTAATGGCTGAGGGTTTCCACCCGGCTCACCCGTGGATTGCCAGGTCCATGCAGCACCTGCAAAGCCAGTTCATCCGCCCAGAAGTCGCTTCCGGATCCCTCCGTACGCCGCCCCAGCACCGTGGATTCGAGCATCAAGCCGCCGGCCAGACGGGCGATCTGGCGATTGGGATTGGCCGGATCATCGTCCACCGACAGCAGGGATTCCCCGAGCAGGGCGCGACCGATGGCCAGGGCATTGAAGGCCCGCTCGCCAACAACCCCCCCCACCCCGGGGCGGAACCGCGCCTCGTGGTTCACGCCGGAGCTGTTCACCAGCCAGCGGCCCTCGAACCAGCTCGGATACACCAGGTCGGCCCGGCCTGGCTGGGGGAGGGGCCCCGGCAGGCTCCAGGCCGGCCATTCACCGGCACGGGCCGGCAGCAGCGTCAGCAGCGTCGTCAGGATGGATGCCAGAAGGGCTGATGCCATGTCGGATCCATTGCTGCGGGAGCTCGATCATTACGTGGTGCTCGATCCCCGCTGCGGCGAGCGGATCCTCTCCGCCGACGAGACCCTCCCCTGGCTGGCCGGGCAGCTGGCTGCGATGGCCGTGGTGCCGGCTGATCTGGCCGATCTCCCCACGGCCGAAGCCCGTGCCCGGCGGCTCCTGGAGACAGCCTGCGAACTGGTGCTGGAGCCGGGGCTGGCGATCCAGTGGTTTGCGGTGAGACTGGAGCGCCCGGGGGCTAGTTGAGCGAAGCGGTGATCATGCCGTTCCTGTCCTGCAGGCACGTGGGCTGAGTCGGGGCTTTCTGCCGTTCCCGGAGCACGGAGGGAATCGCCCTGAGCACATCGGCAGCCACCTGTTCCGGTGATCCACCGCACGGGTTCACCCGCAGATCGGCCTGGGCATAGAGCGGCCGCCGTTGCTCCAGCAGGGCCTGCAGCCGGGCGTCCCGGTCTTCACTCCGCAGCAGCGGCCGCGGCGTTGGATCAGCATTCAGTCGCTGCAGCAGCAGAGCCGGTTCCGCATCGAGCCACACCACCAGCCCCTGGCGCAGGTGCCCCCAGTTCTCAGGGCGTGTCACGGCTCCACCACCGGTGGCCACCACCAGCGAATGCCAGCCTGTGATCTGGGCGAGCACGGCCGTTTCCAGGGCCCGGAAGGCCGCTTCTCCCTCGTGGTTGAAGATCTCCTCGATGGACTGGCCGGCCACCTGCTCAAGGGCGGTGTCGACATCCACAAACCTGTAGCCGAGGGCGTCAGCCAGCGGTCGCCCCGCAGCGCTCTTGCCGGCCCCCATCATGCCCACCAGGTAGAGATTCATGCCTTCCAGCCGGCCTGCCAGCTGGCCGTGGGTGGGGCTGCTCATGGGCCTGCCGTGTCCTGAGGGGGCTTTCCTAGGATGAAACGTCACGACCCGAGGCGCATGAAGGCACCCCCAGCAGCGCCAGCACCCCCGGCAGCTCATGGTCGCGGTCGGTCCTGCGTGATCACCCGCCGCGCCAGCTTCAGTTCCAGTCACCGTTACTGGCTTCCTGAACTCTCCGCGGACGACAACCGTGCCCGTTTCGGGGCCTGCACCCTGAGCCCGGGACATGGCCACAACTACGAGCTGATCGTCGCGATGGGAGGCCCCCTCGACGCCGACGGGATGGTGTTGAACCTTTCGGAGGTGAAGCACGCCATCCGCCGCGAGGTGACGGCCCAGCTTGATTTCCGGCTCCTCAACGATGCCTGGCCGGAATTTGATCTGGGCAGACCCGAGGGCATGCTTCCCACCACCGAGGGCCTCTGCCTGGCGATCTGGCGGCGCCTCTCCCCTCATCTGCCGCTGACGGCCCTGCGCCTCCACGAACAACCTGACCTCTGGGCCGACGTGCTCGACGACTCCATGGAAGCCTTTCTGTCGATCCGAACTCATTTTGCCGCTGCTCATCGGCTGGCTCGTCCGGAGCTGTCGTTCGAGGAGAACACGGCCATCTACGGCAAGTGTGCCCGACCCCATGGCCATGGCCACAACTACCTCGTCGAGGTCACGGTCCGCGGTCGCATCGACCCCCGCAGCGGCATGGTCTGCGACCTGTCAGCCCTGCAGCAGCTGGTGGCTGATCTGGTGGTTGAGCCTTTTGACCACACCTTCCTCAACAAGGATGTGGCGCATTTCGAAACCACCGTTCCCACGGCGGAGAACATCGCCCTTCACATCGCTGACATCCTGCAGGGCCCCATCGCCGCAGCCGGTGCCTCGCTTCACAAGGTGCGTCTTCAGGAGAGTCCGAACAACGCCGCCGAGGTGTTCGCGGAAACCCCCCGACTGGGGTTCATGCCTCAGGCGCTTGAAGCTGTGGCAGTCGGTTGAGCTCCGGGGCGGTTCTGCAGTACCCCCGCACCCGTCTGGTGCTGGCGGTGAGCGTCGACGGCCGCCTGGCACCGGCCGAGGGAGGTGCCGCGCAGCTCGGCGGCCGCGGTGATCGCCGGGTCCTGGAAGAAGCACTGGCCTGGTCCGATGCCGCCCTGCTGGGGGCCGAAACGCTCCGCCAGCATCGCTGCACCGCCCTGATCCGGGAGCCCGATCTGCTCCTGCAGCGGTCTGGCTCGGGGCGATCGTCCCAGCCGGTGGCGGTGGTGGCAAGCCGCGGTGCTGCGATCGACTCCGATCTGCCGTTTTTCCGGCAGGCCCTCGAGCGTTGGCTGCTGGCCCCCCCTCAGCATGAAGCCCGGGCCTGCGAGCTCGGCTTCCAACGGTTCGTGCCGATGCGAGGCTGGGTTGAGGCGCTCGCACAGCTCGCCGGGCTGGGGATCCAGCGGCTGGCGGTTCTGGGAGGAGCGGCCGTGGCGGGCGCACTCCTCAGCGAACAGCTGGTGGATGAGCTGCAGATCACGCTCTGCCCCTGGTTGCTCGGGGGGGGCAACATCTGGCTTCCGGCCTGGGCCTCGTTGCAGAACCCGGGTTTATGCCTGCTGGAGCAGCGCGTTCTCGGGGGCGGCGAACTCCTGCTGCGCTACGGCACCACCTCCTCGGGTGCATCCGTCTGATCGGAGCTCCGGGCGAATCGTTGGGCCAGCACCCGCAGCGGCACGTCCCTGAGGCTGTTGGGGGGCAGACCGAACATCCGGGCCAGGCAGCGCTTCACAACCTCCTCGCTGTCATCGCCGAAACGGCCGCTGATCAGTTCGCTGATCACGCCCAGGCTGCGTCCGCTCCGATCGGTTTCCTCGATCAGACAGCGGCTGGTGTGACCTGCCAGCTGGCGGCAAGGGGCCTGAAGGCTGAGCTCGAGTTTCCGATTGCCGCCGCCGGCCATTTCCACACAGGTCTGCTGCAGCTGGCTCTCGAGCCTTGGCCTGATCAACTGCAGCAGGGGTGTGAGCAGACCTGCCGTGGCGGGCGGCGTCAGCACAAGCAGCACGGCTGCTGCACCGCCGACCACCCGCAGCGATCCCCCTACTGTGATCCTGTTCCGGGAGCTGAGCACGCCATTCAGACGCTGATCAGGCGCCGCAGGGATCCGGTTAGTTTTGCCTGCCAGGCGTCCTGTTGTCGCGGCCATGGCTGAGCTGGAGGCGCGGTGGCACCGGGGGATGGCTGAGATCCCCGAATCGGCCTGGGATGCTCTGCTGGCAGTGGCGCATCCCGATGGTCATCCCTTTTACCGCTGGCGCTGGCTTGAACGCCTCGAACGCAGCGGCAGCATCGTGCCGCGTGAGGGTTGGCAGAGCTGTCACCTCGGCCTGTGGCGTGGGGCCGAGCTGGTGGCAGCCGCGCCCCTGTACCTCAAGGGTCACAGCTACGGCGAGTTTGTGTTCGACCAGAGCTTTGCCCAGCTGGCCGGCCAGCTGGGGCAGCGGTATTACCCGAAACTGGTGGGGATGAGCCCGGTGAGTCCGGTGCAGGGCTATCGCTTTCTGATCGCGCCGGATCAGCCGGCAGGGCCACTCACCGCCAGGATGCTGGATCTGATCGATGTTTTCTGCAGCCGGCATGGAATTCTGAGTTGCAATTTCCTTTATGTGGATCCGGCCTGGCAACCGTTCGCCGAAGCGGCTGGTTGCGCCACCTGGCTGAATTCCCAGACCGAGTGGGGCAATCCCGGTCACGAGAACTTTGAGGGCTATCTGGCCAGTTTCAATGCCAACCAACGCCGCAACATCAGGCGTGAGCGTCGGGCGGTGGCGGCAGCGGGCCTGCAGGTGACGGCCCTGGCGGGAGCGGCGATCGAGCCGGTTCTGGTGCAACGGATGCATCACTTCTACGCCCAGCACTGCGCCCGCTGGGGGCCGTGGGGCAGCAAATACCTGAGTGAGGCCTTCTTTGCTGCGCTCGCTGCCGAGCTTCGCGATCACCTGGTGCTGTTCAGCGCTCACCGAGGCGATCCGAATCAACCTCTGGCCATGTCCTTGTGCGTCCGCAGTGGCGATCGGCTCTGGGGGCGGTACTGGGGAAGCGACGTGGAGGTTGATGCCCTTCATTTCGAGGTCTGTTACTACGCTCCGATCGAGTGGGGAATCGACAACGGAATCCGACGCTTTGATCCCGGGGCGGGCGGCAGCCACAAGCGGCGCCGGGGCTTTGTGGCTCAGCCGCGAGCGAGCCTGCATCGCTGGTATCACCCACGCTTTGATCGGATCGTGCGCGACTGGCTGCCCGGGGCCAATGCCCAGCTTCATGACCAGATCGCGGCCACCAATGCCGAGCTTCCGTTCACAGCTTCCTACGATCCTCCCCATGCACCCACGTTCGAGCCCGGTGGCGACCATCCCTGAGCAGGCCCTGCGGGAGCGCCAGCAGTTGGATGAAACGTTATCCAGGCGCTTCATCGAACTCGATCCAGCTGGCTATTTTCTGATCCGGGTCGATGCCCAGGCCGGTGAACTGGTGGCCGAGCACTACAGCAATGGCATCAATGATCGCGGTCTGGCCACGGATCCTGAGACCGGCGAGGTGTTGGCCTGCCGCGGAGCCGGGGCGCGCCGACCCACCCAGATCTATCGGGGCCGCAGCGCCAAGCAACTGGGGATCGCGCTCACGGAGGGTCCAGGGCCGCACCGGCTCAGCCGCCTGGACCACGCCCTCTATCTCGGTCGCGAACTGCAGAAAGCCGAAGGCTGCCTGCTGAACGGCACGGACTACATCCAGGACTGAATCAACCCCTCGCGGTTGTCAGGTCACCTGGGCCAGGGCGGTTGGCTCGAGGGGATCCAGAGGCAGGGCCGCCAGCTGTTCTTCAATCTCATGGCTGACCACGGCCCGGTATTCCAGGAAATGCTCGTTGTGGGCCAGCACTGCCACGAACAGTTCCAGAACGGCAGGGTTCTGACGGGCGACTTTCAGCAATGACATCCAGAAGCGCCAACGGGTGTTGCGCTTGATTCCCTGTCGCCAGAACACGATCAGCAGAGCTCTGAGGTCGCTGAGGGGGGGCAGGGACGCCTTCCCGAAGGCCGTGGGGACGAACTGCCGCCAACGGGGTTTGCCGAGTTTGAGGTGGTAATGAGTCACCCTCTCGATGTAGGCGTTCGGCTCGTAGAGCCTGGAGAAGGCATCCACGTATTCGCTGGCAATCTCCCGGATCGGGCGCGTGGGGATGAAATTGAGCAGGTTGGTCTGATTGACGCCTCGGGCGTCGGTTGTCTCCTGGATCAGTCGGCCCTCCTTCTCCAACCGATGCCAGAGCCCGGTGTTGGGAAGGGCCTGAAGCATGCCCATCATCGCAGCCGGGATCCCCGTGCGGCCCACGAACTCCACGATGCGGTCGCCGGCACCGCTCTGTTCACCATCGAAGCCGATGATGAAGCCAGCCATCACCCGGATGCCGTAAGCGGTGATCCGGTCCACCGACTCCTCCAGGGAGCTGCGGGTGTTCTGATGCTTGCCGGCAATCGAGAGGCTGGCTTCATCCGGCGTTTCAATTCCCAGAAAAACGGCCTCAAAACGACATTCGGCCATCATCTGCATCAATTCTTCGTCGGCTGCCAGGTCCACCGAGGCCTCGGTGGTGAAGCTGAACGGGTAGCCCCGCTCGATCAACCACTGTTTGAGTGGGGGGAGCAGCAACTTGGCATTGCGCTTATTGCCGATGAAATTGTCGTCAACGAGAAACACCGAACGGCGCCAGCCGAGGTCGTGGAGAGCCTGCAGTTCAGCGATCAGCTGGTCAGGGGTCTTGGTGCGGGGCTTGCGACCATACAGAACAATGATGTCGCAGAATTCGCACTGAAACGGGCAACCCCTGGAAAACTGAACGCTCATGGAATCGTAGGCATTCAGCTCCAGAAGGTCAAAGCGCGGGATCGGTGTAACCGTTACATCAGGCTTGTCCCCGTTGGCGCTGAACCGTCCTCCGGTTTCTCCCCTTTCGATGGCTTCGATGAACAGCGGCAGGGTGATTTCTCCCTCATCAAGCACCTTGTAATCAGCCAGCTCCAGCTCAGGCGCATCCGGAGTGGAACTGGCAAAGGGGCCGCCCACGGCAACCGGAAGACCACGAGCTTTGGCCCTGGCGATCTGGATGGCCATATCAGCCTTCTGAACGATCATCCCGGAGATCACGATCAGCTCGGCCCAGGCCCACTCGGAATCTTCAACATCACGGATGTTTCTGTCCACGAGCTTCATCGGCCAGTGCTGGGGGAGCAGAGCCGCTGCCGTCACAAGCCCGAGCGGAGGCAGGAGCACCTTCCGGTTCACCAACTCCAGGATCTTTTCGTAACTCCAGAAGGTTTTGGGGAACTTCGGATAGATGTAAAGCGTTCGCATGCACATCACCCTAGGAGCAGATCCACGGCCCCAGGTGGCCAGCGGATCTGCTGTAATGGCACCACTTCAGCTTGGATGATCCATGGGTCCTGTCATCTATCTGGCCCTGGTTGCCGGAGGCCTGGTTGCCGCCCTCAGTCTCTCGTTCGTGTTGAGGGGCATCAAGTTGATCTGAGCTGAAGCCTCATCCCACCTCGAACGATCAGCTCCCGGGCCCCCAGCGCCAGGGCGATCCCGCCGAGCACCGCGAAGCTGCTGACAAGTCCGGCCCCCATCGTGATCAGGGAGGCCAGCAGCCCACTGGCCCCTCCTCCACCCAGAAAGGCGATCTGCCCCAACCCCGCCATCCGTCCTCGGATGGCGACCGGGGCTCCCACCTGGCTGATCATGTTCACCCCTGCCAGCAAGGCAGCTGTTCCGGCACCGATCGCGAAGGTGCCTGCCAGACCCACCCAGAGGGCGCCCCGCAGCCCTGCAACGGCCATGGCCAGCTGGGCCAGGCCGGTGATCGTTGTGCACCCCCCCAGCAGCAGGGCCGGCCGCTCACTGAGCCAGAGGCTGTGGCGACGCAGCAGAACGCCCCCGACGATGCTGCCGGCCGCAAGGATGCCGGTGTAAGCGCCCAGGGCCTGGGGGCTCGGACCCAGCACATCCTTCGCCATCAGCGGTGCCAGGGCGGGATGGAAGAAGCAGGCCAGACAGGCCGCCGCCGCAAACCGCATCACATGGCGCAGCGTGGAACCAGCTTCCTGCCAGGCTGTTGCCAGGCTGGCAGCCTGCCCGGCCGCGCTGCGGATCTCCAGATCCCGTTGCGGCTGCATCAGCCCGATCACAACAGCGATGGGGACCAGATAGGTCGCCGCGTCGATGGCCAGAGCCACAGCAGGCCCGCTCACCGCCACAAGCCATCCCCCCAGAGGTGGACCCACCAGCTTCCCGAGGTTGAACACCACCGAGAAGCTGGTGAGGTAGCCCCCCAGCTGTTCAGGCTCCGGCACCAGCAGGGCGCAGTACTTGTTGCGTGCCGTGAGTTCGTAGGCGCTGGCCACTCCCATCAGCAAGGTGCTGCCGAGCAGCATCACCAGTTGCGGGGTTCCTGTGGTGAGTGGAATGGCCACCGCCCCGAGCAGTGCAGCCGCGAAGAGTCCCCACTGAGCCCAGATCAGCACGCGCTCGGCCCCATGGCGGTCGGTGGCCACTCCCGCCCAGCCGCTCACCACCAGGGTCGGCAGAGCCAGCATGGCGAAGTGCAGGGCCAGCAGCAGTGGGCTGTCGCTGCCTTGCAGCAGGATCCAGCCCTTCGTGGTCAGCCCGGCGAAGGAGCCTGCTGTGCTCAGCCCGGAGGCCGCCAGAAAGGTGGTGCGTTGATGGCTCAGGGACCGCTGCCGCAGGTTGGTCGCGATCCGCCCGCTCAAGCAGCCCCGGCTCCCACCACCTCTCCGATCAGGTCGTAGGTGTCGGCCGCGGTGATCCTCACCGAAACCAGGGTTCCGGGCGCTGCACAGAGGCCGCCTGGCCCGGGCATCACGCGCACCTCACCGTCCACCTCCGGAGCGAAACGGGCGGAACGTCCCCGCATCTCTCCGCTGCTCGGGTTTTCCTGTTCGATCAGCACATCCACAATGCGACCCACATGGGCGGCGTTTCGGGAGCGCGCGATCGGCTGCTGCAGCGCCATCAGCCGATCCTTGCGCGCCCGGGCCACGTCGGCCGGCACCGGATCGGGCAGCTCGGCCGCGGCCGTTCCCTCTTCCGGGGAGAAGGTGAACACGCCCACATGGTCGAACTGCTGCTCCGCCACGAAATCCAGCAGGTGTTCGAAGTGTGCCTCGGTTTCACCGGGAAAGCCCACGATGAAGGTGGTGCGCAGCACCGCATCGGGGAGCTGTTCTCGGATGCGGCGCAACAGCCCCCCGGTGAGTCCGGCCTGCCAGGGACGGTTCATGGCTCGCAACACATCGGGGTGGCTGTGTTGCAGGGGCAGATCGAGGTAGGGCAGCACATTGGGGACATCGCGGTAGGCCTCCAGCACCTCCGGGGTCAGCCCGGTGGGGTAGGCGTAGTGCACCCGGATCCAGGGGATCTCCACCTCCCCCAGCGCCCGCAGCAGTTCGGCCAGTTTCGGTCTGCCGTAGAGGTCGAGGCCGTAGTTGGTGGTGATCTGGCTGATCAGCACGAGCTCCTGCACCCCCTGGGCGGCCAGTTGCCTGGCCTCAGCCACGATGCTCTCGATCGGCCGGGAGCGCTGATCGCCGCGAAGGTGGGGAATGATGCAGAAAGCGCAGCGGTAGTCGCAGCCCTCAGCCACCTTCAGATAAGCCACCGCCTCGCTGGTGGTGCGGTAGCGGGGCAGGTGCTCATCGGCCACGAAGGTGGAGGTGTCGCTCACCTGATTCACCCGCTCGCCCGCCGATACCCGTTCCAGCACGCTCACGATGTGCTGGTAATCACCGGTGCCGACGATCGCCCTGGCCTCCGGCAGGCTCTCCAGCAGCTCCGCCTGGAAGTGCTGAGCCAGGCAGCCCGCGATGATCAGCTCCTTGCCCTGCTCGGCCAGCTCCACCAGGGTTCGCACTGATTCCCGGCGTGCCTCCTCAATGAAGCTGCAGGTGTTCACCACCACCACGCTGGCGTCCCGCTCATCAGCGGTCACCCCGTAACCCGCCTCGGCCAGCAGACCGAGCATGTGCTCGGTGTCCACCCGGTTCTTCTCACAGCCCAGGTGAGCGAAGGCCACGGTGGCTCTTTCCGGATGGTTGGCTGTGTCCGGATGGTTGGCTGTGTCCAGGTATGTGTTGTGGAACTGGGGTTTCGACTTCAACTTCGACACGTATTGCCCATCTGCAGAACAACCTACGTTGCCTGTGCGGATCGCGGCTTTTCACGGGCAGCTGCCACAATCGATCCACCCCCTGTCGACCGTCGTGACTTCCTCCCGCCTCAGCGAGCGACTTGCCGGCCAGCGGCGTCGGCAGGACCAGGGTCGCCGCTGGGTGAGGGTGGTGATGGCCGTGCTCGCGACCATCGGCGTGATTGACACCGGTTCCATCACCCTGAAGGCCTGGGGAGTGATCGGTTCGCTGAGCTGCAGCAGCGAGGGCTTCTTCGGTTGCAACGGTTGCGAGAAGGTGTTATCCAGCGCCTGGGGCAGCCTCTTCGGGCAGCCGCTCGCCTTGTTCGGTCTGCTCTCCTACGGCGCGGTGCTGCTGCTGGCGCTGGTTCCGCTGGTGCTTCAGGGCGAAGCCCGTGTCAATCTCACATCGCCCAGCTGGTGGGGACTGCTGCTGCTCAGCACAGCCATGTCTGTGTTCAGCATCGTGCTGGTGGGGGTGATGCTGTTCGGGATCCGGGATTGCTGCCCCTTCTGCATCATTTCGGCTGTTCTGAGCCTCTGTCTGTTCGTGCTCAGCCTGATCGGCGCCGACTGGCAGGACAACGGCAAGGTTGTCTTCCGTGTGGTGATTGTGGCGCTGATTGTCGGTCTCGCCGGGCTGGGCTGGGCGGCGGTGGTCAATCAACCACGCTCACAGCTGGTTCAGGGGACTCCTCCGATCGTCACCTCCGAGAGCTCCGGCGAGGCCATTGCCCTGGCTGAGCACCTCGCCGGTTCCGGAGTGGTGATGTATTCCGCTTATTGGTGCCCGCATTGCCATGAGCAGAAAGAGCTGTTCGGCCGTGAGGCCGCCGCCATGCTCACAATTGTGGAATGCGCCCCGGATGGCCTCAACAGCCAGAAGAGTCTGTGCGACAGCAAGAAGATTGAAGGATTTCCTTCATGGGAGATCAACGGCCGCATTGATTCAGGTGTCAAACCCCTGGCGAGGCTTGCCGAACTGAGCGGTTTCAGGGGCTGAGCGCCGGCCCTGCGACCGCCAGGTCCACCGCTGATGTTGCCAGGCCGGAGTCCTGGGAATGACGGCTGTGGCGCTGCCAGAACGGCTGGCTTGTCGGCGCATCCGTGCGGAAGTGGCCGCCGCGGCTTTCCTCCCGGAACAGGGCGGCACGGATCAGGAGCTCCGCCAGGATGAGCCGGTCATGGAGCTCATGCAGCAGCCGCAGGGTTCCCTCCTGGCCTGGAGCAAGCTGCAACAGTTCGCTGGGTGAAAGTCGCTGAACGGTCTGCCAGCCCGGTTGATGTTCAAGCTCATGGCGCTGGCGGGTCACATCCGGCAGCGCTGCTGTCAGGGCATGGCCGCAGCGCTCCACCCCAGCCACACTCCAGCACTGATGGCGCAGGGTCGCGATCTGCTGCCTCAGCTGCTGCTGATCGGGCAGGGGGTCCTGAAACGAGCGCCCTTGCGGTGAGTGCGGGGTCGTGGCCGCTGCAGCTGGCTTCAGTCGCCCCAGCTGTCGGGCAAACACCAGGCACTCCATCAGGGAATTGCTGGCCAGGCGGTTGGCGCCATGCACTCCGGTGCAGGCCACCTCTCCGACGGCATACAGCCCCGGCAGATCGGTGGCCGCTTCAAGATCGGTGCTCACTCCACCCATCCAGTAGTGCGCAGCAGGAGCCACGGGGATCCGCTCCTTCAGGGGGGCCAGCCCCAGTTCGCGGCAGCGGCCGAGGATGGTGGGGAACTGACGCTCCAGCCGCTCCCGGCCGACGGGCCGGAGGTCAAGCCACAGATGGTCGGCGGCCTGCTCCCGCATGCGCCGGGCCAGAGCACGGCTCACCTGGTCACGCGGCGCCAGATCTCCACCGACCAGTCCTTCCACAGGACTGTTGCCGTCATGGTCCACCAACCGAGCCCCTTCTCCCCGGACTGCCTCGGAGATCAGAAAGTGTGGGGCCCCCGGGAGCATCAGGGCTGTGGGATGGAACTGAACGAATTCCAGATCGCGCACGCTGGCACCGGCCTGCCAGGCCATGGCCACTCCATCGCCGCTGGAGAGGTCGGGGTTGGTCGTGTGGGCGAACAGGTGGCCACCACCGCCGGTCGCCAGAACCACCGCGCCGGCGGCGATCCAGCGGATCTGTCCGTCCACGAGGATCTGCACCCCACAGCAACGGCCGTTCTGCAGCCACAGCCTCAGGGCCATCACCCCCCGATGCTGAACGAGGCCCGGACGGCGTTGCACCTCGCGCTCAAGAGCATCCACAAGCGCTCCACCGGTGCGGTCCTGGGCATGAAGCACCCTGCGATGGGAGTGGGCTGCCTCCAGGGTTGTGCTCAGTCTGCCGTTTTCCCGGTCAAAGGCCATGCCGAGATCCAGCAGGCGGGTGACGCAGGCCGGAGCCTGATGCACCAGCAATTCCACCGCGGCGTGGTCACACAGCCCGGCTCCGGCCCGGATCGTGTCCTGTCGGTGGCTCGTGAAACTGTCGTCCGCGGCCGTCACCGCTGCGATACCTCCCTGGGCCCAGCGACTGGCGGAGGGTGGGCCGCTGTCCTTGCTCAGCAGCAGCACCTTCAGATGGCTGGGCAGTTCCAGGCAGGCCATCAGGCCTGCGGCACCCCCTCCGATCACGATCACATCCCAGTGCTGAATCCAGGTGCCGTTCTCCATCCCTGCAGAGCTTCCGGACCGGGCCGGCAATGAAAAAAGCCGCCGGTGGCCCGACGGCTTTCAGCGTGCGGAGAGCCTAAGGCTCACCCTCTCCGGGGTCAGCGGTACTGGCCGTCATTGATGCGATCAAAGCCCTCATTGAGAGCAATCGAAGGGGCCGTCACGGTGAAGTTGTCGCGATATTTGTTGAAGAGCTCCTTCTGTCGATCGCTGAGATCGAGGTTGAGGACGTCGTCAACCGATTGGTAGGGGCCTCCGAGAACGATCTTGCCGGCGAGGGTCGGATACATCCCCGGGAAGTCCTGGAACCGGCGAACCGAACAGTTGTTCAGGTCGATTTTGCTGCCGCGTTCCGCGATTTTGTCATCAGCCACGTTGCGACGATCTGCGGCCAGAGCCGGAGTGGGCATCAGCAGCATCACCAGCAGACCCGCAAGCACCACGCCACTCATCAGCCAGGCAGCCAGCCGTTTCATCTCGACACTCCGTCTGTACGGGATTGAAGGGAAGGCGGTTCAGCCGTGGCTGACACACGCCTTGATCAACGGTACAGAGCTCTGACGCGACTGCCGCACAGAGCCGGGTCGGCTTTTGCAGATCTTCAGATCAGACCGCTCCAGCGAGGGGCGATCAGAGCGGCGCCCAGGAAGAGACCATCGATCGCCAGGGTGGTGGCCAGAGCGGCAGCAGCGATGCGTCCGGCCTGTCCGAGCGGCCAGATCCAGAAGGAGATTCTCAGCAGCAGGCCCGCAGCTCCGGCCAGCACGACCAGCGCAAACGGTTGGAGCAACTCAAGGCCGGCCTGCTGCAACAGCAGCCCGGCAGCGGTGGGTTCGGCGAGAAGAATCCTGGGCCAGAGCGGCATGAGACCCGTCAGGGCAATCACCGCATCGGTGGCAGCGGTGCCGAGCAGAGACCCCAGATACAGAGCACACCCCAGTCGCCAGCGTCCGCCCAGCCCTGCAAGAGCCAGGGGCAGCGCGAACCCCTCGATCGGAAGATGCCAGAGCGGATGAAGCCGGCACCACCCCCAGAACACCGAACCTCCCAGCCAGCTGCCGGCGAAGCCAACCAGAACGATTCCGGCCACTCTGAGGTGCCGCTCTCCGCTCCGCTCGAGCAGGATGCCAGCCGCGACCAGAACAGCGGTGAACAGGGTGGCTCCCCAGGGGGCCAGCCGGGCCCAGGGGGCCTCCAGAAACACCGGCAGGCTCACAAGCGCAGCGCCGATCCAGTGGTCTGAAACCCGGAGGAGCTGGGTTGGGATCCACCCACCGGTCGGCCACGACCTCAGTGTCAACCCGGCGGATGAAGCCCCGTTCACCAAGGATGTGAAGAAAGTTGTCCAACCTTAATGTGCCGGTCCTGTCGCTGCGCCGCTGCTCATCGGGCCGTCATCGTCCGCATAGGTTTGGGGAAGTTGGTTCGGCTTCCGCATGGCCCTGATGGCCATCGTCAGTTCATCGGCGGAGCCTGGCCTGCCTGAGGCGTGCTGGCAGGCCCTGGTGCTCGGGGTGGTCCAGGGGCTCACGGAGTTTCTGCCGATCAGCAGCACGGCCCATCTGAAGGTTGTTCCGGTGCTGCTCGGCTGGGGAGATCCCGGTGTATCGGCAACCGCCGTGATTCAGCTGGGCAGCATCGCAGCGGTGATCACCTTTTTCCGCAAAGACCTGCTTGAGGTCTGGAACGGCATGTCCCGGGCCCTGCGCCGAGGGGAATGGTCCGATCCTTCCGCACGGCTGGGCCTGGCGATCGGATTCGGTACGGTCCCGATTCTGGTGGCAGGCCTGGCCATCAAGACGTTCGTTCCCGATTACGACCAGTCACCGTTACGGAGCATGGGATCCATTGCCGTGGTCTCGATCCTGATGGCTCTGCTGCTGGCCTCGGCGGAGCTCGTCGGTCGCCGCCGTCGTGCCCTGGTCACGGTGCGGCCGATCGATGGGGTGCTGGTCGGACTCGCCCAGGCTCTGGCTCTGGTGCCGGGGGTCTCGCGCTCCGGGAGCACCCTCACGGCATCGCTGTTCGATGGCTGGCAGCGGGATGCGGCAGCGCGTTTCTCATTCCTGCTCGGCATCCCCGCGATCACGCTTGCTGGGCTTGTGGAGCTCAGGACGGTCCTGGAGAGCCCCGGCAACCTCGGGCCGATCCCCCTGGCGGTGGGGATCCTCGCTGCGGCGGTGGTCTCGTGGCTGGCGATCGCCTGGTTGCTTCGCTTCCTGCAGAACCACAGCACCTGGGTGTTCGTGGGCTACAGGCTGGTCTTCGGTCTGAGCATCCTGCTGTGGTTGCGTGGCACGGCCGTGGAGTCCCTCACAGCCGGTTGAGAATCAGCACCGATGTGGAACGAGCCCTCTTCCGGCCTTGTCAGTGCCGGTTTCTCAGTCTCTGATTCCAGGGGCCCCCAACCGGCCGTTGTTGCTGCGGTGGAAGCCGGCTCGATCGGCGAGGAGCTCGGCTTTCAGCCTGGAGATCGTCTGGTCACGATCAACGGCAGCCGTCCGCGGGATCTGATCGACCTTCAGATCCTGTTCGGAGAAGAGGAGCTTGTGCTGGAGGTGGAGGATCCCGACGGTTCCCTGCACCGGGTCGAGCTCGAGAAAGATCCGGATCAGGGGCTCGGTCTGGAGTTCACCGAAGCGCTCTTCGATGGACTCAGGCAGTGCAACAACCACTGTCCGTTCTGTTTCATCGACCAGCAGCCTCCCGGGAAACGCCACAGCCTCTACCTCAAGGACGATGACTTCCGCCTGAGTTTTCTTTACGGCTCCTATCTCACTCTCACCAATCTCAGCGAGGCCGACTGGCGCAGGATTGAGCAGCAGCGACTCTCGCCTCTGTACGTGTCAGTGCATGCCACCGATCCGGAACTGCGCAGCAACCTGCTGGTGAATCCCAGGGCTGCTCTGTTGATGGATCAACTGCACTGGTTCGATGAGCGGAATCTGCAGATTCATGCCCAGGTGGTGGTCTGCCCGGGCATCAATGATGGGGATGCCCTGGACCGCACGCTGAGGGATCTCGCTTCGTTTGCCGGCGGCGCCTGGCCCGCCGTTCTTTCGATCGCGGTGGTCCCGGTGGGTCTCACCCGTTTTCGCCCCCCGGGTCGTGAACTGCAGCCGGTTGATCAGGGCAGTGCAAGGGCTGTGATCTCCCTGGGGGAAAGGCTTCAGCGAGAGTTCCTTCTCCGCCTGGGCCGGCGCTGCGTTTGGTTGTCCGATGAGTGGTACCTGATCGCTGGATCCCCCCTTCCGGAACGAGCCAGCTATGAGGATTTTCCGCAGCAGGAAAATGGCGTCGGAAGCATCCGTGCCTTTCTGGAATCCCTGGAGATCGCCACGCGTCAGCTGCCGGAGCGGCTTGCAAGCCCCCGCAGACTCAGCTGGGTGGTGGGAAAACTGGTGGCTGGAGCCCTGCGCCCGGCCGTCCAGCGGCTCAACGCCATCGAGGGGTTGGAGCTGATCCTCCATGGTCTGCCCAGCCCCTACTGGGGGCAGGATCAGGTGGTGACAGGGCTGCTCACGGCTGCAGACCTCTTGGCAGGACTGACCGGTCGCGATCTTGGTGAGCAACTGCTTCTGCCGGCGGTGATGTTGCGGCAGGGGCAGGCCGTCTTCCTCGACGACGTTGCCCTCGAAGACCTGGAGCGTCAGCTGCCTGTACCGGTTCGACAGGTGTCTGATGCAGCGGATTTGGTGCGGGCTTGCCTCGGCGGATCGGTTGGCACTGTTTAAGCTCGGCCCACCTGATGTGAACGGGTGTGAAGAGATCCTGGTTCGGTGCGGCCCTCATCGCCGCGATGGGCGCCACGGGCAGCGCTCAGGCCCAGCCAGCCTCCGGAGCGGTCTCCCAGGACGGCGCTCCCCTCGCGCCTGAGGTGAAGGGACGTCAGCCGCGGGTCAATCCGTCTCTGATCAAGCAGCCGGCCAGGACGCTTCTGCCCGCCGTGCAGGATCTCTCCGCTCCTGCGTCGCTGGCTCTTCCGGTGAAGCCCGATCAGGTCAGGGTGCAGCAATTGCGTCCGCTGGGGCTGACTGAGAGCCTCAATCTGGCTGAGGTCAACAATCCCAACCTCAAGGCCCTCGCCAGCCAGGTGGATCAGGCAGAGAGCAATCTGCGGGCGCAGCTTGCCCTCTGGTACCCCAGCATCAATCTGAAAGCCTCCAGCCTGCCCAGCTTCACCACCGGCCAGCAGTTCAGCCTGGGCGGCTTTGCTGGGGGGGGAACCCAGCTCAGCAATGGCAACACCTACACCAACATCTGGCGGATGACCGCTGTTCTCGAGGTGAGCTGGAGCCTGATCAATCCAACCCGCACCCCGTTGATTCAGGTGGCTCGAGATCAGTTCGAGCGCGAAAAGTTTCAGTATCTGATCGGTCTGAGAGACCTGCGACTCCAGACAGCCCAGGCCTACTTTGATCTCCAGCAAGCGGATGACGGCGTCCGTATCGGTCAGGAATCGGTC
The DNA here is from genome assembly GCA_035285465.1 of Cyanobacteriota bacterium. Classification (GTDB taxonomy): domain Bacteria; phylum Cyanobacteriota; class Cyanobacteriia; order PCC-6307; family Cyanobiaceae; genus UBA5018. The sequence goes on from JAYKHC010000088.1 coordinate 26,683, forward strand.
CGGGCTTCGCTGGTGAGTCTCCGGGATGCCAAAGCCCGTTATCAGGCGGGTGTGGATACCAAGCTGGCGGTGCTTCAGGCTCAGACCCAGCTGGCCCGGGATCAGCAGGTGCTCTCTGATTTCCTGGCCAGGCAGGACATCGCCCGCCGTGCCCTGGCCTCGCTCCTCGACCTCCCCCAGACCATCACCCCGACGGCCAAGGACCCATCCGGTGTGGTTGGAACCTGGCAGGCTTCTCTTCAGGACAGTGTCGTGGCCGCCTACGCCTTTCGAGAGGAGCTTGACCAGGTGTTGCTCGATATCTCGATTGCCAACAACAATGCCAGGGCGAGCATCGGTGAGGTGCTGCCCTTTCTCAATATTGTGAATGCCCTCAACACAGGCCGTGCCAGCGGCTATTCAAACGCCATCCCTTCTCAGGTGCCGGCTGGAAACTACAGCTGGAATGTTGATAACAGTATTGGCCTCAATTTCTCCTGGAACATCTTTGATGGTGGTGCCGCCCAGGCTCGATCCCGCCAGCAGAAGCAGAAAGCTCAGGAAAATACCTACCGCTTTGCGCAACGCCGGGATCTGATTCGTTTCGAGGTTGAGGAAAGCTTCTATGAATTGCAGAAGAACCTCCGCAACATCCAGACCTCGGCCAGCGATGTGATCTCGTCACGCGAGTCGTTGCGGCTGGCCCGACTGCGCTTTCAGGCCGGAGTCACCACCCAGAGGGAGGTCGTCGATACCCAGCGCGACCTCACCCAGGCCGAAGTCAGACACTCCAGCGCCATCAATGAGTACAACAAACGTCTGGTGGAACTCCAGCGCCGAACAGGTCTTGACCAGATCGCGGTCTGCGCCGCTCCGAGCCTTCCCGCGGAGAAGCCCGTGAGCGCCGCCTCCGTTCCGGTGGAACCCTCGCCGTTGATCTCGGCCTGTCAGGCTGCCCGCTGACGGTGATTCAGGGTTCTTTGTGACTTCCGGGCTTCGCGACACCCCTCTCGGCCTGCTCAACACCCTGCGTCTGGGGCTTTTCCAGGGTTGCCTGGGATGTCTGGCTGTTGTCTTCGCAGGCTTGCTCAACAGGGTGATGATCACGGAGCTGCAGTTCCCGGCCCTGCTGGTTGGAACGGCTCTGGCCTTTGAGCAGTTCGTCGCCCCGACCCGCGTGTGGTTCGGCCAGATCTCTGACTCCCACCCCTTCCGGGATCGGCATCGCCTGCCGTACATCTGGCTCGGCACCGTCCTGTTCTGTGTTCTGGCGGTCCTGTCCGTTCCCCTCATCTTCCATGTGGCAGCGGTGCTGCAGGCAGGCACGGCGGCAGCCCGCTGGGGTGGAATGGCCGCCCTGTTCAGCCTGTTCGCCTGCTACGGCCTTGCCGTGTCTCTGGCTTCCACGCCTTATCTGGCCCTGGTGATCGATCGCACCAGCGAACAGGAGCGCCCCCGGGCCGTGGGCCTGATCTGGTGCCTGCTCACGGTCGGAATCGTTGCCGGAGCCATCGCGATCAGTCTGAGTCTGCGATCACTCGATGGCGTCAGTGATCCTCTGGTGCTGCGCGACACCCTGTTTCATTTCATGCTTCGTGTGGTGATCGTGGTTCTGGCGCTCACCCTTGTGGCGACGGTGGGGATGGAGCCCCCCCGTCGCGTCCGATCGTCTCCAGCAGACCCTCAGCTCCGGGACGACTCCATCACTCTTGCCAAGGCCTGGCAGTTGATCAGCTCCAGTCGCCAGGTGCTGGTGTTCTTCGGATTTCTGATGTTGTTCACGCTCGGTCTGTTTCTCCAGGATCCGATTCTGGAGAGCTATGGAGCCGAGGTGTTCGGGATGCCGATCGCAGCCACGGCCTCCCTGAATGCTCTCTGGGGAGTCGGCACCCTGGTCGGGCTGCTGTTGGCCGGCCTCTGGATTGTTCCGAGGCTGGGCAAGCTTGCCGCTGCCCGACTGGGATGTCAGCTGATCGTGATCACCCTGGTGCTGTTGTTGCTTTCCGGGCTCACAGCTCAGGTCCCGATTCTGAGGATGGTGATGCTTCTGTTCGGTCTGGCTGCGGGCATCGGCACCAACAGCGCCCTGGTTCTGATGCTTGATCTCACCATTCCCCAGGCCGCTGGCACCTTCGTCGGTGTCTGGGGACTGGCTCAGGCACTCTCCCGGGCACTCGGCAAGGTTGTCGGGGGTGGTCTGCTGGATCTCGGCCGTGTTCTCCAGCAGAACGTGGAACTCGCGAATTCCGTTTACCTGCCTTTCGCCGTGGTGATCACGGTGGAGATTCTGGTTGCAGCCGGCGCTCTGCTTGTGCTGTCTCGCTTGAACCTGCGTCAGTTCAGAGAAGATACAGGCCGCACCCTCACCAGGGTGCTCTCTCTGGAGTTCGGATGAGCCAGGCTTCCCCCCCTCCGTCTGTTCTGGATCCTGCTCTTTCAGCGCTGATCGACCGGGTGGCTGAACGTCAGCGTGTCGACTTCGGGCACATGGTGTCGGATCTGAAGCCGGACGGCAGCCTGATCACCGCCTGCGATCGCTGGAGCGATGCCACTCTGGCTGAAGGGCTCCGCGACCTGTATCCCCATGAGGGGGTTCTCAGCGAGGAGGGCCTCAAGCTGGTCCCTTCCACGTCGGCCTACTGGGTGGTGGATCCTCTGGATGGAACGACCAACTTCGCCGCTGGCATTCCCTACTGGGCCATTTCGCTGGCCAGATTCGAGCACGGGGTTCCTGTTCTGGCGGTTCTTGACGTCCCCTCACTTCGTCAGCGGATCGTGGCGTTTCGCGGAGCCGGAGCCTGGCGGAATGACAAACGCCTCTTTCCGCCTTCGCTTCAGAACCACCGAGCCGGATGCGCATCCCTCTGCAGCCGCTCGATCGGGGTGTTGCAGAAACTCCCCCAGCGTCGTTTCCCCGGCAAGATCCGCCTGCTTGGAGTGGCCAGTCTCAATCTGGTGAGCGTGGCCATGGGACAGACCGTGGCGGCCCTGGAAGCCACCCCGAAGATCTGGGATCTGGCCGCCGCCTGGCTGGTGCTCACGGAACTGGGCTGTTCGGTGCGTTGGTTGGCGGCCGATCCTTCGCAATTGGTCCCCGGCGCCGATCTGGCCTCGGTGGATTTCCCTGTGCTGGCAGCCGATCGAGACGAAACCCTCCACCGTTTCATGCCTTGGGCCGAGGCCCTGGTGGGCTGAAGCCTTGCGATCCGGGTGGCCGTGCGGTATGGTTATGGACTGCGCGGCGAGGGGGATCCCCGACGAGCGCGGCACCCACAGCTGAATCAGGCGCGAGCCGACGATGTTGTAGGTTTTCTGAGTTGCCGAGAGGCAGCGAGCCACCGAGAGCTCCGGGGGACCGGGGTGGAGGAGGCAGCACCTGGACAACCGAAAAGTTTAGGAACTGACGCTTTCACTGCGTGAGGACCTGAGTGATTTTCCTTGAAGCGCGAGCTGATGAGGGAGAGAGCTTGAGGTGCGCACGGAAGAAGCAGTGAAGGTGTGAGGTCCCGTCAAAAGAAAAGAAGCAGAGCTGAAGCTGAGACGCGAGCAACTGCTGCTGAGAGAATCAGCAGGCTTCCACGGTTTGAACTGTTTGAGTTTTGAACCGTTTGAGGTTTGAACCGTTTGAGGTGAGAACCGAAGGAAGGGAAGGAGCTGAAGAGACGTCAAGGCTGAGGGGATGCGAACCGGATCTGAGATCTGGGAAAGTCAGGCCGCAGGACGTGAGCGAGAGCTTGCGAGCTGAGGTTTGCACTCTTTGAACCCTTCTGGAGAAGAAGGAGGCAGCCACCACCGAAATTTTAACGAAACGAGTGAATTTTAGCTTGGATTTTATTTGAGTTAGAAGTTTGCGCGTTTGAGGGAGAGTTTCAGGATGGGGGTGAGCCCATCAGATTGCGTCAAGCGAAAAAGATTGGATCGAGATCAGTGAAAGCTGATGGTCGTGAAGATTTTTGAGTGAAGGCAAGAGGATCTGAATACAACGGAGAGTTTGATCCTGGCTCAGGATGAACGCTGGCGGCGTGCTTAACACATGCAAGTCGAACGAACCTTCGGGTTAGTGGCGGACGGGTGAGTAACGCGTGAGAATCTGCCCTCAGGA